>NZ_JAGDED010000018.1:0-42571 GCF_040148765.1 Sulfitobacter sp. NFXS29
ACAATGGCTCTGGACTTACAACAACGAGCGACCCAACATGGGCATCGGCGGCATGACACCCGCAATGAAACTGAAAACGGCTGCGTGAATTCTACGGCTGGACCCCATTAAAAATGGGGGGATTACCATAGGTTCAGACCGGGCAAAGGTTTCTTATAAGAAAAATGACGTAAAAAAGGCATTGCGGGGAGGCGTAAATGAGCTGACCTTGGCGGCGTTAGGCTAAGCAGCTAAAATTCTTCACCTAATTTCGGGAGAGGGGGGATGTGTAGTGCCTCTCTACCCCAGAAAAAGACCTCCACTACTATCAGCAGAGATCTTCTATTAATCAAGACAGTGATGGGGCGACAGTTTCAGCTACTGCTGCGGCTCAACCTTCGCCAATTTGTCTCGCAAGGCGGGGCCTAGGCATTCCAGGCTATGTGAACGAACGCCAGCTCTGCCTGCAGATTGGCAATCTTCCTATTAACGCCTTTCAGCTCGCTCAGCTGCGCCTTGGCGGCCTCTGATCGGGCAGAGATCAAGTCGCCGTTGGCCGTTCAGGATTCTTTCGGCAGCTTGCTCTGCAAGTCGCGAATATAGGCATTCCGTGCCGTCTTCATAATCGCCATTTCCTGCTGTAGCTGGACGATCTTCCGATCCACGACCTGGACATTGGTAATCTGTGCCTTGGCATCCTCGGACAGTGTTTCAGTGTCATATTCGCGACCATCAATGTTCAACTTAGCCATAAGTTTCTCCGTCGATTTGTAAGTTTGAAAAAGAAAGATCGGCCCCGAAGGGCCGATCCAAATGCTTAGTCCAGGTTGGCTGGCTTAGACGAAGGCGAAGTTGTCTGCGGACAGATCGGTCACACCGGCCAACTCGATGGCCATGTCGTTGTTGTCCAACTGACCGTCGGCATTCACATCCCAGTAGAGAGTGTTGGTCGACGTGTCGAGAACAGCCAACGAGTCCGTTCCTCCTGCCTGCAGAGTGGTCAGCACCGCACCGTAGCCATTTGCCTCACCGGCATAAGACGATGTGCCAGTTGCCACAACTCCGGAGAAGTCCAGGATGTCGTTGATAACGTCATCAGCATCCACAACTGTGTCGCTGTTGATGTCATCTGTCGACTGAACAGCGACCTGGAAGCCAGTGATCGTGTCGACGTTTACGCCCTGCGATTCTGCTACACCGTTGAAGACGATGGTGTCGACATCGTCTTCGGTCACACCGTCACCGAGGGTGATGTCGTCTCCACCGAGACCACCGGTCACTGTGTTGCCGCCGTTGCCAACACTGATCGTGTCAGCGAAGTCGGAACCAACTACGACGTCAGCACCAGCACCTGTGGTGATTGTGACAGCTTGAGCCGCAGTCGAGAGATCGATGTCCAGACCAGCATCAAAGCCCGCTGCATCAACTGTTTCGATATCCGTCAGGCTTGTTGCAGCACCCATGACCAACTCGGTTTCACCCGAGATGTTCAATGCTGTCGTGCCGTCAGCAATCAGATCGACTGTGTTGGCGCCAGGTGTGGTTTCGTCAGCGTCAGTTGCAGCGGATGTCAGATTGATGGTTTCGACATCTGCGACGGTGAGACCGTTCAGAGTAATACCATCTTCACCTTCGACAACCAGGTTCAGGCTGTCTGCAGTGCCAGCAGCCGCATCTTCTACGATGATTGCGTAGTCGGTTGTGCCATCATCAGTTGCGGTGACAGTTGCAGCTGTCTCTACAGTCAGATCACCACCTGTGGTGTAGCCGTCGATAGTCACATCGTTGAAACCAAGAGTGGTCGCGTCGATGCTCTGGCCTGCAACAGCAGTCAACGACAGACGCTCGAAGTTGACGATCGCGTCGCTGAAGTCCGTCACATCGGCGTTCAGCAGAGCCTGCGAGGCAACAAGATCATCGGTATCGATTTCGAAGGTGTCGACACCGTCACCACCATCCAGAACTTGGATGAAGGCATCTGAGTCAGCGTTCAGTTCAAACTCGTTCAGCAGTGTGATCGTGTCGTCACCAGAACCAGCCGTTGCGACGGTCGCAAATGTAGCGCTGGAACCAACGCCCAGATCAAGGTTGCCAGTTGCGGCACCTGCATTGACTGTCAGACCTTCGTTATCGCCCAAAACGTCAAAGGTAACGTCGCCGGCACCAGAGATGTTGAAGGTGACCTCTTGATCGTCCGCAACATCCCAGATGCTGTCCACGGTCATATTGGCATTGGCGACGATATTGATGGTCTGGGCTGCATCAATATTGGAATAGCTGTCGATTTCACCGAAATCAGCATCGCCGTCGATGTTCAGGTCAATGTTTTCGAAGTCTTGGAAATTGAAATCGTTGGAGCCGTCGGTATTGGCCAGACCACCGCTTGCAACATTGACAGTCACGCGATCATTGTCGCTGCTCACGCCGCTATCATTGGCATCCAAGACCACGTCCAAACCATCGACATTGTCGAGGTTCAAGACAACATTTACGACGTCAGCAACGTCAGCCGTCGCGCCGTTGTAAACATCCAGGTCGATTTCGCTATAGTCATCCGGAGTTTCAACATTCGTCACGTTATACGTCACGTTGATGACAGCATTATCTGCCTGCATTTCGATTTCATCATAAGAATCGAAACCCTCGTCATCACCATCACCATCGATAGAGGTGAAGTTTTCAAAGGTGTTGGTCAGATTGAATTCTGTAGCGACCGAGAATTCATTGTAGTTGTCGAAATTGACGTAATTGTCATTCGTCACGCGATCAACGTTCGAAATGGTGTTGCTCTGAGAGACGGCCCCCGTCAGGGTGCTGATGGTATCATCATCGTTACGATAAATGGTTTGGCCATCGGCAATAATGTTAGTGGCGACGAGGTCGGTGTCGGCGCGCATGTTGTCGAGGTAGAGACCGTTGCTCATCTCTGTATCAGCGTAATCAACCGTGAGCGTTTCAATCATCTTGTTGTTGATGTTGAAGTCTTGGCTGCCCGTGTCGGGGTCAATGTTGATGACGGTTACGTTTTCAACGTTGGTGATTGTGCGGCCAGCCAACGTAAGGTCTTGGTTCTCGTTAGCAATGCTCAGAGTGTCCACACCGGCACCACCATCGACGTTGTCGCCGACATTCCAGGTGGCGTTATTGGCGGCAAATGTGTCATTTGCTTCGGCGCCTGCGAGGACGTCGAGACCTGCGGTGAGCGTGAAGGTGTCGCCGAGGTTGGCTGTGCCAGACAGGAAGGCATCTGTTTCAGCTTTGGCGGCGGCAACGGTTGCAGGGTCGTTTGTGACGTCATCGATCGCATCGACTGCGGCAGATTTAGCGGCAGCATCGAATTCGAAGCCGGGTGTGTTGCCTGCGTCGACGGCGAAATCCAGACCAACTTCGACTTTATTGTCGAGCGTTGTTTTGTCGAAGGTGGGGGGTGTTGCGTCGGGCGCATCAACGGCACCGTTGATGATCGCTTCGATCATGTCGGCTACGGAGACAGACCCCGCGGCAAGCACACCGGACCAGAAGTCCAGACCAGCTTGGTCAGGGGCGCGGTTGAACAGGTTCTGGTAGATGCTGGTGATGAAGGTCGAAGGCGACGCCACATCAGGTGCTGTCAGGTAAGGATACAGCGCGGTTGCTTCCGAAGAGGACGCGAAATCCGCAGCAATCGTGTTAAACTCGCGACCGCCATCGATCTGATCGATCCAGAACTGGAGGCCTGCGGGATCGGGGGCGCGGTTAAAATAGCCGGCGTAAAGCGCGACGAGATCGTTAATTTGTTCAGATGTTGCCATGGTTTTTGCTTCCTGCTTAATAAGCTTACACGATGATCTTTTCACGAGCGACCGCGCGGCAAAAATTTTCCGAAGTCGGCATTGTCGCCAGATCGCGGAGTGATCGCTAGGATTGGATTACCAAATCCGCCACCTTCGGGCAAGCTTTATGTCCAGTAAAAAGTATACCATCTTTTTTCAGAAGATGTTATAAATACAAACAGGCTCAGATCTGACCGAACTCAAGTCGGTGGCCTCAAACCTATAGCTGCAACACTTCTGGTTCAGCCCCGACTTTAACTGGGGCTGCGCCGCGAACAGGAAGCCTCATAGTATGGCACATGATAAGATGACCCCCGCTGTCTCGCGCGATAAAGATGCCCGCGCTGAGTTGGGTAGCTGGCTGAAGACCTTACGTGAAGCCCAAGGCCTATCGCAGCGTCAGCTCGCGGATACGCTTGATCTGGATTATTACACCTTTATTTCACAGCTCGAAACGGGACGCGGTAAAATCCCGAGTGCGCGGTACCGCGATTGGGCGAAGGCCCTCGAACAAGAGCCTAAAGCCTTCATGACTATTCTGTTGAGCTATTATGAGCCAGAAGCCTATGAGATGCTCTTCGGCGACACTTAAAAAAGATTAACGCTTCGACCTATCGGCCGCAGTCAACACCGTAAGACGCTTTTGCAGATCGGGGTGTAGACTACGCGCTTTTTGCCGCTCAGAACTCAAGCGCAAGGCCAGATCTCGCCCGGCTTGATCTGCGGTTTCTTCAGCCCAGGCGATAATGTTTTTCGCATAGGAGGCAGGGGCGTGATGCGCTTCAAAATAGGCCCGACCTGCAGCGCCAATCTCATCCCCTGCGCGGCGATCCGCGGCAAGCTTCAAAAAAAGTGCCTGCAGTTGGGCGATCTCGTTGTCCGTGTCGACAGAATAGACCACGTCTTCGGGTAATCCAGCATACCAGCCTTCCCGAGTAACAACCGACGGTGCCCCTGCATTCCAGATACGCAGCTGACTGCCCGAAGCTTCCCCCATACTGGGGTGGCGTAGGTTTAGCACCAGATGGGCCTGGCGCAGGGCATCATCCAAGACTGGCTCTGAGACAAAACCGTGCAGATGTACCCGATCGACTAAGTTCAACTGGGTGAGCTTGTCATATATGATATCCGAATTCCAAATCTTGCCCATTATATCTAGCCGGTAGTCGAACCCTTCCGGCATTTGTGCCAAAGCCTCCAAAATCTGCTCAAGCCGCCGGTTTGGCCCAATCCAACCAAATTGCAAAAGTCGCAGTGGTCCGCTTGAGGTGCGGCGCGGTAACGGCGCCGGACCAATTTCGAAGGGCAGGGGCAGGGCCTGAACGGGCAGCTGCGGTAACCGCGCCTGCACCGCATGATGGGCCATCTCAGTATGCGTGAGCACGCCCAGTGCCTTTTCCAGAACCAGCTCAAAGCCCGGCAGACTGGCAGATATAGCAGAACCTTTTTCTGTTCGGCTCAGACACGCTTGGCCTAAGCGCCGACCATCGGCCCCATACCACTTTTCCATACCAGCCAAATAGCTCGGCGCATCCCATTCGTTTTGCTCAATCGCTTCGATCATCAGTTCCTGGATCGCGAGATCATGCAGCACTACAAGCGTGGGAATGCGCTGTGCCAGGCGCAAGAAACCCGCGTGAAAGACCCAGGAATTTCCGATATGCAAAAAGAGCATTTCTGGCCCTGACCCGCGGCTCATGGCCGCAAAGTCCCGCGGCATAACCGTATCCGGGTCAAAATGTTTGACCGTTGCGTGGCGCTCTAGGGTCGGATCCCACTCCCGCGCATCGGTCCAAAGAACAACCTCGGCCTCAGCGCTGAGAGCCGGCAGAACGCGCGCGGTGTAATGCGCAATGTCAGTCTCAGCCGGGGGGAGGGGGCTGATCCAATGAATAATGGGGCGCGGTTCTATGTTGGCCATTAAAGCGCCTGTTTGGCCAAGGCCAAGAAGGTAGCCTCAGAACAGGACAGTTCTAAAAGGTTCGCCCGTCCTGTCCCGGTAAAGGCCCCGACACCGGTCTGGAAGAGCTGCAGCCGCAGCGTTCCCAAACCTGGCTGATCCGGCGCGCGGCGGAAACTGAACGTCGTCTCTTCTCCAGGTGCCACAGCTTCACTTAGGGGTAAAATGACATTGGTATGAACTAGATAGCCTGCATCGTTAATCCATTCCGCCAAGAGAGCCGTCGCTTGATTGCCCGTCGCCGGCCACCAGCTTGAAGAGGTGTTTTGAGCGGTGATTTGCGTAAGCCCGGTGTCGGCCTCGTCCTTGGTCAGGACCAGTTTGCCTGAGAGCCGCGCAGGATCGCCATGGTAGAGCCCGGGCGGCGGGGCACTCGGCACTCCTGTTTTCCGCCCCACAAAGACAATTGTTTCTCCACGCAGTTCCAATGCGTCCTCGCGGGCAATCATGAGGGCTGCAGTCGCGGGGTCTACATGGGTGTCATAGACATCTGTTGTACCCAAGAACTGGGTTTCAAAACCTGCCCCAAGGGCCAGAGCCTCTACCTCTCGGGGGGTGTATTCGCGGTTGTGTCGCCCGTAGACCCCGCCTGTGGGGACAAAAAGGCCGAAAGAGTAGGGGGACTCGCGATCCAGCATCTTTCGCACACCGCGGTGACTGCCGACATTGGGCGTGGTCAGGATGATATGGCCCCCTGGCCGCAACACGCGGGCCGCTTGGGACAGGAAGAAATGCGGGTCCAGAGCGAGATGCTCGAAGATCTCCATGCCCAACACCATGTCGAACTCAGCATCCCCATAGGGCATCACATCGCGCTCAATGTTGGCCGGGCGCAGCTCAATGTCAAAATCAGGGTAGGCCGGGTTCAGGCTTTTGACAGACTGCGCATAAGGATGGGGTCCTTCCCAAATCCCGCTCATTTTGACGTCCTTAAGGGCGTTGACGACCATGGCTTCAAAAGCCAAAGGCGGGAAGACTCCAACATCGAGAATGTCGCGCGGGGCACAATCGACAACATGGTGTAAAGTGGTCAAGTAGCGCGTCCAATGAGAGCCCAGATATTGCGCCAAGCCAGGTTCAACCGGCGCGGGACCCGCACCCTTTTCCTGCGGCATGGTGTCAAAGGCATAAGCCTGCAGCACGTCGGTAATGGAGGCAAAAGGCAAGGCAGGCGCGGGCGGAGGCGCCACGGCAGCCTGTACACGCGCCACCGCTTCTTCGGCCGGCGTGGCTGCGGCTTTTGCTTCAAGGGCCGCGATCTGCGCCGGTCCCGGGGCTGGCTTTGCCGTTTCTCCGGTTAGCGTTTCCACTACATGCTCCCACGAGATCTGCATGCTTTGATAGCGCTCAAGCCCAGCCTGACCGATTGTTTCGGCTAAGGTGGCATCTTCAGAAAGCATGGTGAAGGCCTTTGAGAGCGCCTCCGCATCGGGAGAGGTGATCAATCCTTCCCGTTCGTGAGAAACGAACTCCAGCGGCCCACCGGCGTCGGTGGTGGTGATCACTGGCTTGCCCGAAAGCATGGCCTCCAGCGTGATATAGCCCAGATCTTCATCTTGCGGCGTAAAGACGACGCCGCGGGCTTGGGCATAGTGTCGGATCATTGTCTCATTATCTATGCCGCCCAACCAGTCGACGCGCCCCGAAATCCCCAAAGCCGCGGCCAATTTACGCAAATCGTCCAGATAGGCGGGGTTTTCTGGCACACCAGCGATGACCAGGCGCATTGGCCCAGGTGTTTTGGCCAAGGCGCGCAACATCAGATCGACCCGTTTCGAGGGGTTCAGACGTCCCGGGGCGAAGAGGTAATCACCGAACGCGCCTTGTGTCATCCGGTCCGCAAGCGGTGGGGGGTGATACAAAGGCGTCGAAGGCAGCCCCAGGTATGTCTTCAGCCGTCCAGCCACATTTTGCGAATTCGCATAAATGGGGCGTTGACTGCGCGCAAAAGCCGCCCGGTCTTCCGCGCGGATCATATCACGGGCCATCATCCCTTCGGAGCTGTCCAGCAGATCTGACGTGCCCGCATCCCACATATCATAGGCTTGCCGATGTTGGTGGATCAGCCAGAAGACCGGATTGGGATGCCGTGCGAGATAGGCAGGAAATTTAAGCCCGATCATCATGTCGATCGGCACCCCTTCCGCCTCTGACAGATCCGTCAGTCGCGCGGCGAGGATACTGTCGGTCAAGGTTTCAACAGGGTACCATTTGAAGGGCAGGGTGATTTCGCAAGCTTCATGGCCATATTGGCGTAGGGCGCCCACCAAGCCGGCTGCATGGCGCTCAGCGCCGCCGGTGACAAAGGGCACTTGGGTTCGGACGACACCAACCCGCATCTCAAACCTCCTGAAGAGGTTTGTGGCCGAGAACGGCGAGGTCCTGGGCTCCAAACATCAAGTTGGCCAACTCCGGGTCAAAACCTGGTTTGGCCATGAACTCGGCGAGCCTCTCATGGGGGTGCAGTCGGCGCGTCTCAATGGGCTGGAACCCCACCGTTTCGAACAGAACGGTGAGCACGGGATCGGTCATGGGATGCAAATGCGTAGGGTCATTGTGAAACGACGTCGCCCCCACCAAAACATTGCGCACATCAGGCGTCTCGAACAAAAGCACCCCCCCCGGTGCCAAGACGCGCATGGCTTCCCGCGTGATCCAAAGGACCTCTTCAAAGGGCAAATGCTCAATCAGGTGGTGCGCGCTAATGCAGGCTAGAGAGCTGTCTTCTGCCTCACTCAGCGCGCGGCGAGCATCCCCTTGCCGCGCATCCAGCCCTTTTTCTTGTGCCTCGCCAATTTGCACCGAATTGGTATCAATGCCGATGGCAGTAAGGCCTGCGTCATTCAGCAATTCGAGCCATTCCCCCCGGCCACAGCCGATGTCCATGACCGGTTTGCCACCCGTGCGGATAACAGCGCTTTCCACATCAGGCAGATAGACGCGCAGCCTGTTGCGAATGTCGGAGACGGACCCGCGGTATTTGTTTTCCAGCCTATGATAGAAACTGTCCATGACGGCCTCGAGCCCCCCTGCCTTTTGGGTGGCCGGGGTGGGGCGTGGGGGCTGCCCCGGCTCACTTTGAGAGGCGAGCAAGACCTGATCTAAGCGTCGAGACAGTTCGACAAAATTCCGCGCAAGTTCTGCGTTGCGGGCCATCAGGGCTTGGGTTTCGCCCTGAACCATCTGTTTAATCCCGTCTCGGAAGCGCCGCTCGCGGGCTTCCAAGCCGTTGAACCGTTCTTCAATCGTCCGCATGTTGCGATGGGCTTCTTTGGCCATACGCTCGGTGCGTCCCAGCTTGAAGAACGCGGCTATATAATCGCCGATACGCTTGACCTTGCTCACATCATCTCCCATCGGATCTTTGGACGTCTCACCAAAAGTACCTTCTATTTTTTTGTAGCTACTCTTCGCGCAAGCTTTTGAAGATCGCTTCGGACAGAGGGTCTAACATGTACTGCAACACGGTCCGTTCACCTGTCAAAATAACTACATCCGCAGGCATGCCGGCGGTCAAACCTTCTCGTATTTCGTCAGTCAGGTTTTCATCCGGCACTTTGATCCGCGCGAGATAGTAGGGCGCCTCGCTGGAATCTTTGGTAGTCACAACATCAGTTGAGATCGACAAGACTTCTCCCAACACCAGTTTGGACAGACGGGCCTTAAAGGCAGAAAACCGCACTTCGGTTTCGAGCCCGGGGCGTACGTTGTCGACATCTACAGGTGCGATCTTGGCGTCGATGAGAAGTGTCTCATCGCTAGGGACGATCTCCATCAGGATCTCACCAGAACGGATCACAGAGCCGCGGGTGGTAACGGCGAGGCTTTGCACCTTGCCGGTCGTGGGGGCCAGAATGGTTGTGCGCCGCATCCGGTCGGCGGCCACGGTCAGCTTTTCATTGATCTCAGCAAGCTCGGAGCGCGCAGTCTTGAGCTCGCTGTTGGCGCGTTCGCTATACTCTTGCTTGAGCTTGAGGATATTGAGACGTGCTTCTCCCGCCGCTGCTTTGACTTGGGCAATATCGGACATGGCAGTCCCGATGCTGGCCTCAATCTGGATCACCTCATCTTGCATCTCAGAGAGACGGTTGCTCTCGATCACACCGCGCTCTTCGCCTGTGCGCATGCGCTCAAAAAGTTCGCTGCGCAGGTCATGGCGTCTTTCCACCGCAGCGAGTTGGACTTCGTAGCCTTCCGCTTGACCGTTCAATTGCTCTGCGCGGAACTCGAGAATTTCGGTTTGCGACAGAAAGATTGATCGGCGGTCTTCAAAGATGTTGCGTTGGGCTTGCACCGCGCTTTTCACATGGGGGTCTTCAGCGTTGAGCAGGTCAGGGGAAAAGTCGATCTCTTCGGCAAAGGTCTGCTCTGCAACCAACCGAGCGATCAGGGCTTCCGAGGTGGCGCGGCGCTGCTCAAGCACCGTTATCTCTGAATTGACCTGGATGTTGTCAAGGACGAGCAAAGGGTCGCCTTGTTCCACCAAATCAGCTTCACGCACCAAGATCTCTTGGACGATGCCACCCTCAAGGTGCTGGACAACTTTACGGTCACTCTCCAGCGACACCACCCCCGGCGCCACAACGGCGCTGGCAATGATGGCGAAGTAAGCCCAAGCGCCCAGGATACCGAACGTAATGAACAGGATGACGTACCCTGCAAAGGAATACTTTCGCGGGTTTGCCATCTTTTTCAATTGGCCCGCAATCAGAGTTGATTGTGCTGTTGCCACGATTAAATCCTAAATCTCTTGTCGGTTTGTAAGGGTGATAACTGTTGTGACAGCTTGACGAGGATCGGACCAGCTCGGTGTCGTGTGAGCGGACAAATCCTGCCAAATCTTACAGCTTGGCCGTGGATAGCGATACGGTCTGTGGTTGCTGCTGAGGCTGTTGTTGTTGAGCTTTCTGCTGGGGCTGCAAGAGCTCTTTTGTAGGCACAAACCGCTGCACAGTTCCTTCTCTCAAGATCAAGGTAAGGTCGGTGGCACTCAGAATATTTGCTTTATGGGTCACCAGGACAATCGTCTTGCCTTCATTTTTCAGCAGGGTGAGGCAACGTGCCAGAGCTTCTTCACCTTCACTATCAAGGTTTGCATTGGGCTCGTCGAGCACCACCAGACAAGGGTTGCCGAAAAGCGCCCGGGCCAGTCCAACCCGTTGACGTTGGCCGCCAGACAAACGGCTCCCCCCGCTTCCGATCTGCGTGGCATATCCATCGCTTAAGCCTGAAATCATTTCGTGGGCCCCGGCGAGCTTAGCAGCTGCAATAATGTCGTCGTCGGTGGCACCGTTCATGAAGCGGGAGATGTTCTCGGCAACAGTGCCTGAGAATAGTTTTACCTCCTGCGGCAGATAACCGATGGCTTTGCCCAACTGATTGCGGTCCCAATGGGACAGTTCCACCTGATCTAGGCGGATCGCGCCATTTATAGGATCGCCAACACCGACCAGATGGCGCGCCAGAGTCGATTTTCCCGACCCACTGGGACCAATAAGAGCAAGCGTCTTTCCCGCAGGTAAATCAAAACTGACGGCCCGCAGGATCGTTTCACGGGTACCTGGGACAACGGTGGTGACCCCCTCGGCGTTGAGATGGCCTTTGGGCAAGGGTTGCTGAATGCGCGTGGGTTCTTCCGGGACCGCTTCAAAAAGCTTTTTCAACCGGGCATTGGATTGGCGTGCCGCCACAAATTCTTTCCACTGTCCGACAGCTTGCTCGACAGGGGCCAAGGCTCGGCCCATCACGATGGAGGCGGCGATCATGACGCCCGCGGAGATCTCCCCTCGCATGGCAAGATAGGCACCGGTACCGAGGATCGCGACTTGGAGCGCCATTCGGACAAATTTTGAGCTCGACATGACAGCGCCAGCCCAATCACTGGCTGTCGCTTGCGAAATAAGCATGCCATTGCGTTTGACCTGCCAGCGCTCTGCCAAAGCATCCTGCATCCCCATTGCACGAATGACCTCCGCATTCTGCATCGTGGCCCCCGCAAATTCGGACGCTTGCTGACCTTCTGTACTGGCCGACTGCAGCGCATTGCGGGTTAGATACTCATTGAGAAGCGCGAGGGTAAAGATCACGACCGTACCGCCCGTGGCCACCCAACCCAGCCAAGGGTGAAAGGCAAAGCAGAGCGCAAGAAAGATCGGTGTCCAAGGGACATCAAAGAAGGCTAAAACGCCTTGCCCCGTGATAAAGCTGCGAACCTTGTCCGCATCTCCCAGGGCAGTGCGGGCGCCGCTGGTAGGGTTGACCAGCTGCATTCGTGCCACGCGGTCAAAAAGGGGCCGTGAGAGGATGCTGTCAAACTGCAAGCCTGCACGCACCAGCATGCGCGAGCGGACAAATTCCAGCGTGCCATAGGTTATGAGAAGCGCCACGGCGATCACAGTGATCACTATAAGTGTCATTTCATTCCGGCTGGACAGCACCCGATCATAGATCTGGAGCATATAAAGAGGGCCTACGAACATCAGCAAGTTCACGAAGAAGCTGAACAGGATCGTCGCCCCGAAAATGGCGCGGAACTTCCGGTAGGCCTGCTGAAGCGGGTTACTGGCACTCATTGAATAAATATCTTTCACAGCCAAACATAGTCGTCTCGCTATAAACTCTTTTTTAATGAAGGTCACGCCCAGTATACTCGGGCCCGGTTGCTAGGAAGGGCTTCGATTCAACGATAGCAGGAGGCATGCTGGTTAAGCTCAAATGGAAAGCGCCTTGCAGCATGGCCTCGGGGAATACAGTCTTTGTCGACCTTATTAGGGCATTGATATAATTAGAGAATACCAGAAATTTGCCGTCGCATACGACAGGCCCGCACGACGCAGGCACCGATTTCACAGCGCCCAATCACCTGTCGACCTATCTGAGTTAGCATTACAGACTACAACACAGAGCCTACAGCCGGTCTGAGAATGACCAACAATACTATTGGCGCTTCACCGAGGTTGGGTTCTAATGACAAACGGATACCTTGGGTGGGATTTACCTCGCGCCAGCCAAGGGCCATCAGAACAGGGAATGGGGCAACCCATTTCCTGTTTCTATGTTGCGGTCTCTCCTTCGGTCTCGATCTTCAAAGGTTCACCGCAGTGTTTGCAGTGAATGGCGTCTGTCTCGTGCCGGTTCAGGCCGCATTCGGGACATTTATATTTGATTTTGGAAGGCTGAAAGATGGCGCGCGCCAATTGCACAAAAAGCGCGACCCCCACGACCATGATAAAGACCGACAAGAGCTTGCCGCTGGTCGTTGCCATGGTGATGTCACCAAAGCCAGTCGTCGTGAGCGTCGCCACCGTAAAATAGAGCGCGTCCACATATCCCGTGACGCCAGCCTCTCCCTCAAAGGCCAACACAAAGACCAATGATGTAGTCACGAAGATGAAGACAAACAAATTGACTGCAGCGAGGATGGCATCCTCATGACGCCGAAAGAACAGGCTGTCGCGCCGCAAATCGCGGAGCAGGTGATAGGCGTGGATCAGTCGCAGCCCCCTCAGGACGCGAAGGAAAGCAAAGTTTCCAGGGATAAAGGGGGCGAGCAGCAATGACAGCGCCACGACCAAATCCGCAAGGGTATAGATGCGTGTCAGTTCCCGGCGCAGGTTGTTTGAAATCCAAAGCCGGGCCGCAAGGTCCATCGTAATAAGCAGGCCGAGCGTAGTGTTTATGGCGGTCATCGTCGACGCGGCGGGTAGGGCGGCTGTCGCGATAAAGTAAAAGATGGTCAGCGAATCAAAAATGATCAGCCCATAGCGAAACCGTTGGGCGCGTGGGCTTTGTCCCGTGTAGAGCAGCCGGATTGCGTGGTGAAGTTCCTTCATCCATGCAACCTGACACAGGTTTTTGACCGGCGCTATGCGCGTACGGGTTTGGGTTGGTCGCAATGACCTCGCAGCGGGCTGCCTAGCCCTCCCAATCTACCACTATTGTTACGGCATTGGTCGTAAGTCATGGCCATATAGCCTTCTCTGCCACCGCCCCTTCTTTCAAAGGGGCTGGGTGACCGCACCGCCAACCGTAATCTTGTGATATCGGCCGGTGGAGCAGAGGGCTGAGCCGCTCTATTCCCAGGCAAAGCACCATCACGTCGTCACTTTAGGGTCTATAAATAAGAGTTTGATCTGAATGGGTTCTATGCAAACGCCTCCTCTTGGAGAGTTGCAGCTATAACACCTTGGACTTTGCCCCCAAAATGATATGGTGGGGCAAAGGATTTGCTTGATGTCTGATGTTATTCGGTTTCCACGATCTATGAAGTCGACTGCTCTGGCCGTGTCTGGTCTGACCGAGACAGAGGCTGCACCCGGCAGTTTCAAGATGTCAGACCTCTACGGCAGAACAAGAGAAGATGAGGCTGTCGATGATGGCCGCTCTGAGCCTGACGCCAACGTTTCCTTTCTTCAGCAGCCCAGCAGCCTGCCTGCACCGATCACAGGGTGGTCCAACCAGGAATTGGCAGACCTTTACCGCACGCAACGGATCTTGGCGCTGGCGGGTGTAACAACCCAAGTGGACCGCGGGGTTACCGATGAAGGAGACCCATGGTTTGTCTTCATGGACAGTCACGACGAGGTGCTGGTTCATTTTAGCCGTTTTGATGGGGCCTATATGGTCACCAGCCAAATGCAAGACGCTCCGATTAAAGGAGACAGTCTGCAAGATCTGGTTGCTGAATTCTCACGCCGTGTGAAACCGGTGACGCAAGCCGGACAATCAGGGCAAAACGTTGTCTCGATCGCAAAGCGCAACCGCGATGTGGTCTTCATCCATCCCGCAGCGGCTTTGGCAGCATTGGTGTGGTCGATCTATCTGATGTCAGACGAGCTCATTGCGGCCACGCCTATGATTGCTGCAGGGGAGGCTGAAAGCGCAGGCCCCACTTCCGTGGAAAAAAGCACAATGGGCGACCTTAACCCTGCGACCGATCACGCAGATGAGCTGCCGCTGGTTGCTCAAAAAGCGCCTCCGCTCCCCGGGGATCAGGACCTGGCAAAACAGGGGGCAATCGCGTCCGCCAGCCGGGAAGGTTTGGCTCTCGGCCTCTCTGGACATGGCGCTAAAGCCATCGGGGCCAGCTTGAGCCTTGTTGCGCTTGCCGTAGGCCTACCACTGCCTGCAAGCAATGCCGTTGAAATTGCCTATGAGGATGGCACTTCGCAAAAGCTAAGCTTCGCAAGTCTGTCCGCTGCACTCACCCAGGTTAAGGCGAAAGAGGCCGCCCTTTTGTTGGCCTCGGAGGTCACTCATCCGCAGCAGCGACAGATCGAGGCAACAACACCGTCTGACGAAGTAGCGCAGGCAGAAGCGCTAAACATCGGCACAACTGTAGACACCCCTGTAGCGTTCGAGGCCGTGAAGCCAATGCATAGTGCTGAAATTGCACTTCTTTCCGCTCATGCACCGGCTTCTATGACCTGGGATGATGTCTCCGCTCAAGTCTTGGAAAATACCACGAGGGTCAAAGAAGCTACGCCAGCACCTTCTGCAGGCGCCGCGCCTGAAGCCGTTAAAGAAATCAGTTTTCTGCAGAGTTTTGACGCGGCTTTCGATAGCTTCGAGATCACCAGCCTCGACAAAATTGCTGAAACTGAACTCATCCAGCTGATGGCCCCCGAGAGCACGGAGGATGCACCAAATCCGCTAAGCTCGCTTCAAGGCGTCGACGGCTTTGAGACGTTTGATCAGGATGCCCGGGTTTTCCTAGATTTCTTGCTGCAGACCTATAGCAATATCAAGGTCGTCAACTTGGCCACAGAGATCATATTTATCCACATGGATGCCTTTGAGGGGAACGACAGCGCGCAGGAAATCTACGCCAAAAGCTGGTCTTTTGATGATGGCGGAACAGTCTCTACCATCGGCTTTAAAAGTGATATGGCCCTATTTGATCTCATCGCCTAAAGGGGGGCAAGAGCGGAATTCCGGAAAAATAAGGCAGGCGCAGAGATGTTTTCGTTCGATGCCTCTTAGCTTGCGCCTGAGCGCCCACCAAGACGCGCAAATAACCGGCCAAACTTAGCCTTGATGCGATAGACCCGTTGGCCTTGTCGGCTCAAGAAGGCGTTCAGCTTTGCCCCCCAGCCGAATGCCAAGGCCGCCGCTGGGGTTTGGATCCGGCCTTTCACACTCAGTTGGCTGTATTTGCGTTCAAGCATCTCTTGAGCATTGGGATAGGCTCCATCGACAAGTCCTTTTCCGTGATGACGCAGCAGGAAGGGGATAACATAGCTCGTACCTCCCGCAGCGCGGGCTTGAAGGCACATATCTGTCGCAAACAGGTGAAAGCCTGAGAGATCCAGCGAGGGTAGCGGCATTCGGTGTCTGGGCATAACGAGAAAGTTCTCATCTAGCCCCCATACCCGGACGGGGTCGGGCCCGGGCAGACGAAAGCTACCATAGGGATCATCAAGATGCAGGAAATGGGCATCTCCTGACCCTATAAAGACGCCCCCGGCGTTCCCAGCAATCATCCATTTGGGGTCGAGGGCCTCTAGTTTTTCTAGCAGCTTGCGAAGTTCATCTATCCCGTCAGATATTAGTTCGATGTCATCATGGGTAAAAAGGACATAACGGCCGCGCAGGCCAGGCAAAACACCCCGCAACGCTGAATAGCCATCAAAGCTGTTCCCGTTGCGGTTGTCGATCGCGAGGAATTCGGAATTCTGATCATTAAACCCCTTCGCCAAAAGAGAGCAGAGCAACCGCTCATAGCGCTCCTCTGTGGCCACGAGAGATACAACGGAAAATTCCTTTTCCGAAGGAAGGGGCTTGGTAACAAAAATCGGTGATAAGGGGTCGCTCAAACCAACATTCTCCCGATAGTATGTGGCGAAAGGATGCTGAACGATTTCCTTCTCGTTTTCAATGTCGAGTTTCACAGTCCAGCCTCAAGGACGGACATGGATGAGCGAAGCGCAAAAAAACACAGTTTTATTCTTTTATATTGGAGGTTTAGTGAACGGCATCTGATGGAAAATTACGATCTGGAACGGGTTACGCAGGTGGACTCCATGTGGCCGCGAGGTAGCTTACATCTTTGGACGAACACTCCTGCAGGAGTGCGGGAGCGGTAGTTATAAGGTTAACAAAGCAACGTGAGAGGAAATCTTGGGGAAGAAACTATCGTACGGGAGTGCGACAGGACCTCTGTCATTGCTCGTCAAAAGCCGTCGCCTAATCCCGAAAAGGGGGCGGGAAACCAAGACCTTTATCTCAGATTTGAAGACTATCTATGCCCTCTGACTATAGGCCCGACCTTCATATCCCTTTGAGATTCCAACCTCGCCGATAGATGCTCCCCTAAATCTCTAAACCCTTCTACTAATCCCCGAGACCGAGACGAAGCATGAGACTAGTAACGTTCTGAAGGCCCTCGCAGTTGCGAGGGCCAGAGCTTCAGTTAGCGATGCGCATTGCCTCAGGTTCAGTTCCTGCGGCAATTTGATCTCGGTACCAGTTTGGCTGCCGCCCTTTTCCGGTCCAGGTCTGGGTCTTGTCAGCCGGATTGGCAAAGGCGGGTTTCGAAGGATTTTTCGCGGTTTTCGCTTTTCTTTTTGTCTTCTCAGGCTTCGGGCTTACGGGTTCTGCAATTTCGCCCAGCGAAAATCCGAACTCGGCAGCAGCTTTGGAGGCGGCCTTTTTTGCCTCCCGGTGATCTCTTGCTTTTGCAGACGCCAATGCCTTTTTAACTTCATTCAAAAGTTTTTCGAGTTCCTTGCGAGATAGTGCCTTCAGTTCGGTTTTATCAATCATGTAGGATTTCCATTTTTCTTTCGAGATAAGCCTCTATTGAGGCTTAATATGCACGTGATATCATCTAATCAAGATATTCTAGGAGTTTACGGCTTTCAATCTCGCGTTTGTGACTTCTGTGAATACTGAAGGCAGGCTTTATAAGGATTCTCTCATAATTAGCGTATTGTCTAAAAGTAGCTCTAGCATGAATTTCGCTAGGATAAATATTGACTTAGCACCATAGATCCGCTGAGCATATCCGCTCTAGGTCCTCCAGCTGAAAGAGTTTCTCATGTTTTTTCGAAAATCTTGGTTTGCTTGGCTTCTCGCCTCGGTTCTTCCGGTCAGCGCAATTGCAGACCCCTTGCCCTATGGCGCTAAGACACCTGTACCGAGCCAAATCATTGCGGCCTATATCGGCAAGACTGAAAAATGGGGCGGTGATTGTGACGGCGGCATTTATTTCGGGCCGAACAATCAAGCGCGTGTATGGTGCGCGCAGAGCAGCGACAGCTTGGGCGCGGGTTCATGGACCGTCGATGAGTACGGGCGTATGTGTCATAACCTCACTTGGTACTGGCCCAATAATGGCCGGGCCGGCAGATCACCAGGAGAGAAGAGTTGTATTCTGCATGTGGTTGACCGATTTAACCGCGTTTGGCGAAGCTACCCCGGCCAAACAGAATGGTGGCCGGTTAAGGGGGATCCTAACTTGATCCGCGGCTACATATACCAAAACGAGGTTTTGGCGCTTAAAAATAAGCTCGGGCTATAACGTACTAAGCGCTGCGCCAGCCTACTCTGAACGGACGCCGCGGTTCAAATGATCGGCTTGTGCACTTTAGACCATTGCGCGTCGCATGGGTGCGGCACCGGCAAAGTTCAGCCGCGATCTCGCATTTTTAAATGCTCAAAACGCCAGCCCCCCAAACAACGACGGCTACAGCCGAAGCTGTAGCCGTCACTGGGTTAACCGTGTGCTGTAGGGAACACGATTACCTTACGGTCATCCAAAACCGTGATTTAGTCAACGATTCTCAGATATAAGACGGCATGAAAGAGGCGGAGTCACGCCAAAGGTGACGAATCGCAGGTCTATTTTGTTTGTAATTTGCGCAGCTGTTCCAGCTCTTCTGTCATCAATTCGATTAGTTTAGGCCCAGCGTTTAGCTCAGGGAAACAGTACTTCAACCTCAGATTGCAAAATGGGCGAAAACTGGGCAATGTGATGACACACTCTCGCCTTTATCTATAGTCGTTGCTGTATAGATTTTGTGGTTACGCAAAGCATTTGAATTTCGAACGGGTTAGCGCGCGCCGATACGATATAGGTGAGCGCAAGTTAATTAGGGACACCCTTCAGCTGAAATGTGTTCCTTTAACCTTTTAGCTTTACCCGATCGCTCCTGCTTAACGCCGGATTTCGGTGCTGCGCCGCAAAACGCTCCTATACGACCAGTTATAGATGCGAAAGCGTGAATGGAGAATATCGGGCGATCTCGGAAGAGCGCTGGCAAAGCAGCGAAAAGTGAGCGTGGATATCACGAAACGCGCACCAGTCGTGGGCTGTCAGATCGCGTATTTTTAGACCCCAGCCAACGAAGGAAAACACGCGTTCTTTTTTCGCTAGGAACGGTTGTTATTGGTGCTGCTGTTTGGCTGATGCTCTTTGCCATGACGGTGGGCTCAGATGGCGGCTTGGAGGCCGCACTGCCTGAACCGATCAGTGTGTTAAAAGAGCAAAGCATTTGGTCTGACAGGCGGCGCCTCCCCATGGAGGAAGGCAAGGAAACGCCGAGCCTTGCAGCAATCGAACTTCATGCCCGGCAAGAAGATCTGAAATACCAGTGTGTGCCAGGTGATGCACCGACGCAAAAAGAAAAAGTCTATGCGGTTGTTCCTGCCAAGCTTCCTTGGGCTGCGAAATCCCTTCCGCAAAGCTGTGACACCCTTCATGTGGTCTTGCCCACTTGGTTTCATATCACGGTGGCTGGGGGGAAGGCCCAAGTTGTTGGCGTAAGCTCAGGCACCCGCGATCCGGTGCTAGAGTATATTGAGAAGAACCCTCAAGTAGACATCATGCCTCTGCTCCAGCTCGACGCAGCCGCAGTGAGGCTTTTGACGACCCCGCCCGGCTCTACGCAAGTGACGATGGTCCTGTCAAATTTCTTTGACCGCCCCTCTCAAAATGATGCCGTGACGGGATATTGTCTTGATGCAAGCCCTTTGGTGTCTCTTACTGCCCGGACCTTCAGTACACTCGGTCAAAAAATAGCGGCTGCATTGCGCACGCAAGGACTTACATCTTGCGTGAAGCTTCCAAGCAGTACGCCCAACCCCCTTTTGGTCCTAGCGAACCGGTTCTTCGATACGGTCATCGTCAATGGCTATCAGGAGTATTGGATTGGCTCCGCACCTCAGCCACTGGCAGACAAGAATTGGTTCAAAGCGCATGTTGCCTCCCTTCAAGAGCATGTAGCGCCTGAAAAGCTGGTTATTGAGTTGGGAACCCATGCCGTTGATTGGGTCACGGGCCAACCTTTGCCAGAAATACGGTCCTTTGCGCAGACTATGTCTGCGCTTGCAGAAGAGGGGGGGACCGCAGTGTTCGCCCCTCAGGCTGGGAACACCCGGGCGAACTATATTGATGCTAAGGGGCTACAACACCGGGTCTGGATGCTTGACGCAGCTTCGGTGCAAAATCAACTTCTTGAACTGCAAAGCCAAGGGGTCACTGCAATTGGCCTGAGTGGGCTGGGATATGAGGACCCTGGCGTTTGGGCGGTCCTCGATCAGACGAGCCGGGGCATGATATTATCGGGCGCGAGCCTCAAAAATATTGTTCTGTCAGACTACGTCGAGCTTTTCGGTGAAGGCCCATTTGTCGCGCCAATCGCCATGCCACAGGTCGGCAGACGTGCTGTACAGACGGACCCCACAACCCAAGAAGTGACCTCAGTGAGCTATAGCGAGATGCCCCGAGCGGGTGCTGTGCGGCTTTACGGCGCTGGCGCGCCCAACAAGGTGGTCTTGACCTTTGATGATGGTCCTCACCCCCAGCACACCCCCGCCGCTTTGGATATTCTGCGCGAAACCCAAACGCCCGGCGCATTCTTTGTTCTGGGCAATAGCGCGATCGCCGCTCCAGACCTGGTAAAACGCATTCTGGCAGAAGGTCATGAGTTGGGTTCCCATACCTACTCGCACCCCAATATGGGAGAAGTGTCCGCTTCCCGGGCAAAGGTTGAAGTCAACTCCACGCAGTTGTTGATCAACGGCATAACCGGCAAGAACATGCGGCTTTACCGCGAGCCCTATATGCGCAGCGGTGGTCCGATCACCTCCAAGGAGGTCGCGTCTCTTCTTCCCCTTGAGGATGCGGGCTACATTATTGCTGGAATGGATGTTGTGCCGCGCGACTGGATCACTCAAACCGCCGATGAACTGGCAGATGAGATTATCCGGCAGGTAGAGCTCAATGCCGGGGGCGTTGTGCTGCTTCATGATGGGGGCGGCGACCAGAGCCAAACCGTTGCAGCTCTCCCGCGGGTGATTTCTGAACTGCGGGAGAAAGGCTACACCTTCACCACTCTTGCGGACCTTCTGGGGGTCTCACCAGAGATATTGCTGCCGGTGGGCGACCGCGTCACATCGACTTTCGGCAACATGTCCTTTTTGGCCGTGGGTAACAGCTGGTCTCTTCTTACGATTGCTTTCTGGACCGTGTTTGGAATTGGGGTTTTCCGCTCTCTCGGTCTTCTTCTCTTGGCAGCAAGACGCCAGCGCCATGTAGCGCCCCCTTCGAAGCATGCGCCCTCGGTCACAATCGTGATCCCTGCCTATAACGAAGCGCGCGTTATTGAAGAATGCATCCGCAAAGCCCTTTATTCCGAGTATGAGGATTTCGATATCATCGTGGTGGATGATGGTTCGACCGATGACACCTACGAGAAAGCGATCAGCTTTGCATATCACCCGCTGGTGACCGTTCTAAGGCAGCCCAATCGCGGCAAAGCTGCGGCGCTCAACGCAGCACTTGATGAAGCTCAAAGCGAGATCTTGGTCTGTATCGATGCGGATTCCCAAATCGCTCCTGACGCCGTGGGCTTGTTGGCTGCGCACTTTAAGGACCCCAAAGTGGGGGCTGTAGCCGGTCGTGTGGTGGTGGGTAATCGAGACAATCTTCTCACCCGCCTCCAAGCGCTTGAGTATATCACGGCGCAAGCTGTTGAACGCCGGGCCAAAGAACATCTCAATGCGATCACCGTTGTGCCCGGCGCGATCGGGGCATGGCGCACGACAGCTCTGATGGAAGCGGGTATTTTCTCAACTGAAACGCTGACAGAAGACGCTGACATGACGATGGCGATGATACGATCAGACTATCAAGTGATCTACGAAGATCGTGCCGTTGCATCAACCGAAACGCCAAGGTCTCTAAATGCATTGATGACCCAACGGCTGCGGTGGTCGCTCGGCATGATGCAAGCTGGCTGGAAGCACCTCGGCGCGACGGTCGAGCGCCGCAAGTTAGGTCTCGTGGCCCTGCCAGACTTGGCGATCTTCGGATATTTGATGCCCCTTATTGCGCCTTTAGCAGATCTATTTTTGGTGATCCTCATCATAGATTTTTTCGCGAACTTCGGCGCGACTGAGCCTGATTTTGCAAGCGTCATAACCAACCCGTTGCTTATCGCCTATCTGGCCTTGCCGGCGTTGGAGATTGCGAGTGCCATTATCGCTTTTCGATGGGACCCTACAGAGAACCCGCGCTTGTTGCTTTTGCTGCCAGTACAACGGATTTTCTACCGTCAGATCTTATATATCTCAGTCATCCGGGCGCTCTGGCGCGCTATGACAGGCTCTTTGGCCAATTGGGGACGTATGACGCGTGAAGGCTTTCAATTTGAGCAAGCAAAATTGACATGATCAAGCGCCGCACCTTTCTAAGATGGGGGACGGCAGCACCTCTCTTGCTAGCCCATCCCTCATTGGGCCGTAGCGCGACTGCCACCCCTCAGAACACTCTTGTCGTGATCGACGGCATCAACAGCGTCACCGACCCCGAGCGCATCGCGATTGTTTTGGACGCCTTTGCCCGCAAAGGGTTGCCCGTGAGCTGTCTGGTTGACCCAGCCCCCCTCTACGCAGGAGATTTGAAGCCAGACAGCCCACTTTCTCAAGTTCTAAGAACACGGCTGCAAAAAACACCCGGTTTGCTTCAAATCGTACCTGTGGTGAAAGATCTTGCAGGCATGACCTCCTATTTCCAGGCGCGCGCAGTTCACGACGCGCGCCTTGCTTTGCACAAGGCCGTATGGGGCACCGTGGATTACTCTCCCTATGCCGCCGAAAACCAAACCATTGCCTGCGATATGATGCCCACGACCATGGCACCCTCGGGCGTTCGGGCTTCTGGCATTCGAAATGTTCTAATGCGCCCTCAGATGAGCACTGATGTCAGACCTGAGGCTTGGGATGACGGCGTGGTCAGACTAGTTGGTGGGCAGCGCGTCCAACTTCAGCCTGCGCAGAAAGCCTATAGCTTCCCCCAATCCCAAGCAGTGGAACGCGTTCTCTACCTTTCTGCGCCAGACTTCTTGACCATCCCCCTGGCAGGGCTTGCTTTTGCGGCCTCTGCTTTTGCCGCTCAAGTTTTGCTCCAGTCGGGCGCACATTGGGTCAGTCCTATTCTTGCTTCCGACCTCCAGTTTCGGGACGCTTATACCTATAAAAGGTATGTAGGCCTGCATTTTGTTCTAGGGGAGAATGCGACACCAAAGGACCAGACCGCTTTGGCTGATTTCCAGCGCGAACTGGCGAGTGAAGGCCGACCTTCAAGCTCTGGATCAGAGGCAACCTCAAACGCCACTTTGGGGTACTGGGTTTCTTTGGATGAGGGGAAGCCCTTCACTGAGCCCTTGGATGCTATTGCGCTCTTAGACGAAGGGCTTCATGCGCCCCCTGAGGTTCTGGCTGGGGGCGGCTATGGGATCGCAACTGAGCTTACCGAAAAAAACCGATCGGGGCTAAGTTCACAGAACGTTTTGGGCTTGCCGGCAGTGCGCCTAAGAGACATCAGAACCGCTAAAGAAGCTTTGGACAGGTCTCTTGGGACGACAGATTGTATCCTTGCTGTTTCAATCGATCTTTTACAAAATCAAGCCTACAGACGTATTCTCAAAAATGCCCTGTATGTGATCGAGAATGACGGCATTTCTCAACTGGTGTCGCTTCCCGACTATGTAAGGCGCCTCGTTCCTACGGGCCCTTACATTACACATTTTCGTAGAACGCAGGCCTATCAGCCGCAACTCTTAAAGGCGCCCGTTGAACCGAGTGCCACAAACCGCGCTCGATTGATGGCCGATGCCAAGGTTGCCTGGTCGTATTTTGAACGATGGACAAATCCGAAGACAGGCCTTTGCCCCGCCACCGTGAACTTCACTGCTGGCCATCAAAGGCTGCATGAAACCGTGACAATGTGGGATGTAGGCAGCCATATCTTTGCGCTCATGGCGGCGGTCGACCTTGAGCTTATCTCGCCCCAGAAGTTCCAAAGCGCGATCGGTCGCATTTTACCCAATATTGCCGGCCGACGCTCCCAAGGACGGCTGTTGCCGCAAGGGTGGATTGCAACAGACAAGTTCAAATGGGGGAACAGAAACTTTGATGGGTGTGATGCGGGACGACTTCTAGCAGCTCTATACAACCTTGATCTGCATCCTTTGGTAAAAGAACGCGCAGCCCCCACCGTCGCGCGTTGGGACCTAAAAGACATCGTTCAAGATGGAATCGTCTACTCCGTAGAAGACAGCATACTCGAAACAACCTTCAGATCACATTGCGCGCACTACGCCGCTTGGGCCTTTCGAACTTGGGGGATCGAAGTGAAATCCCCCTATGAAGTTTTCCAAGGCAAAAGCACCCCTGACGGTCAGATGGCCTTGCTGGAAGTCTGCGGGCATATTGGACCTCTTGGAGCGGAACCTTTGCTGATGGAAGCGCTGGAGTTCGGCATGTCTGCTGAATCGGCCTATCTCGCGGATGTTTTGTTGGCAGCTCAAATCGAAGAGCATGAGGAAACCGGAAGGCTCATTTGCGTTTCAGAAGGGCCTATTCCCAACGCGCCTTGGTTCTTGTACCAAGGACTTCAATTTGATGCACAGGGGCGCGTGTGGGCGACTGACACGGTCGCGGGCTTGGACGCTCATCGCACACAGGCCTTTCGTGATGAGCACCTTTCGATCAGTTCAAAGGCCGCCTACTTGTGGTCTGCATATAAAGACCATCCGTTTTGTGACACGCTGCTGGCCATAGTGAGAGAGAAGGCCAAGACCCCCTATGGTTTTGCATCCAGTATCAACCAAAGGACGGGGGAACCGAGTAAAACCTACAGTGATATCAATACAAATTCAGTCATTCTTCAATCTATCGCACATATGTTGAAAGGGGAGGGCTGACCCGCATACGTCGCAAAACGCTGTCTGAGCGCGGGCATATAAGCCAGATTTTTACGGCCTGCTTCAAAAGACCTGACATCCCATTTCCACGATAGGTCCGGGTGAGATGCGGTACCCCCTTCTTGGCGCTATCAGAACCGATTGGATGCCCGTAAAGCTTTCCATGCAGCGCTTACTGTCCTCAGCATTGCGCGCACTGCCATCGACATAGATATCCAGCCAAGGATATCCCTCCCACCCAATGTGACAAGGCCCGCTTTGAGGCTTTGCCCCATCTCCACACAAGTCTTCGACGATGGCGTATTTGCGTAAGCGCGGAATATAAAATCGTGTGCCAGGCTGGAAATCTTCTGATACTTTGTTCTCGTCTATCCGCCAGCCCACCGCCAAGGTCACGGGATCATCGTAAGTCCCTGTGCCTGCGGCAATTTGATGTATGACAGGGCGCCCGATGATAGCAGAAGCTGGCGGTGTGTTGTCCCAATAGCTGTAACCCGTCAAGAAAACGGTCATATGTCTCTCTTTCGGCAACCAGGTGATCCCCAAGAGCACTAGGATGAGAAGAACACGTATGAGGTTTACAGACCTTCGATTGGCCATCGTTTTCTTTCGTTCGCTTCGCACTGACCTCATTCAGGCACCAGGTTGGAGCACAACATTGAGCTACTCGTCCTACGTGCCGTATGCCAGCTCAACTGAATAGCGTCATGCTTTGACGTTATCTCGAATTAGCTACTTCTGTAGAAGAGATTAGGGTGCATACCAAGCTCGTGCAGCAAACCCACTTTAATGTCTGGCTAACGCTACACCTTCAGTTGGAAAAAAACGCTTCCTAAGGCGATACTGCCAACTGAAGTGCACAGCTGCGTCCGCAGCGCGGAAAGCGTGTGCGATGTCGGGCCCTACAACTCTGGCTTCTTTGCGGAGACAACGTCAACAGAAAGCGATCATCCAAGGAAGCCCCAAAAAATTTGAGCTCTGACGCTTAGTGTTTTTGCTTAGACCCGGGTCCTTCCCCATCCGCATTACGGATATAGTACTCACGGGCTTCATCTATGAACCCATATAGTTCAACATATTTTATCAATGCTTTTTCGAGCAACTTTATCCGTTCAGGATCGCTCATAGACCTGTATCCTCTATCGTGTCTGTTTTTCTAGCTACCAGCAGCATGCCAAACCCATCTTCCTCGTGGTCGTACACTACAGGTAAAGTACTTCTCTAATCGTTAATTTATCCTTTACGCATAATCCCTAATACGCCCTGCGATATGTAAAATCAGAGCAGTGCAGCTGCCCCACGTCCGGCAAGCTTGCCCATGAGCCGGTCCGGCATGCACTTGCCGTACGGGTGAAGAGTACCGCTGGGGCTGACATCGCCGTGCCACTGGTCAAACAAAGGACGCGTTGGAGCCCGTGGCTGGCCAATCGGGCGCGCGTCTTGTGTCTTGCACGTTCACTGTTCACTGTTCGCGGAAAGCGCGGATCATACTGTCTGTAACGGGCTTCATAAGATACTGGATGAAGGTACGGTCTTGCGTTGTGATCATGATCTCCGCCGGCATGCCTGGCGTCGGGGTGAACCCCCGAACACGGTCGAGCTCCTTCGGTGACACTGACACGCGGGCCACATAAATCTCTTGAGAGACGTCATTTGCCCGATCCAAGATCGCGTCAGCCGATACATAGTAGACTTGCCCTTCTAAGATCGGCGTGGTGCGCTGATTTAGTGCGGTCAAACGTACCGTTGCTTCCTGACCTTTGCGTACGACATCAATCTCAGTCCGCGGAATCTGGACCTCGATGATCAGCGGCTCGCCAGTCGGGAGGATCTCTAATATCGCCTTCCCGCTTTCAATAACGCCCCCAGCTGTATGATAGTGTAGACGCACTACGGTGCCCGAAACGGGTGCCACTATTTCAGCACGGTGCAAAATACCTTGAGCCTTGCGCGTTTGCTCTCGAACACTTTCAAGCTCTGATTGCACCACCTGAAGTTCATCGAGAGCCGCCGCCTGCCGCTCATTGATGGTCTGTTCTATTTGAGACTCGTAGCGCATTGAAAGCGCTTGGGTTTCCTTGATTTCAGACTCAAGCCGCCCGATTTGACCTGTGGCTTCGGCCATAGCGCGCCGCAAGGTGTTGTACTCTGTACGCCGGATGAGACCTTTATTCAAAAGGGCCTCTTTGGCTTCAGAATCTTCGATCAAGATCTCAAGCTGTATCTTTGTCGCATGGAGCTGTTGCTCGTAGCCCTGCGCGCGCTCTCGCAGGCCATTTATGCTTTGTTGGAGCAGGTTAACGTCATTTTGCAGCTGGCGTGTTGCCGCATCGAACACAATTTCCTGTCCGTCAAGCATGGAGGCGATATTGAAATCACTCCGCAGTTTCTCAAGGTGGATAGGATAGACGAGCGCGTCCTTTTGATTGTACTCCGCGAGGATACGGGCTTCCATGGCCTCTAACCGCACTTGGCGCAAGAACAGCTCCCTTTCCGTGGCTAAGGCAGAAGTTTCATCCAAAAGCAAAAGAGGTTGGCCTGCCTCGACATCTTGACCTTCCTCGACAAGAATTTCCTTAATGATGCCCCCCTCCAAATGCTGCACGATTTTGTTGCTACCTGTCGCGACAAAGCTGCCTTGGGAAATAACGGCGGCCGCTAAAGGGGCTTTGAAAGCCCAGAAACCAAAACCTCCAAAAGTAAAAGCCAGCAAGGAAAGCCCAAAAACAACCTGGCGCGTAATGGAGCGTGGCACCTCATCATACCATTCAGGTGGCTCAGAATAGACTACCAATTCACCCATTGCTCGGTCCTCCCTGATGGGCTGCTGGGGGATTGCCGTTGTTGTTCCTCTGGGAAAGTTGCTGGAGCACCTGCTGGCGTTCGCCAAAGAGCGCGATATTGCCGTCAGCCAAAAGCATGATCTTGTCCACGACACTCAACAAAGATGGTTTTTGGGTGATCACCACGACCGTGATACCTGCTTCGCCAGCGCGGTGGATGGCATTGGCCAAAGCCCGATCCCCAGCCGTGTCGAGGTTGGAGTTGGGCTCATCTAGCACCAAAAAGCGTGGGTTTCCGTAGAAGGCGCGCGCAAGAGCGATGCGCTGCTTCTGACCGCCAGAGAGCGGAGAGCCATCTGCTGCAACCATCGTTTCATAGCCGTGGGGCAGGGAAGCGATCATGTCATGCACATCTGCCAAAACGGCGGCGCGGTGAATGTCTTCGTCGCGCGCATCAGATCGCATCCGTGCAATGTTGTTCTTAATGCTGCCGGGAAACAGCTGCACGTCTTGAGGAAGATATCCGAGGTTCTCTCCGAGCTGCCGGGTATCCCAATTGCGCAAATCCATGAGATCGAGCCGCACATTACCAGAGGTCGGCAAGATTGATCCAACCAACATCTTGCCCAGAGTGGTCTTGCCTGCCCCGGAGTTGCCAATCACCGCCAGAGAGTCTCCAGGCTGCAGAGAAAAGGTAAGGCCATTAAGAACAACTTGCTTTGTACCTGCAGGCACATAGAGCAGGCGCTCTACATTCAACCGGCCTTCTGGCTGCGGCAGGCGTAACTTTTCAAACTTCTGAACGGCGGTCATCATCAGGTTCGCAACGCGCTGATATGCGGAGCGCGACTGGGAGAAGCCGTTCCAGCCCTCAATGGCGCCTTCGATCGGTGCGAGCGCGCGGCCCGCAATGATCGAAGCCGCGATCACCATGCCTCCGGTAATTTCTCCCTCAATGGCAAGGAAAGCCCCCCAGCCCAACATTGCGATCTGGGTGAGCAAACGGGCTCCCCGAGACATCGCAGCCCAGATGATGTTGCGATCCTGGGCAATAACCTGAGACCGAAGGGAGGATGCTGTGTCCCGTCCCCAGAGCGTGACAGCCTCAGGGACCATGGCAAGAGCGTTGATGATTTGGCTGTTGCGGGACATGGAATCGAGATGCATGTTGGCGCGCGCTTGAGCCATGTTGGCTTCAGCAAAAGGCTTGGACGTTGCTTTTTGGTTGATCAAGGCGATCACCATCAAGGCAATGGCCGTCGCCACCACGATCACCCCCAGATGCGGATGAACGAGAAAGATTGCTGCGATGAACAAGGGCGCAAAAGGAACGTCAAGAAAGGAGATCAGTGTGCCGGAAACGAGAAAGCTGCGCAGTAATTGGAGATCACCCAGCGTTTGATACTGCCTCCCATTATCATGGAGCGACGAATGCGCCGCGGCACTTAACACCGGCCCCCCGAGACGGACCGCGACCTCAACGGCTGTGCGCATCAAAATAAAGCGGCGTACTGCATCGAAGATGGACTGCAAGATCACAGCGCCAGCAATAACCACCGTAAGCATGATCAAGGTGTCGATCGAGCGGCTGGTCAGCACACGGTCGGAGATCTGAAACAAGTAGATGGGGATCGACAGGACCAAAACATTGGTCGCGCAGGTCAAGATCATTACGAAGCTCATATTGCGCCGCACGATCTGCTTGCCCTTCCTCAGTTGCGCTGCGAATTGATCAGGCGCGCCGCGCTTGTGGAAGGTAGGTTTGCCCCCATTCCCGCCGCCACCACCACCCCCGGTTCCACTCGGCGGCTTGTTGCCATGACCGGATTTCAAGATTGGACCGGCATCCCCTTCAATCTGGACGCCCCCCAGTGTGGTTTTGCTTGGCTCTGCGTGTCTGGCTTTTGCTTCGACCGGCTGTTCGGGGGCAGCCTTTGTCTCCGTCCCTTGCGCCTCTTCCTGAGGTGCCCTGGGATGGTTTTGGCTATGGTTTTGCGAGGAGCTTTGGCCAGCGGCGTCTTTTTCGGGCGGGGTGTTTCCAGAACTCTGCAAAGCGTCGGGGAGGGCCTCCGCCTGTGGTGCAGGCGAAGGAACGTCTGTTTTTGTCTGCGCGCCCGTCTGTTCCGACGTGTCTTGCGCACCCGCATGCGTCCTTTTGGCAGGCTTCGGCAGGGGACCTGCACATCGCATCCACGGTGTCAAAAGCAGTGCATTTCTGAACTCTTGCCCTGCTGGGAGTGCAGTCGAATAGCGCGAACGACTACTTGTTTTTAAAGCTCTGGCAGAAAAGGGGGGGGCTGGAAAAGGATTACGGTAATTCATATGCGCTCTGCTCTATCAGGCCAGCATTGTCTGCATCAGATCAGGGGATGCCATGCTTTCCGGTGAGGTTGGAACGATGCCGGGATCGTCCGATGAATGAGAGGGGTTGGTGATCATACCATCGGCGAGAAATAGGACCGCTTCATTTGCCAACATCGGCATGAAGACCCCAGTGGGGTTAGAAGTCGTATCAATCAGTTCCGCCTGATACAGCAGAGCGTCGCTATAGACATCACCCTGCACGCGCACTTCGGAATCAGCACCATAAACATTTATAGACGCAGTGTTAATTTCAGCATTCGACCCTGTGTAGAGTTTCGCCGGCATGCCTGACTTCGCCGTAAGAGCATCAAGAGCCAAATGAACCTGATCACTGTCACCCATAATATTGGTCTGCTCGACCCAATTGATGGTTTTGAAATCACCAGCAATATAAAGCACGGTTAATAGATCATCGCCGGCAAAAACATCGTCATGGGCGACATCGCGGTCAATGGTCTGTGCGCCATCTGCAAAGGCCTCGCTCGCGGCCGCGAAATTTTCGGTCATCGCCCCGTAAGTATTGATACCGACCGTGGATATGGAAGCGCCGTTGAACAGCAGGTTGCCACTGACTGAAATTCCGAACGGGGTGGCGCCTGCGGTGGTGACGCTGTCAAAATCCAGCATCACGTTCATCTGGCTGATCTGGTTGACCGTAATCAGATTGCCACCGATCATAATGAGATCGTAGCCGTATCCGATCTCCGCAAGACTGGCCAAGTTAAGAATGAGGTTCTCGCCCAGACTGATGTAACTGTTGGCTCCAGTAATTTGTACGTCCGCGCGATCATTGTCAGTCATGAAGCTGTATTGCTGCACCCAGTTCACAGTCAGCACATCGCCTTCAATCCGTGTAACCGCCCAGTTCTTAGGTAGGCCCGTGTAAATGTCTTCATTGTCAGCCGCAGTCTGCTCAGGCCCTCCGTCGGTGGTCGCGGCGCTGGCAAATTGGGAGGTGTAGGACATCATCGCAATGTTGAAAGTGGCTGAAAGACTGTCCTGCATCACACTGTTAAAAGTGGCATGTTCCGCGAGTACATTGACTTGGCTGATCAAATTCAGCGCAACGACATCTCCCATGACAGATATGACGGGAGCATCGAGCCAAGAGACATTCATTACCACTTCATTGAGCATCTTATTGCCGCCGGTCACCACTTGGTGGCCAGCATCGAGGCCAAAAAACTCAGCCTCACCAGAGGGAGGATTTAAACCCTCAAACGGGTCTTTATCTTCAATTCTCTCGTGATCGTCAGGCGCCTGCGTTTTCACATCTGGCGGCAAATCAAGATCACTCGTACGGACGCTCGCTGATCTGTCATCATCTTCATTCGCGGTATCATCGTCAGCCTGGAGAAGCTCAGGCATGAGGTCGTCCAGCAAGGGCAGGGTCTCGACAGGAGCCCCCCCGACGAACATGCCGTAGGCTTCAGACCCATGCAGAACCACAACTTGTTCTCCAAGACGGGATGTGTCGTCCGTTTGGACCATAAGGTCATGCAATGAGATAAATGACGCGCCATTGCTGCTATTAAATTCCAGAGTGGACTGCACTGTCAGCACACCCAGGGTTTGCGCAGCTTCTTGGAGGCTGGCCAAAGCGGCAATGTATACAGAAGGATCATTGAACTCGGCATAAACACTGTTCATCCGAAGAAGGTCGCTGTCCTGCATCCAAGCGCTTTGTACGCTAACCGTGACCACGCTTCCTGGGGGCTCAAGAGCTAGCAAAGAACGCGCCGCAGGGGAAAAGGAAGAATATTCCTGTTCAATATAGAGCTCAGGAAAGGCGATCATCTGACCGGGGACATACGGATCCCGCAAATTGATCGGATCCGTATTCGCGAACCAGACTTTAAAGGAAGTTTCGTCCGAAAGGGGTGTGTATTTTAGTTCAGGGTCAAAATCTCTAAGAGTGTAGCGCAATTCGAAATGGACAGGGGCAATCTCAATGTCATTCACTTCGGAGTGAAGCTGTTGATATTTGAAATCTTCATAAGCGTCGCGCAGTCGTTCAGCTTCGACCGTTGTATGGAAAATACCAATTAGATGAGAAATGATTTCGGTGAGCTTGTCTAACATCCTGCCAGTTCCATTTCTGCCATGTAAACAGTTGCGACACTGGGTTCCTTGTTAGCGTGGCAAGATGACGGAATGCGCAGCCACCATCTTGAGATTAAAAAGCGGGGCCCAGCAAACGCTGAGCCCCGGAACCGTCACTTAAACTTATGCGCCATCGCCATCGTCGCCGATGTAGCTGGAGCTGAAGCCGCCGCCGACAACGGTCATATCAACAGTGTTGCCAAGTACGTTGGCACCCTGAACGATCGACATGTTGAAGGCCGTGGTGTCAATCTGCGAGGCAGCCGAGGCGAAGGATTCTCCGGTCACGAAGCCGTCGTCACCATTGCCCGAACCCCATTGCCCAGCATCTCCACCAGCACCGCCGGCACCGCTGTACGCGTTACCGCCAGCACCACCGGTGCCGCCACCGGCTTGAACGCCACCGACAGTTGCTTGGCCACCAAAGGCATTCCCAGTGTCTCCACCCCAGGAGTGACCGCCGTAGCCTTCACCACCAGCACCCGCATTGGCAGTATTGATGCCGCCGTTGCCTTGTGCATTGTTCAATGCCGCAGCCCAGGCGCCTGCGTCACCGCCGTCACCGCCGTTGGCATTTCCACCGGTACCAGTACCGGTGCCTGAGCTGTGAGCGAGACCCATTGAACCGGCATCGCCGCCGTCTCCACTGTGGCCAAGGCCAAGCCCAATACCGCCGCCGAAGGCATCAGCATCTGCCGTTCCAGTGGTACCGCCGCCTGCGATGGGGATACCAAACAGGCTTCCCGCAGAGCCGCCATCCGCGTCGCTGGAATCCGCATCAGCGCCTCCTAGGCCAACGCCAACACCGATGCCACCTGCATCACCGGAATCACCTCCAGTTGCACCAGAACCTGCACCGGCCAATCCAAGACCGAGACCCGCACCGATCGAGGTTGCATCACCGCCGTCGTCACCATCAGCATCACTGTCTGAATCAGCACTGCCAAGACCGAGACCGAGGCCAACGGCTGCAGCATCACCACCGTCTGCCCCTGTACCTCCAGCTGCGGACGACCCGCCGCCGGCACCGCTTTGACCACCACCGGCAGTCGCCGCGCCTGCGATACCAAGACCACCCAGAGCTCCAGCACCGTTTGCTGTGCCGCCTTGACCACTATTGCCACCAGCAGCACCCGCATCAATACCATCGGCGGAAGTTGCTGTGCCGCCAATCGAGGTATTTGTTTGGTTGATCGTACCGCTGTTGCTAACGTTACTCAGCGAGTCGTTGTCATTGAGGTTATTGGATTGGGCATTGACCGTACCCGCATCATTGCCAGCACCATTCAACGCATCATTGAGAATATCATCGAGGTCAAGATCATTGCCTGGGTTATAGTCAATGTCGCCCTTGGCCATAATGAAATCATTTGCAGACGCATCTTTTAAGTCAATGTCAGCAAAGTCGTCATCGTTGGGCATATACCCTTCCATGTTCATGCCAACGTCGACCCCAACAGTTGTATTGCTGTTGTTGGTCATACCAGAGTTGTTGGTCGTCGCACTGGTATTGCTGGTCGTGCTGTTGTTATTGGTATTGCTGTTGTTGTTGGTATTGGTATCGTTCGTCATCGCGTTGTCTGAATGATTACCATTCAGGTTCCCGTTCAGGCCAAGGTTGGCGTTCAGGTTACCATTACCATTACCATTGCCATTCCAGTTTTCAGAGGTCTGGTCTTGAGTGGAAGTTTGATCTTGCTCTTGATCAGAGAACTGGCCTTGACCTTGCGCTTGCAGTCCAAGCTGGCCTTGACCCTGCGCCTGGAGCTGGTCCTGCTCCTGATCTTGAGTGCCGCCGCCAAAATGGAAAATATTTCCAAGGTTGTACTTATTGCCCATTGTATTTCTCCCGTGGGGCACATGCCGGGCCGCTGCTCATTTCAAAAGCGACCATAGGGATGTGCATTTCTGTTGAATTTGAAGTTGCTTCCGCGACAACCCTAGATCAGGGTTTTAGAACGCGGCTTTCCGGTGATGTTTAAGGATAAGAGCGCCTCCCTTATTTGCTTTACTTGCAAGATGACGGGAACGACGAAGCCTCCGCTGAGACCCAGACATTCGGAACCGCCGACGCACCCTGAGTGTGGAGCACGTCATCACAGTATGGTGACAAGGCTGAATATCTCTAAGATCGACGGAAAAACCTATCTGGCCAATAGGTTTAGAGCGCACATAAATCGCTTAGTAAGCTGATAGAATTGAAGAATTCATCTGGGTAAGGAGAATGCAAGACAAAGAGTGTATCAATTTTTGACGCAGAAACCTACGCCTTTCGATTTAATAAAGCAGGATGACATTAACCTTAAGTTGAAAATTTGGCCTTCCAGGAGAAATATGACCATAATTAGGCATTTCGTGTTAATATCTAGCCACAAAGACGTAGAATCTCTACTCGCTAAAAATGATTTCTTATTAACATGTAAACAAAGATTGCTGATTTATCACAGCGCAAAGAATACGCAATGAGGCAGACAGGCATAGAACGTTGTAGCCAGACTAGGGACAATGCTATGCAAGAAATTGAATTCAAAAGAACCGATAAAATCTCCTGCTATTTTGTAGGGAACTCGCATGATTTTTCAGATACATTACTTACACTGGCTCGAACAAAATTTGAGAATATCGACTTTTTCCGGTTAGCCTCTGTCGAAGAGCTTTTAGAGCTATCAATCTGTCGCCCGGATCGGGTTCGAAGCATCATTCTAAATCAGTCTATGGCTGTCGGTCTAAAAACCGTGCTGCCCATGCTGCTGGAGCGCTTTTCCAATGCCACAGTGGCCTTGTCCTATCGGCAAGCTAAGCCGATCCGGAATATCCTGAACGACATGAGAGCGACCCGGCCACTCCTTAACTTAGCCTTCCTGCCAATGAACCGAGACGTAGATTGCTGGCTGACCCTACTACAGCTTCTCATCTGCGGAGAAAACTACGTCCCTTCAGAGCTTTACGAGTCCGCTGAGGGGCAGACCCCACAGCCGATAGAACCATGCGAGAAACACACAACTTCGCTCCACACCGCCGTTCAAGATTCTTTAAGCCTGCGTGATCCAGTGATTAAGGTTTCTAAGAATGATCTGACAGGCCGAGAAATGCAGGTACTAACCTGCGTCGCTGAAGGTAAGCAGAACAAGATCATTGCTAGTCGCTTGGGGCTCTCTGAGCATACTGTAAAGCTGCACATTCATCACGTGATATCTAAGCTCGGCGTTAATAATCGTACAGAAGCAGCCGTTTGGTTTTTGGAGCAATCCAAAATGGAAATGAGACCGGGATGAAAGAGAAAGCTGGCCGACAGTTGCAGTTTGATGACTTTCTTCTGCTCGTCGGCAAGCTCAACTATACTTGGACCAACACCGAAAGCCTACTGATCCACTTCATTGCAGGCTTGTCTGAGGTCGACAAAGAAACGGCAACGGTCATTTTCTTGACCTTAAACACCACCCGCGCGCGGATTGACCTTGTTGAACGGTTGGCGAAATTAGAGAGAATCTCACCCAACCAAAGAGCGGCGGTTCTCGACATCACGAGTCGTATTTTAGGGCAAGCCAGACTACGGAACCGCTACAATCACTGCATCTATGCTTTTGACGCGGATGGTGAAAACCCCCGTACAATCTTGATGCGCATTGCCGACCGCAAGGACACGTTGAAGATGGGACAATCGCATCCCCTAAACGACGCTGCGGCCGAAGATATTGAAGCCGCTATCAAAGAGTTGGCCCTCATCAACCACGCGATTTGGCAAGTCATTCAGCGGTTCGACTTCCCGCGCTGACCCGCTCAAAGCTCAAGCCTGAGCAGGCTAACCCTATTGTTAGCTTCACAGGTAAGATTTTGATTTTAAACTAGTATCATAGACACTGTGCCAGCGCCGAGTTGTCGCATCATGCAAAGTCGCTGCGTCAAAGTATCTATGCAGCCTTGATCGACACCCTTCGCTCAGCTGCTTGGAGCTAATGGTCTGATACTGGAGGAAATCCTATGAGCTTGCACAGACCTAAGTTGTATTCGAACCGGACCATATCCAGAGGTCCCAAGGCTGGACGCCGCATTTTGGTTGCAGGCGGCGCTGGTTTTCTCGGGAGCCATTTGTGTCATACCCTTTTGCATGACGAACATATCGTCATTTGCATGGATAACTTTGAAACCGGCAGGATGTCCAATATTGGGATTCTACTAAGTGATCCCAATTTCATATTGGTACGGCATGACATTATCGATCCCTTGCCAGATATTGGCCCTGTTGATGAGATCTACAATCTCGCCTGTGCAGCCTCACCACCGAAGTATCAAATAGACCCCATCCATACGCTCAAGACCAACATTTGGGGGGCCATAAACCTTCTGGAACTTGCAGTATCCTGTAATGCAAAGATCCTGCAATCCTCGACCTCAGAGGTCTACGGCGATCCGGAAGTCTCTCCCCAATCGGAAGACTATAGAGGTCGCGTAAATACGATGGGTCCTCGGGCCTGCTATGACGAAGGCAAGCGCGCGGCCGAAACCCTGTTTTACAACTACTACAAGGCAAGAGGGGCCCGGATACGTGTCGCACGGATCTTTAACACTTATGGGCCTTCGATGTGCCCAGCCGACGGGCGGGTCATCTCAAACTTTATGGTGCAGGCCCTGTCAGGCGCACCCCTTACGATCTACGGAGATGGCAATCAAACTCGATCGTTTTGCTATGCGAGCGACATGATCGCAGGCCTTATGGCTTTGATGGCCGCACCAGATAGCTCGGTTGGACCCTACAATCTCGGCAACCCAGAGGAATTCACTATAGCTGCTCTTGCCCACAGCATTCTTGAGATCCTCGGCCTCCCTCCCATCATACATTATCTGGACCTGCCGCAGGACGATCCCAGACAACGTTGCCCTGACATTACAAAAGCGAACAGGGACCTAAACTGGGCACCGCGCACTTCTTTGGCGGATGGGCTGAGCTACACGATGCCCTATTTTGAGACTGAGCTGCGGCAGATGAACCCTGCGCTAACCGCGGAATGACCGTCTCGACTGGCATATGTGTGACAGGCGGCGCAGGCTATATTGGAAGCCACGCATGCTATGCCCTTGGCACCGAGGGGCGAGCCCCATTGGTTGTCGACAACCTGACAACCGGTCATCAAGGTGCCGTTCGATGGGGACCGCTCGCCCATATCGATCTGCGCGATACGCCACAGCTCACAGAGGCCTTATGCCAGAATAACATCAGAACCGTTCTGCATTTTGCCGCCTCTGCCTATGTGGGGGACTCTATGCAGGACCCGATCAGTTACTACGACAACAATGTCTATGGAATGATCTCTCTGCTGCAGGCCTGCTTAGCTGCCGGCGTGCGCCGCTTCATCCTATCCAGCAGCTGTGCCACCTACGGTATCCCGCAAACCGTTCCTATTGCGGAAACAACTCCTCAACACCCGATCAGCCCCTATGGACAGAGCAAATTGATCTGCGAAACCATGCTGCGCGATGTCGCGGGGCAGGCGGGTATGGACTTTGCAATATTGCGGTACTTCAATGCCGCAGGGGCAGACCCAAGCGGCGCCCTCTGCGAGGAGCACTCCCCCGAAACCCATCTCATCCCACTGGCCCTCGCCGCCACGCTTCCGCAGGGGGATGCGCTGGCCCTGTTCGGGACAGATTACGACACGGCCGACGGCACCTGTGTACGCGATTATATCCACGTAAGCGATCTGGTGCGCGGACACCTTATGGCATTGGCACATTTGGAAAAGTTCGGCGGCAGCCTGGTGTTGAACCTTGGCAGTGGAAGCGGTGTGTCGAATATGCAGGTCATTCAGGTGGTCGAGGAAGTGACCGGTGCCAAAGTAAAACTGCGTAAAGCGCCTCGGCGGCAGGGGGATCCGCCAAAGCTGATCGCAGACATCGATCAAGCCCGAGAAGTTATAGGCTTTGATCCAAGTCACTCTGACATCCATACCATCGTAACAGACGCAGCGCGCAGCTTTGGCCTATTGAAGGTGCAAAATGCAAAATCTGCCTGAACATAATCCGCAGTTTTTCCGCCAGCCCCTCCTGAAAGGGAAGGTGAAAATACGCTATGTTCTGTTAGCCAGCCTATGGTTGGCCACCGTCGCCTTCTTTTGGCACTGGTGGCTGCAGCCAGAGCATGTCACCGCTTGGTATCTCTATGCCCCCGTCACGCTTTGTGTGGCATGGCTCTTTTTTATCCAAGCCTATTTTCTTAACCTTTTTTTGCGATCACATCATACGACCGGCACACTTGCCCAGCTAGGCTCATGCAGGGTCGCCATGGTCGTTACGAAAGCGCCCGCAGAGCCCTTTGAGGTCGTCAAAACAACACTTAAGGCCATGCTCGCCCAAACAGTAGCCCATGACACTTGGCTGGCAGACGAAGACCCTAACCCTGAAGTCTTGGAATGGTGTCGCGCGCATGATGTTCACGTCTCCACACGCAAAGGGGTCGCAGCATATCACAACAAAAGCTGGCCCCGGCGAACGCGATGCAAAGAAGGCAACCTGGCCTATTTTTACGACCATTATGGGTATGAGCGCTATGATATCGTATCCCAGCTCGACGCTGACCATGTGCCCGAGCCCACCTATCTACACGAGATGCTTCGTCCCTTTGCAGACCCAGACATCGGCTATGTAACAGCGCCCAGTATCTGCTCGCGCAATGCGTCTCAAAGCTGGGCCGCACGAAGTAGGCTACACACAGAAGCTGTCTTTCACGGCGTCGTACAGGCGGGATATGCAAATGGCTGGGCGCCCATGTGTATTGGCTCACATTATGCCGTGCGAACAAAGGCGCTGCGCGCTGTAGGCGGGCTCGGCCCTGAGCTCGCCGAAGATCATTCTACGTCCATGATCCTCAATGCTGGGGGGTGGAAGGGCATGCATGCCATCGATGCGATTGCTATGGGAGAAGGCCCATCCACGGTGGCCGATCTCATCGTGCAGGAGTTTCAGTGGTCACGGAGCCTAATGACCATTCTGCTCCAGCACACGCCACGCTATTTTGCAGGTCTTTCAGCAGGCCGCAGGCTACAGTTTGTTTTCTGCCAATTGTGGTATCCACTACTGGCCGGGTTCATGGCTCTAATGTTTATGCTGCCTATCGCAGCACTCGTTTTCGACGTGCGCTATGCCAACATTACCTTTCCCGCATTCTTGGTTCATGCCTGGCCCTCCATCGTTGTCATGATCACCCTTGTGTTATGTATGCGGGCCGATGGGTTCTTCCGCCCCCATGATGCCAAGGTGCTGGGGTGGGAGAAAATGCTCTTTGCCCTAGTGCAGTGGCCATGGGTGATCTTAGGGAGCCTCATGGCCGTACGAGATACGCTCACAGGAAGCTTTGTCGATTTTCGTGTGACACCAAAGGGCCAGCAGGATGTGCCGATGCTGGGGTGGAGGGTTCTATCGCCCTACTTAATCTTGGCGCTTTTTTCCCTGCTCCCGGTGTTGTTGATAGAAAGGGCGGAAGAAGCTGCCGGTTTTTACATCTTCGCCCTCGTAAACGGCACACTCTACACCACCGTCTTCGTCGTCATTGTTGTTAAACATCTGAGCGAAAACCAATTGGGCGCCGCGGTATGGAAGCCACGAGCCGTCGCGCAATTTACCTGTGTGGGGTTGTCAGCGGCCTGCATTGTTATCGCCGCAGGAGAGCGAGGCCATGCAGGCTTAGTCGCGCTTACCGAAACACGTAGCGCAGTCCGTATCTTCACACCCACTTATGTTGTGACCGGCGCGGGGCAGGGCGGACAGGGCTCTCCTTATGTCATGGTTTATAATCCCCGTTGGTGGTCGCAAATGCTCAATGCAGTCCCCCTGAAAGGAGGCAAGAAATGAAACCCCTTCATATGTTCACCCCCAAACAAGCATCTTCTCTTGGAGTTGTATCGTTCCTCTGCGCGCTTGCCTTTGGAACCGCGGTGACCGCGCAAACCGTCCCCCCAGGGGACCTCCCGTTCGGTGTCTATGACCCGAATGGCGACTTTTCGGAGCTGGAAGGGGTTTCAATCGAACATCTCTTCCTCCCGTGGGAAGACGTATTGCTGCCTAGCCTGTTTGAGGCAGAAACCTACGCAAAAGAGCGCGACCGGACTCTGCTTGTCACAATTGAGCCTTGGACATGGTCCCGCGACGACCGAAACAGCCCTACAGTCCTGCGGGAAGGCATTCAAAATGGCACCTACGATGCAACCATGCAAAACGTCTGCTCTGCTTTAGGTCAGCTTGATATTCCGATGACGATCCGTTGGGCCCAGGAAATGGAGGACCCTAGCGGCCAGTTCATTTGGTCTAATTGGCGCCCAGAAGACTACATCTCTGCGTTCCGTCGGATGAACGCAATTTGCCGCAGCAACGCCCCAACTGCCCGCTACATGTGGTCCCCGCTCGGATACGAAAACCTCGCAGACTATTATCCCGGTGATGATGTCGTGGATGTTGTGGGGCTCTCGGTGTTCAGCTTCGAGCCGTGGGAAGAAGCGATACTTGACCAAGCGCAAACTTTCGAGGAGATCTTCGGACCTCGATATGAGCGTGCAGTGACCTTCGGCAAACCCATCATGGTCGCAGAGCTTGGGTTTTCTGGCGATGCGGAGCATGTTGCACAGTGGAACGCTGATGTTAGGACGATGAGTGCGTCTTATCCCGAACTCGAAGCGGTCGTCTATTTTGCGCAAAAGGAAGTTTATCCTTGGCCGGACGGCTTTGGTTATCCCAATTGGCGGCAAACCGCCCATGTCTTGCCAGGGGGGCGCTAAGTAGCTTGGGAAACACTCTCCTTATAACGACTTAAAGAGCTCTTCTCGCAAGCCCACAGCGCTCTGAAGGCGCTACTTGCCTCTGTAAAATGCCGATCCCAAGTACAAGGTGCATAGACCAGACGCATGGGCGCCTTGACCGTAAACATCATATCCGCATAGTTGCTCCATTATCATTCGAGGCAAGCCAACATCAGAAAGGCTTGCCCGAGTTTGAGGAGAGCAGTTGTGGACAAGAACCTGGCACGCCGGTCCCGGCGCGGTATTTTGGCATTTTCAGCGATGTTAGCAGTCGTTTTCGGCACCGGTTTTGCCGGGCACGCAATGGCGCAGGCAACTAAGACTGCGTCCGCTGGTTCCGGCACGGGCGGCTATATTTGCACCCCCGCAGGCTTTGGTCAAAAATCCAAATGTTATCGCCGCTAACACGGCAATAACTAACGACATTCATGAATGTCCCACTGCGTTCCAGGAAAAGACTTCTTGGAAGCGGGTTAAACAGCACTGCAATGGTATCAACACCAGCATCAACTTGGCGGGCAGCGCTAAATTGAGTTCTGGATACGATGTCCAATCACCAAAAGAAAAAACAGGGAGACGCAGGCCTTGGGGGAGAAGGAAGGCCCGCGCCATTTCTCAGCGTAGCGGTGGGAGACCGCCAGAGAGAATATCGCGTTTATGGGTCAATCTTGTTCCCAGAGGTGTTCACGCTCGTAAGGTTTTCGGCCACGACATCCGCAAAGGTCGAAACCATAGCAACATAGAAGTCAGCCTCTGTAGGCAGTATGTTAACAAAACCCTCAGGTGCGATCGTATCTCCGGTGTAGGCCGAAATTCTTACAGGAAAGCTTAGTCCTGCATTCTCTCCCGTCGGGCTGGTGATATTAACAACACCCTCCAGTTCATTAAACTCTCTACTTTCAGGAAGCATCGTCGCACCATTCAGTGCAATCTTACGAATGTCGATCCTGATTTGCGGATCGGCACCATCGCTGCTCAATGGCACACGTTGAGCGACCTCTCCGCGCAAGTCCTCTTCGATGTCGGGATAGAAATCTAACGCGTTGCTCTCGGAAGCAGTAGCGACAGTAGCCTCGACATCAATCTTAGAAATACGAAGGTCTTCTGAGGCATATGCGGCCCCGCTGAGCGCGAGAGTGCTGACACTGGCTGCAAAAACAATAGTCTTAAGCTGAGCAAACATGATGTACTCCTGAATGCAGTTTACTGCCGCAGGCCATTCCTGAAGCAATAGGTACTCATGGAGAACCTCCAAATCCCTAACTAGTTCCCCTTTACAGAACGCACACCGCCGGTGTGCCTCGCGCCCCCTGTGAACTCACGCTGAAGTGCAGCTCCTGATATGTCGTTTTACTCCAACCGGTTCTGTATTTCCATCAGGTTGCTTTCAAAGACCACAGCGGGCGTCCGGTAGCCAAGGCACTTGCGCGGCGTTGCATTGAGGCGGTGGCAAATCGACCTCAAATATCGATTTGTCAGCGCCGTCGGTGCGGTTGATCTTGGCAGGTATCGACGCAGCCTGTTGTTCGTATTCTCAACAGTGCCTTTCTGATAGGGCGCTTGCGGGTCACAGAAC
>NZ_JAGDED010000019.1:0-40771 GCF_040148765.1 Sulfitobacter sp. NFXS29
TCTAGGATCCAGCCTGGATCGATGTCTGTCTTGTAAATTTCGACCGTCAGAATGTGCCCGTCGATTTCTACGTCGGCGCACAGGTCTGAGAAGATCACTTCAACGTCGTCATCAGCATTCATAAGTTAGGCTTGGGAGGTCATAATCATTCCTTCCCCGCAAATCGTAGCGCTGCGATATTCGAAGGTCAATGTCTGTTTTTGTTCACGCTCTAAAGTCTACGATTGGGATTGCGACCTTTTTTGTCGAGCGGTGCCTGGTTAGGACTTGAGTATAAATATACCGCCTGAAAGACTAGCATTTCCTCGTGATATCATCGTCAAACAGGTTTGGATCGCGGCGTCACTGAATGTCCGCGACCTACCCCTCTTGCCGGAGGGTTCGGCATCCCAGTTCATCTCCGGATCGAACCAGATCGTCAGTGATCCGCGGCGCTTCAGCGCCTCACTATAGGCATTCCAGTTCGTCGTCTTATAGGTAGGTGATGTTGGTTTGCTCATGCGAGCAAGCTACCATATTGAATTCACGACATGAATCCCCGCTGGTTTTGTGCAACATAGCCCCTTTCTGTTCAAAGAGGAGGCGGACATGTCCTTATCAAAACCCGATATTCCCAAAAAAATGGCGGCCCGGATCCGCGCAGCACAGGCGCGCGTTAAAGACCTGCGCGACAATCTTGTGAACTGCAATAAACGCCGTCTTCAAGCGAAAGCCGAGCTGAAGGCCTTCAATAGAGACCCGAAAGCCTATGCTTTCCTGCACTACGGAGGGAAGAGCGTCGACAGCTATCCTGTTCAGACCCGAATTTTACGCGTCACCGAGGAGTTCGAGTACCGAACAAGGCGTATCGCAGAGCTCCAAAAAGAGATCCCAGATGCAGAAGCAGCGCTTGGCGCCGTTGAAGACAGTGTCTTGGCTGAAGTAGGGGCGATGCGGATGACTTCTGGGCGTGTGCCCTGGCCAGATGACCTGCCGTCAATTGAAGGGCGTGTCGAGAAGGGGCTGAAGAAGCAGCAGCGTGAAATAAATGCAGAACCTGCACGGATCGCCGCATATCGGGCCCGCCTTGAGGCGGATTCAAAACGTGAGCAAGAGATCTTGGACAATCAGACAGAACGCGAAGACGCGGCCGAGAGACGTCGGTTTGCGGCTCTCCCTCCAGAACAGCAAGCAGCTGAGCGCGAAAGCAACCGAATGTTTCTTCAGGTGCTGAAAGAGCGGGGCCTTGCCCCGAAAGACCTTTTCAGTGGTCTCGGGGTAAGCGATATCTTTGACGAGATTGAGCGTGAGGCCAACAATAGAATGGCTAAGCGCGATACGGGCTCCTGAGGTAGCGATCCTTGTCGAGCCGGAAAGCTCAAGGATTTTGGCCTCAAGGTTCCGGCGCATCCGTCTCGGCATCGGGGCTCTTCGGGGTGATGCGCCCTTCCGTCCAATCTTCCGGCTCAAGCAGATCCTCTTGAAAGGTCAGCGGCTCCTTTGACAAGACGTAGTAGTCCTCCCGCCACTCCGGGTAATCGATCTCTTGCGCGCTAATTTTGGATGCAAAGTCAGCGTGATGTACCCCGTAGCCGGTCGGCGCATAGATATGCAGCTTTTCGCCCCCTAACTCGATGATATGTGCCCCATAGGTCTCATCGACATATGCCACCATAGCCGCATCCGCAGCTTCACGGGTCTCATACTGATCTGATGCCATGAGAATATCTACCATGACGCCGCGATCCGCGAAGAGATCCGTACAGGTGTTCCATTCTCGTTCTAGCATCGGAATGTCGGTGCGATGGCTGTCTTCGGTGTAGAACGCGTCATGATCCTCATCGAACCATCCCATCCACAGGTCGTGAAAATCCGAACAGAAAAGGGTCCGCGATGCGGACCCTTGGCAGTAAGTTGTCGAATAGGAGGTCAAGTAGCGCGACCCGCGATGGCTCTCCGAAGGGGGAAGGGCGATAGCAGCCAACCCACCTTTTCCCCAGCGTATGGCTTTACGCGGCGGACTTGGATGTCGCGCAAGCGCAACGGAGCTCTTTACGCCCTTCTATGTCGGAGCCTCTGCAGAAGAAAACTCCTTCTCATCGAGATCCAGATAGCCTTCGAGATCTGCGCGGATGTCCGGATCAAGCGCTTCGCCATGCATGATGCGGCTGTAAAACAGGGTGAAATAGATGACCTTGATAGAAGTCACCGCTCGGGCAAACAGTCCATGCAGCACGAAACCAAGAAACGCGAAGATGAAGACTGGCAACCAGTTAAACACGGTATCAGGCCCGATTGGCCCAAAGGCGGGGATGTCCGGAGATAGCTCGCGCAACGCGCCAGCAGAGAATGCTGCCGGCATCCCATCACCGAAGAGCAGGCCGCAGCCGATCGCGGCCAGACCGCCAAAGAGATATAGCGGTCCCATAAGCGTGCCGACCACACCTCCCATAATGTCGATGCCAAAGACACCGATGAGCGTTTCGGGGACATGGTCTTTCAGCCGCTTCAGCCGGGCGATACCATCGCGCAGAGTAAGCCGGTCTACTGCCACGGCCGGCAGCAGGAAATGGTTAGCCAGATCCCAGATCTCACCCAGCCCGCCAAGCAACATCCCCATAAGCCCGCCTTCTTTGTTTTTACGGCTGGCGATCCATGCCGCGGCAATATCGAGAAGGGCCAGACGACGGGTTTGCGCACCAAGCCCTGCAAGCGCGCTGGTCGCGTCTCGCCGGGTGGGCGTTTCGCCGGCTGCGGTGTCGAAGGTAAGTCGGCTCAATGTCAGTTCGGCACGGTTGTAAAAGAAAAACTTGTAAACGAACATCAGTAGGCCGCCGAGCAAAAGCCAGCCGCCTCCGCCTGTCCCGATAGCAATGAGCAGGATCCCGGCGAAGAACACTGAAACCATTACCGCTGCATAGATCCACATAGCAAAGAGCGGTGCCAATATCGCGCGGTTGCGTCCTAGAATGCTGAAGGTGTGGCGCATCAGGAACCCCAGCTGTGAGAGACGCTGCCTGCGACCGGGTTTATCGAAATTCATATTTTGGCTCCTTCAATCTTTCTTATGAAAATATCACCGGGCCGCGCCATCACTCAGCGGGCCAAAGGCGACGCCGTCATTGATGAGCTGTGCGGCCCCGTCTTGCATGGCCAGGGTCATAGCCTCCGCATCAGTTCCGGTGACGTGGCCTTCCCGCTGGGCGATGATTTTGCCGGTCTCGATGTCGATGACCCGTGCGAATATGGCGTAGCCGTCCGGGTTCTCGATCGGCACGATCTTGAAATCCAACATTCGGCGTGGTGGTGCGAGTGTCCCGGCTTCCGCCCGGCAGATTTCCCGGAACCTTACCGCGGCGCGCGCCACCGGAAGGATCGCACCGTCGTCGCCTAGCATGAAGCGAATATGCCGGGCGCTGCCCTTGCGAGTTTCCGTTTGCGTCCGGTTCTCAACCACGGTCGCGCGGAAATAATCTTGCAGCGAGAAGTCTGGCGATGGCGGGACCAGGCCATTCGCTTCCATGAAGGCCTGAGCCGCCGCATTCTCGCGGCTGAAATTCTGCTGATCTGCGTCAAAGACGCAGTCTTCAGGCTGATTTTCTGTCCCCTGCAGAAGGGTCAGCTTCATCCCGCGCTGCACGGTCACCCCGCCTCCGAACGCCTCCATCCAACTGTTGATCAGGCGTGGCGTTACGGCGTTGAAATGAAAAATGCGGGTAGCACCGCCCGCGGCCAGCGTTCCGGTCCAGCCCGAGGTTGCTGAGCGTGTGATCTGCATTCGCATCCCCTGGCCCGCGACGGTAATCCTGTCGCAACCGTCATAAGTGAGATCGATGGTGCCCTCGCTTCGGTTGCGCGGCTCCACATGCACCATGCCTTCCGCAGAGAGGGTTACGTTGCCCGACTGTGCGCTGTAGCGCCCCTGGCAAGGTAAAGGCTCAGCTGCGGTACTGTTCACCGTCAAGACACAAGCCGCCAACGCCACTGTGGTTTGCGCAAGATAGCTCATTACGGAAAACTCCAGCTATTATGATCGACGCGGAAGATACGAACCGGCGCGCCGGGCTGAGCGGTATCGGCGCGCAGTCGGAAGGTGGCGCGGTCGGCGTGTCCAAAGTTGGTGTAATCCGCGATGATCGTCACCATCCCGCGCAGCATAGGCTGATCCGGGTCCGCAGCGATCTTCGTTATACGGCCCTGAAAGTCCTGCGCGTCATAGAGAACATCTGCTCCATGGCCCGCAACTCTCGGCACAATGTCGGAAAAGAAAAACCGTGGGGCCTGAGTAGGGCTAAAAGGGCTTAGCCTTGCTTTGCTTTGACCTTCATATGACGCGTAGAGGTCTCCCACCAACCGCGCGGCTGCATCAATCACTGCATCACCGCTGCGGTGTACCGGCATATTGTCAGGATCATTCCCGGCCGTATCGTTCGGCAGATCCACGTCTTCCATGAGGTAGCGCTGCGCGACCCAGCCCGCCTTCAGGAAGTCACCTGTCCGCATTAGACACCAGCGTTGCGGAAGGTTGTTCAGCTGCTCTTCGGTCAGCCTGTTGTAAATCGAGGGGATCTGAAGGGGTACACAGGTAACCTGCTGCAATCCGCGCGCATCAGGCGGCAGGCTGTCGATAACCAGATACTGGGTGCCCGGCCCCATGCGCATATTCAGCACATCGTCCGCCGCGACCCCAGTCACGCGGTAGGCATCAGGGCCGTGGCCGTCGATCTCAGCCCGCAAAGGAGAGGCGGCAGCGAGCGCCAAAGCCGCCCAGAGAAAAAAGCTCCGCATCACTTCACCTCCACAACAGAGCGGCCAAGCAATTCTTGCTCCGAGATGTCGAGGAAACGCACCTCGTAGAGCCCCGGCTGTTCCGGCATGTTTAAGGTCAGAGATTTGGCCTCCGTCACTTTCTGCGCGGTGATCCAAGCAAAGTCAGGCTGATCCTTTCGGGCGAGGGAAATACGCTGATCGGCGCCGCTTCCCCCTCCGGTCCAGTTGACTGTGATCGGCGCGCCTGGGGCTGCTGTCTTAGGCGCGGAAAGCCCCGCACCCGCATCCATTGGCGCATCTGCTGGGACGACCTCAAGCGGAACGCTGGCGAGGGTGCGCAATCCTTCATTCAGGATATATCGAATCTCATACAACCCCGGTTCCGATGGTGCTTTCAGGATGCCCTGGGTCCGGTCGTTCGCGCGGAAGTATTGGCCGGTTTCGCCCTCTTTGGCGCCCATGGGCAGCAGAGCAATCATATCGCGCGGATGGATAGTCGAAGACCACGTAAGCTCCACATCGGTCTCGGCACGTGATGTGCTGGGACCAGAGATGCCAATCTCAGCTTCTACTACCTCAATTGGAGCAGTCGCGAGGGTCTTGCTCCCCTCGTTCAGAATATAGCGCAACTCATAGAGCCCTGGCTCGGCAGGCGCCGTGAGTTGCCCTGTAGTTTTGTCGCCAACCCGGCGGTATGGGCCAGTGGTGCCTTCCTTGTCGCCCGTAGGCAGGATTGTGACCATGTCGCGCGGGTGGATTGGCGTTTGCCATTCGATCTCAAAGGCGGCGCCTGTGGTTACAGTCTCCGGTCCGCTGATGGTTGCATCCGGGGCGGTCACTTCGATGGGCGCGGTGGCGAGGGTCTTGGCTCCTTCGTTCAGGATATAGCGTAGCTCATAAAGTCCGGTTTCCGCTGGCGCTGTGAGTTGCCCTGTCGTTTCATTGCCAACACGACGGTAAGGTCCGGTACTGCCTTCCTTGCTGCCCAGAGGCAGTATCGTCACCATGTCGCGGTGGTTGATTGGCGTACCCCATTCGATACTGAAGGCCGCGCCTGTGGTCACAGCTTCAGGCCCGCTGATCGTCGCATCCGGGGCGGTCACTTCGATGGGCGTGGTAGCGAGGGTCTTCGCGCCTTCGTTCAGAATATAGCGCAACTCGTAAAGCCCCGGCTCGGCGGGAGCGGTAAGCTGGCCTGTGGTTTTATCGCCAACGCGGCGGTAGGGGCCAGTGGCGCCTTCTTTGGTGCCGACGGGCAGGATCGTTACCATGTCGCGGGTATTGGTTGGCGCGCTCCATTCAATATCAAAAACAGCACCGGTCGCTACGCTCTTTGGCCCGGCGATGGTCGCCTCCGGCTCGATCGGCTCTGGCGCAGGCGCCGGTTCTGGTTGCACCATCGCTGCTTGAACCTGGTCCAGAGCGTCATGCAGCTCACTTGCATTTCTCGCCGGGAGAAAGACGCCGCCCGTGTTCTCGGCGATGCAGGCAAGGCCGGCATGGGCATCATCCTGCAGGTCGAAGCCCACGACGTGAGCGGTGAATTTCACACCCTGCTTTGCCAGTTGTGCTGAAAGCGCACAGGGATCTGCGTTGCAGGTCTCAACACCGTCCGAGATCAGCACCAGGGTTGCCGGGTTGTCGCGGTAGGCCAGAAGATCGGCCGCATGTTCGATGGCGCCCGAGATCGGCGTTTTCCCGACCGGCTTGATCGCGCTCACCTGGGCCTGAAATCCGTCCTTATCGATAGGCTGCGGAGTGACCAGAGTTTCAATATCGGTGCAATCGCCCTGGCTGCGGTGGCCATAGGCAACAAGCCCAAGGTTCGTCTGCGCGCTCCAGCCTTGAACCAGATCTCCCAGCACATCGCGAGCGATCTCGACTTTGGAGGTGCCATCGATCTGCCCCCACATCGAGCCGGACGCGTCATAGACGATGACGACATCCTCTGCAGCTTGCGCCGCCGCGGCATAAAAAATGCCGCTCGAAATTGCTGTAATTGCCAGCTTTGACGTGATCAGTCTCATGTAATGCCCTCTTTCAAATAAGAATATCAGCGCGGAAGTTGATCGTTACGGCAGCTCATGCAGCCCATTTACCGGTGACCCGACAGCCGCATATGCTTCCTTTGCAGCCTCAGCCCGGCCAGGTTTGCCGTCCTGCGTTCCTTCTGCGTAATGGGCGCGGCGCGCGCGGTCGGTTTTTGCATCCACGAGCATAGCCTGCACATCGTTCAGCCCAGCCTCTTCGACGGCGAGAAACTTGAAACGAAGACGCTGACTGGCGGGCGGATATTTCGCCACCGGAGCACAGGTATCTGCCGCCATGGGGTCATCGACCTCGACGCGCGACTGCTCCGGGCTGTGCGGCTTGACCGGCAGCAGGATACCCTCATCATCCAGTAAGACATTGGTCTCAACGATGGTCGAGGTGTCAGGCGGGTAGATCCGGCAGGTCTTCACCCCGGTAAGCTCAATCGGGCATCCCGGCTCACCCGGCTGGACCACAGTCACAACCCTATCGGTCTGCCGGGTTTTTGCCACCGTCCGTGCGGCTGAAATGTAGCGGTCCGCCCGGTCCCCCGGGATCCCCAGTTCAGCAGCTACAATCTCGATCGCCTCATCGCGTATCCCCGGATCTATGGTGAGACGATCGAGTTCTCTCTCTTTGGGCGCGAGATCATCTGAACAACCGGTCATATTGGGACTTGTGACATCGCGGGGGTCTAGAGCGACGGGCATGTTGAAAGCAAACCCATGCGCTTTCCCGGCTACCTCCCCTACCAAAATCTTATGGTCGACAACGCGCAGGGTCAGTTCAGCGTTGGGGGGCCCGATGTCCTGGGCCACATAAAGCGTGTCATCCATGACGGATTGCAAAAACAGCATCTGCTTCGCGCCTTGAGATAAGATGAACTGACGCCCACACTGGCTGACTTTAATTTCGTGAATACCTTCGCTTTTCGGTTTTCCTATAAGATGGCCAAGCCAATCGCCCCTGTAAGCGTCGTAAAGCTCTGCTGCCTTTGCGCCGTTTGGCGGCGCGTGACCCGGCAGGGCGGTCAGCGTGTCCTTCCCGTTGAAGAACTCATAGGTGCCCTCGCAAATGATGTTAGCCTCGGCTGCGGTCACTGTTGGGGCGCCGACTGCCAGCACGAAGATGGTGCAAGCTATTGCTCTCATATCTGCACTCCAAACTCTCTATTGAGACACAGGCTGGGGTGTTGGATCGGTGCACGCGGCCCCACCACTGCCAAAGGCGCGCTCCTTGAGCTTGCGGAATTTCCCCGACATCTGCTCAAGCTTTGAATCCCATTCCGGTTTTGGGGTCTGTCCTTCGATGGTATCAAAATAGACCTGCATCATGCAGGTGATGGCGAAGGGCTCGAGCAGAGCCGCTTTGACGCTCCACGCGAAAAGCAATGCAAGGACAACGCCTCCTGCGGCCCAGGCGCCGGGCACCAGGTAGACAATCAGAGCCGCCGGAGCGAGCATCAGAGCGAAGACCAAGAAGCTGAGCCCGTAGACGACCAAGGCGAGCCAGGCCGCATTCTTGAGCATTGGCTTGTAGTTCTGCCCATAGAGCACAAGCGCCTCGCGTGCGGACATCCAGGCATTGTCTGACCGCGTGCGGATCGCATAGGCGAGGATCACTTCATCTACGAATCCAACGGCAATGCGCAAGAATGCTGAGAGGACGCTGGCAAGCTGCTGCACTCCCGGCACCGGCAGGATCGTGAGAATGCCGCGCAATAGCCCGCTGATGGCCCGGACCACGCCCTTGATCAGCTGATCCATCAGGAACAGCGCGCTGGCCTGCGGGAAGCGTTCTTTGACCACCGCCGAAGCATGGGAAACTTGGCTGCGGCCCTGCGGCAACTGTTTGCCATCGAGCAGCTCTACGAGCACCGCGATATGACCAGCTTTGACAATGTAGAGGATGTATTCACGCGCCCAGTACATGATGGCGCCAAAGATGCCAAAACCGGCAAAGCCGCCCCATGCGGTGGTCGTGGCGCGGAAATCAGCATCACCAAATCCGCCAATACCCCAGCCGACCCCTGCGCCCATACCTGTCACCAGGATATAGCCCAGCGTAATCCCGAAACAGACCGCCATGCGCAATAGAATGAAGGGCAGAGTTCGCCCCATAAGGCCGAGCGCGCGACCAATACTGAAATTCCACATTTTTATTCCCCTCTATCAGATCCTCGATCCGCTTGGCTTGCGCCGGGAAGCGCGCATCGGATTAGATCTCGCATTTGGAATTGCCGTATTTCGCCGCACAAGCGCGTGCGGCGCAGGAGGCGATCTGCGGATCCCGCTGCGCCTTGCGGATGTCGACCCGCTCCATGGTAATGTAAGGCACCGAGATCGTTTTCATCACCGGCTTGCAGGTGGTCGTTGTTCCTGCGGTCTCACAGGTTGTCTCACCACTGGGCCGCTGGACTGACCGATATTTTGTAACCGGTTCTCTGCGGTAGACCGGCGGGACTTTCAGCAGCCACTCCGCTTCGCAATGGGTTCGTTCGGTGCGGTACTCCGGTGTGCCGCATGATTGCAGAACCAGCAGCCCGGCAAAGGCGGAAACGGTTTTGAAAAGACGCATAGCGCGGTGATCCTCTTACAGCTCAACCTCCCGATAGCGGCTGAAAGAGGGGCGCGCCCCCTTCGTTTGGACGGGGAAATGCGGAAAAATTCTAGTTATGGTTGCATGACGGCTGGAAGACTGCTGAACTGGTTAAAAGAAATGAGGGTCTTATGCGCTATGCGGTTTTCATTATCTCAACTTGCTTTGCTCTGATTGGGGCGCCATTGGCCGCCGATAAACAGGTGGTTCTGCAGGTCACCGGTCAGATCGACGGGGCTCCGGCGCAATTTACAATTTGCGATCTGCGCGCCATGCCCGCGACCACCATCGAAACGTCGACTGTCGTAACTGATGGGGTTCACAGCTTTACCGGGGTATTGCTGCGCGACTTTCTCGACCAAATGGGCGCCACAGGGGATGTTATCAGCGCGACCGCTTTGAACGATTATACGGTCGATATCCCGCGGTCGGATGCTGAGAACTTCGATGTAATCGTGGGCTACAGCATGAATGACATGAAACTGGAGCGGGCCGATAAAGGGCCGCTCTGGATCGTTTACCCGCGCGACGGCCATCGGGAACTGCAAGACATTCGCTATGACTATCGCTGGGTCTGGCAGTTGTCGGAGCTTGAGGTCAAATGACGCGCCTCGGTCGGCCCGGGCCTGCCCTGATCCTGCCGATACTCGCAATCCTGGTCTTTGCGGTGCTTCTGACATTTGCGCTCAACCGCATGGTCCGGGTCGCGGATGATATACGCGTCGACGCGGAGCACAATATGCTCTGGGTCATGCATCAAACCAATAGCGCTGCACGCCGCTTGGTTGAGACGACCCTGCGCGCCGAATTGGGCGAGGCCGATGCCAATGAGACCGCGCTCAGGCTCGACCTTTTGCGCAGCCGCTTCGCGCTTTTGAATGCAGGACCACAGCGGCGGTTCATGGAGGAGATCGGCCTGCAAAATGAGCTAGCTGAATTGCGGGCATCATTGCAGACCCTTACCGTGCCCCCTGCCCCGGTTTCCCCGACTGCTGCGCGTGAGCTGCGCAGCGTGATCACCCCGATAACGACGTTCTTTTCCCGGGCGGCCAATAAAACCATGATCCGCGAATGGGACGATCTGGGAGGACGGTTAGAAACATCTCGCGATCAGCTTCGCCAGATTATCGCCTCCCTGCTGGGGATCACCGTCACCGGCGGCATCCTGATCCTGTCCTTGTTCTTCGCGCTACGGTTTTCGCAACAGCGCACCAATATGCTGCGCCGGGAGCGGGACTTTTCAGGCTTATTGGTCTCCTCCAGCGTCGAAGGCATTCTGGCGATCGACGCCGCAGGGCGCTGCACGATATGGAACGCCGCGATAGCGGCGATGACCGGACAGACTGCAGAAAGAGCTGTTGGCCGTAAGCTATCTGACATCTCGGGCTTCTTCAGCACTAGCCATGTTCAACAGGCGCTTGAGGCGTCACTGGGAGGTAAAGACAGCAGCATCTCTTTGCAGCCGTATTATCGTGATGCAGAGGAACCGGCACTCTATGTTGATCTTCGGTTCTCGCCGATGTGCGATAAGGGGCGTGTCGTCGGAGCAATCGTATTTATGCATGATGCAAGCGACCGATATGCTGCGCGACTGAAGGCGGCGCAAACCCGTGAGCACCTCGAGCAGCTCGTGGCTGAGCGCACCCGAGAGCTAGATGAGGCGCTTACACGCGAGCGGTCTGCAGCGGACCTATACCGTAATTTCGCAGGGATGATCTCGCATCAATTCCGCACACCCTTGGCGGTCGCAGATTCAGCCCTGCAGCGCCTCATTCGTCGCGGAGACCGTGCTGACGCAGCAGAGGTAAGCGAGCGCGCACATGGTGCGCGCAATGCGATCGCCGGTCTCACGCGCCTGGTGGCTAGCACGATGGATGCGACACGGCTTCAAACCGGGCAGGTAGGCGCACGACCGGTGGCCTGTGATTTGAGAGACTTACTGGAAGGTGTCTGCGCCAGACAGCTGGCCGCAGCGCCTGCAGCGCGAATTGAGACCCGCAGTCCTCCCAATTTAAAAGCTGTAGCTCTCTGCGACCCTGCCCACGCGGAACAAGTGCTAGAGAACCTCATGTCCAACGCCGCCAAATATGCGCCAGAAGGGTCCGCCATAACAGTGAATTTGCACGGTGAAGACGCGCAGCTCCACTGTGATGTTGCGAATGCAGGGCCGGGCATCGCTGAGGAAGACCGTGGCCAGCTTTTTGACGCCAACTTTCGCGGCAGAAACAGCGTCGGCACGCAAGGCACTGGCATTGGCCTCTTTATTGCCCGGAGTTTGGCGCGAATGCAGGGCGGTGATGTACATCTGCGCGACAGCGATGTGGGCACTTTGTTCCGCTTCACCCTACCCCGCTATGAAGGGCCATAATAATGATAGACACGATATCAATGAAAGCCCCTGCGCCTCTGGTTCTCGTGGTGGAAGACGAGCCCGCCCTGCGTCGCGATATTGTCGAAGAGCTCGAAGAGGCGGGATACCGCGCCCTGGCGGCCGCGAATGGGGAAATCGCTGATCTGCTGATCATGAGCACGACGCCGGACCTGGTGCTATGTGATATCACGATGCCAAAGCTTGATGGCTACGGGCTGCTAGCCGCAATGCGCGCAAAGCGCCCCGAGCTGGCCGCCACCCCATTCGTCTTTTTGACTGCGATGTCGGAACCACGTGAAATAATTGAAGGCAAAGTTCGCGGTGCTGACGACTATCTTATAAAGCCGGTCGATTATGATCTGCTGCTGGCCACCGTGTCCGCCAGGCTGCGCCAGGTCTCGAGAATTAAAGGCCATATTGAGAATGATGTCGCCAATCTTCAGGCGGCCTTAGCAGATCTGGCAGGCGGCGCAGGCCATCCGGTGCTGGATCTGATCGCACTTGGTATCGTGCTGCTGGACAGCGATGGGAAAGTCATTCACGCCAACAGGGCGGCGCAAAAGATGGCACATGAGGCCGATTACTATTCACTTCAACGCGACAAGCTGACGGCCACAGATCCTGATTGCAATAGGGCGCTGCGTCGCACGATTGATGAGGTGAAGGCGCCAGAAACTGAAAAGGTGGGCGGCGTGATACTGCACGCGCATGACAGCTCGATCTCCGCCCTGATTGGGAAATTGGGTTGCGAGCTTGAGCCGAGCAGGAATGGCGCAGAGATCGCAGTATTCCTGTCGTCGCCGACCCAGTCCAAAATGGTGTCTGAAGCGCTGCTGATCGATCTCTTCAGTTTAACCCCCACTGAAGCGCGGATCGCCGCACTACTGGCAAGCGGGGCGCGCTCCTCAGAAGTCGCCCAGAAGCTCAGTATATCTGCGACGACAGTATCTTTCCACATGCGCAATCTGTTTCAGAAGACCGGCACAAATAGACAAATTGATCTTGTCGCGATGATACTTGCCGGGCCTATGGCGGTTCGGTTGTCGTAAGGCTGTTTAACTGGCTTCGCACCCGCTACGACAAACTCATCAAGACCTTCTGTGGCCCGGCAAAGCGGATGGAGCTGCCGTTTGATGATGCCAGACAGAGGATCGCTCCCTGCCTAGAAATGGCAGCGTTAGGTTTTAGGCAGCTTCGATTTCCGGAACCTGCACATCGGCGTTCCTGAGTTGTTGCGCCATGATTTCGGTAAATGGAATAGTTGGGTTCGCTTCAGCAAGCATGCCCACTTTCATCCAGAACTCAGCTTGCGCATTGATCGAGCGACACATGACTGAACTGGACTTGCGAAGTTCTTCATGCATTTCGTCCCCAATTTTTACGATACCCATCGACGCGTCTCCCATTTTTAGTGCATATGAAGCGTATATGATTCGTATACCTCCGCAGCTGCTCAAGGTCAATCGGACTGCGGTTGCCACGAAGAGATTTTAGAGGAGCTTTTTATGGATAGATATATGAACGTTTTTGCTGCACCGAAGGCCGAACATGCCCGTAGAACCGAGAGCATCAAACTTTATGGGCCCCCGACGCTTTTGAGGGTATGCGCCGCGCAGGTGACTTAACTGCGCGGTGTCTCGACGACATAGCCGATCTAATCTGCGCTGGCACAGCCTTATCGCACATCAATACCTTCGTACTTAACTTCGCGGCCAAGCACGACGCCACACCGGCAACGTTGGGCTATAAAGGCTATCCATATGCCTGCTGCACATCGGTCAACCATGTGGTCTGCCACGGATTCCCCAACGAGAAGAAGTTACGCGACGGCGATATCGTGAATGTTGATGTCACACTAATCCTGGACGGGTGGCATGGCGATTCAAGTCGGATGTATGTGGTCGGAAAACCGAAACGCGCGGCTGAGCGTCTTATCCAGATTAGCCATGAGGCGATGATGCGGGGGATCCGGGCTGTGCGCCCTGGGGCGCGATTAGGTGATATAGGCCATGCAATAGAGACTTACGCATATTCCGAACGCTGCTCGGTAGTCCGCGATTTTTGCGGCCACGGCATCGGACAAGTCTTTCATGACAGCCCCGACATCCTGAACTTCGGCAAAGCTGGAACCGGATTGGAACTGAGAGAGGGCATGATCTTTACGGTTGAGCCGATGATCAATCTGGGGCGCGGCGAGGTGAAAGTGCTTGCAGATAACTGGACGGCCGTAACTCGCGACAAATCCCTTTCTGCACAATTCGAGCATTCGATTGGCGTGACATCCGACGGTTTCGAGATGTTCACACGCTCGCCCAGCGGCTTGCACACTCCCGGGATCGAACTTCCAAACGCTCCTGCATAGCGGGATCGACGCTACCGCAGCATCGGTTGAGTTGGGCTCATCCTCGCCAACGCTGACAAAAGCCGCCTGCGATCAATATCTCTCCAACGTCACGTCCGTCGGGTAAGCTGCAAACGCCAACTTCGCGATCATAGCTACGTCGCCCTTCCAAGGTGCATCGAAGCTGAGCGCCTTTGACCATTCTTGTGATTTGGTGCGTCGCGCGATCGCCAGATTTAGTGCCGCTTTCAGCACAGTCGAGGTTAGCCAGCCTGATCGGAACTAGACCAACAACAACGGTATCGCCATCTCGGATGTGGGTAACGGTGTCAACAAGCTGCGCACCGGACAATGCAGCCGTAACGTCTTGTATTCTAAGGCTGCCATTCCAAGCGCCACCGTCAGTCAATGCGCCTCCCCCGTTTAATATCCGTGGTTTGCTGTTTTTTTGCGGCACGACATCCTGGTGTTCAGTCCATTGCGCTGTCGCCAGTAGCAAGACGGCGCAGGCGATGACCGGTGGGAATAATGACAAACCGTTTTTGCGGCGGCGATATTTTCTGGCTTTTAACATGCCTTCCACTTTACCGGGAAATTTAGGCATCAATTTGGCGAATTCGCTACTGCCCGCGTATCAAACCAAAACGATATGCGGATACCCCCATTTAAAAGCAGCCCCCTCCAAAAGAACGGGGCGTCGGCAGGATGAGCTTGCTATTGTTGATTCGTTCAAACGGTAACTGAAAGCGCTCTGAGTTTCGCATGTGTCTTGATGCTCTCACTCCGGAACACTTCGCTTAGAGAAATTCGCAGAGGTTATATAATGGCCAAAGAATTTATACCCTACGAGATTATTGTCAGCGCCGTCGTATGTTTGGGGTTATCGACCGCAGCCCACGCGGAGATTGATGGGCATGGGCCTGATGCCTGGCAGGTTCGCGGCGTAGCATCCAATGATGTGCTGAATGCCAGAATGGGGCCCGGCACCGATTATTCGATCATCGAGACCTTTGCGCATGATGCGCGCGGACTGCACCAAGTCACCTGCGTGCCTTACTTTACCATGGCACATTACATCAATATGACCGATGCCGAATACAAGGCCCTGCCCTCACCTTGGTGCCTGATGCGGTCAGCCGATCTGTCAAAGGCCGGTTGGGTGTCCCAGCGATACCTGGCTGCGGACGGCTATATCCCGGTGGATTCTCCGACAGTTGGCTCGGACGCCGTGTCGTCCGATCAGTTGATCTCCCACGCTCAGGACCTGGTGCGGGCACTCTACGAGGCGCATTACTTTGCGGATAAGGGCGGACCACAGCCGCTCTCACCGGAGAATGCGGCCAACTATTTCACGACGGAAGTAGCCGCGGCCCTACACGCTCAACCGCTTGGGGCTGACCCGCTCTATGGGGCTCAAGACTTTAACGGCTCTGTGGATGAGCCCCAGCCGGATCCTGAGAACCCGATGCTGCGGGGCACGATCACATTGAACGTGGACATCACAAACTTCGGTCAGACACATACCGCGGTGTTTTATCTGCGGGCAGATCCCGGACAGCCAGGAGCACCGATCCGGATCTTCCGTATCGAGCATGGCGACTGGTCATTCCCGTAATGCCGGACAACAGAAAGGATTTCCGACATGACCAAAGGACGTAATGCGATGGTTTGGGCCATCATAGGGGCCTCTCTCGCGCTCACGCTGCCCGGCATGGCTCAGGCGGCCGAGCCAATCGGCGCGATTGAGGCAAGCATTGATGGGACCGCCTATCAGGGAGAAACCCTGTCGGTGCCCAGTGAAGGAAGCGCAACAGCCTCCTTCCAATCCTTCGGCCCTATGACAAAGGTGACCATTCAGGCCCATGACCCTGACGCTGAAAGCAGGATGCACAATGTCCTCTCCCTCGAGGTTTCCGTCATGGGAGATAGCGCCTCCGCATCTCAAATGGAAAAGACCGTGTCCTGGTGGCCTGAAGGGATGAACGCACCGTTTTACATGAGCGAAGGCAATGAGGCAGAGGTCCAGGTCGACTTCGACAACCTTTCCCTCGAAGGTGAGGCCCCCGCCGCATCGGGCAGCTTCTCTGCGCTCATGTGTCGGAAAGAGGACTTCTTCTCAGAAATCGATCCTGATGATTGCAAGCAGGTCGAAGGGATTTTTGACACCCCCCTGGTCCAGGGCGGGTAGATCAAAAAGACCTATAAGGTTTCAGTAAAAAGGGGGAAGATGTGATGGTCCATCAAACGAAGATCTCATGGTCGAAGGCGGCAGTTTTCGCCTTGACGGCCGCCATCCTTCCTCTGGGCAGTAAGGCTCAGACGGGGGATCCGAATGCGCCCTATGAGGATGCTTATGATGTCCTCCATGGCGACGATCTCGTCGGGACTTGGGAAGGAACTATCAGCGGCAGCTCGATCTCGCAGGGTGACGGGCAGATGGCCGGAATGGCGGTCTTTCCGCGCCGGGGTTATGAGAACAGCAGCATGTTCGGCGTCATATTGCATGATCACCGGCATCGTGACGACCAAACCTTCTCGGAAATTCTGATCAGCGACATCCCCTGCGGCCCTGAGGGTGGTGGCTATGGCATGGTGACAAAGACCGGCATTGAGGATGTGCCGGCCGGGTTCGGCGGGGTCACCTTCATCAACCAGATTGCAGATACCGGAAGGAGTGACTTTCAGGTTCATCGATCCTATGGGGCAGAGATTGAGAGCCCTGCAAGCATCGTGACGCGTTGGAGCGATGATCGCTTTACTCTCAGCCTAGAGGGCGAATTCATGACCGTGGTGGCGCCGGTCAAAGATCAAACATTTGATTACGACCGTCAGGATGAGGCCTATGAAGACAGGGTGAATCTGAGCGCCAACTTCACCCTGGATCGCACCGCCGAAACAGAGCAGATTTTTGACCGAATGATGTGCGATGAGCCGGACACATTCGAAGTGGTCGATCAGATCCCCGCGAACGGTCGGGAAAACGTCGTCCTCGATGGCGCGGAGTTTTTCGTCGAGTTCAGCGATGAGCTTGCAAAAGGAAGTCTCGAGCCGGGTTCTGTTTCCATGTTCACCCGTGATGCTGAGAATGAGTTCATGTTCGTAGATGTCGATCTCGGTCTCGTCGATGAAACAGGCGCGGAAAACACCAAATCACTTCGCATCACGCCCCGAGATCGCCTGCGTCCTGGCGTGATTTACCAGATCGCGATCCTGGGGGGTGATGAGGGTATCCGCGGGAGGGATCGTCAATATCTGGAAGAGCCACACGTCTTCTATATTTCCACGATCGTCGATCCGGAGGAGGTCAGGCTTGGCATCTATCAGGTGATGCGCAACGCGCCCTTAGTCTACAATAAGCCAGCTGCGGCCCGGATCCATTTCGAGTGGGAAGAACTCGAGGACATTCACCCTGATTGGCAGGTCCTTGATTATAAAGTGCGTGCCGAAGTTCTGAGCGCAACTGATCAAACAATCTTTCCCGAGAAGAAGCATAAGGTGGAGCGCACGGACCAATATACCGACGCGGATCGGCAGAACGGCCTCCATACGATCAACCTATTTGACTGGTCGCCCTCGCGCAGTCAGAATCCCACTATCTTTCGGGCCGAGGTCCATCCCGACAACCCTTACCCTGAAGACGTCGAAGTTGCGCCTGATGTAATGGAGCAAGAGGTCGACTATGCCACGCGGCATATCGATCAGCTGAGTATCGCATATTTTTTTGCCGAACATCTGGAATGGGCGGACGGTGGTATGACGGATGAGGTGGCCGCCTCCTTGCACAGGGCGGCGCGCATCGAGCGCGCATTCATCAATCAGATATATCCGGTTGCGGACGTGGCCAGTCACTACCAGGGCCGCTACGACCCTGCGAGGACTATCTGTTCTTTCCCTGGTGTGGGGGAGTATGACTGCCCCGAAAACCACGGCAACAGAGGGAAGCTGTTCGAGCTTTTCGACGAATACCTCACCGCATCAACCACATCTGACATCCTCGTCACTCTCCACCCTGCGAGCTCGGGTGGCGAGGGACAGGCCTTTGCGCTCTACGAGCAACCTAAGACGTTGATCCGCCACCCGGGTGATCCTCATCCACAACACGCGGATCATCCGGATCCGTCGTCACTGCGCATATCTCATCGTGGCAATCGAAATATGATCTTGATGCCAGCGGCTGCGCTTTTTGGCAGAACGGAACCCGCGGTCCTCACCGTGCCGCTCATCGCTCATGAGGTTGGCCATGTTTTTGCGCTTCCTCACACGCCCTACGCCGATAATGAGTCTCATAGAGCTGAAATCTGTAAAACCTTAAACACCACAGAAGCGGCAAGCATCGATGGAATGCGGATATCTTTGAATGGCGGGGCCGGCTGGCAGAAATCGAGCGAGGATGGCAACGCGGAATCCTCGGCATTGCGCAATCTGATGTTCCCTTGCATCGTGACGCCTCGCTCTGAGTTCTGGATCGACCAAAATCAATATGACTGGCTGATCGAGAAAATGCCGCAAATGATTGACACACTTCGCAGTGAGCGCGCCCAACATCTGGATCCATCGAGGACCCGTCATGCCAGAGCATCTCATTCAGCTGATGGGCTTCTTTGGCGCGCCTCGTTGAGCGATAGCCCCGAAACGCTTGATGAGCGCTGGCTGATGGTGTCCGGCTTGATTGATGAGGAGAGCCCTGTGCTCTTGCCGACCATCAATGCGCCAGGCCCACGATCGGCACTCTATGGCGCTGGCCCTCATGAAATCCTTGTCGAAGATGCGGCCGGTCATGTTTTGGCGCGCGCTGCTGTCGGTGGAGGATTCGACGGCGATGAGTTGCAACCCTTTGCCGTCACCGTGCCGGTGGTCGGGGAGCCTGCTCGTGTTGTCCTGCGGCTTGGGAATGAAGCACTTGCCGAAAGCCGCACCAACAGCGCCTTGGCGACTCCAGAGGTCACCTCGCATAGGCCCGGCTCAACCTTTCGCGCAGGAGATACCCTTGCTTGGGATCCTGTCCCGGGTGACGCGGTCACCTATACGGTAAACTTTACCGCCGACGGGAAGGTTTGGCGAAAGCTTGCGGTTCTCCTGTCGCAGCCGAGCTTCACGCCTGATCCGCAGGCGCTGATGCCAGGGCCCAGAGCGGCATTCGAGATTATTGTCCACGATGGTCTGACCGAGCGCGCCATGCGCTTGCCGGTTGAGATTGACGCCCCCCTTTTGCCACTCTTCACTTGGCCCGGCACCGGAGAGGGGGCGAGCCTTGACTTCAACGTGGCCATCGACGCCGACACATTGGGTGCCGTTACGCTGCTGGCCGATGGCGCACAGGTGGACGCAGATATCACGCTCATCTCCGCAGGGAGGGTTTTGACGATCTCCCCACGCTTGCCAGACGCTCAAGCGAACTACACGGCCGTCGTGGATACGACGCTTCGTGCTGAAGACGGCCGGTCCCTGGAGGACCCTGTCCGGATCGACTTCCAGGCAGACATGCCGAAGAAGCCTGACGAGCACGCTCCATCATGGGATCCGGAAACTCAGGCGGCACTGGCTGGACCGGCACTACCGATTGAACCAAGCGAAACGGCAAACCCGCCAACAGATGATAAGGCGCCGCAGCCGGAGATCTTTGGTGAGGGGCAGATAGAGCTTGATGTCGGTGGCGGGCAAGTGGTCCCTGCCCGCATTCTGTCTTGTGAGCGAAGCGATGCAGATGAGCTTTTGGGGGTGGAAATAGATTTCGAAACATCGCCTGGCGAGCGAGTCACAGTCACCATGAGTAAGTTAGACGAGCAATGGGTTTCGGCTCGGGCCATTCTCGAGGATCAAACGAAGCTAGAAAGCCGTGGCCGAGTTGATGAAGGATGGCAGTTTTTTGCTGCCGATGAAGCTGTAATAGCCCGTGGGCGCATTACTGATTTCAAGGCAGAAATTAAGTTCTCTTTGACAGGAGAGTGTCCGCCACCGTGAGGCGTCTAGCGAGCTTAAGGAGAATGAGAAGATTGGTCCGCACCCCCCGTGGCTCAAATCTCAGTGGAAATTATCTGCTTACCCGGCTCACTTCTGCGTGGAAATCTACACAAGGATCCGCAGGTGCAGCATTCCCTCCGCCTCGCCGTCCACCCCGACAGCCGGGGGATGGGGCTGGGCGCACACCTGAAATGGTATCAACGCGACTGGTGTCTGGCGCGCGGGATCACCTCAGTCCGTTGGACATTCGACCCCCTGCGTCGCATCAACGCGAACCTCAACATCGCGCGGCTCGGAGCGACGGCAGACACCTATTTGCCAGATTGCTATGGCAAAATGGAGGGCATCAACGCAGGTGTCGCGTCGGACCGTATCGTGGCGGACTGGACTTTGGGTTCTAAGCGAGTGACAGGCCTCGCCAAAGGATCGAGCGGCGAGAGTGAAGATACAACCGTGGCTCTCCACATCAAAATCCCTGAAAACATCGGCGACCTGCTTTCAAACGATCTCGATCAGGCGCTTTCCGAAAGAAAACGCGTGCGCGATGAGATGACGACCGCTTTCGATAAGGGCTATTGGATCTCCGGGTTCAACTCAGCGATTAACGCCTATGAGCTCAGCGGGTGCCACACTCAAACTGGCCTGTCTCATTCGTAGAGCGGAGAGCGGCCACGGAAACCCGATCCCTGTAAAGTTGGCAGAAAATACGAAGCCTATGACATCAAGCTGCTGGCGCGACGCGGCCAACGCCCCCCCCTCGCCGCGTAGTTTCTACGACCAAGCCCCCGCTAAAATGGGGGATTACCCTGCAAAGAAAGGACTAAACCCTTCCGAGTGTTCGGTCATCGAAAAATGGCCAAGTTCGTCCATAACGAACAGGGTCGCGCCCGGGATTGCCTTTGCAGTACGTGCGGCGTCCTCGTGGGTGTAAGTCATGTCGTAGGCTCCGGCAATGATATGCACCGGCGTGCTGCGGCGACAGCCCGATCAGCCTGTCATCCTTGGTGTAAAAGCTCAGGTCGCCGCGGAACACGCCAGGGCCGCTTTGCGTGAGCATCACAATAGTAGAAGTTCAAATCTTTATAATTTTTCGATGACTAGGCTCTTGGCCACGTCGCGACGAGAGCAGACTCACGCAGGTCACATCGTGACTTGGTATGGCAACTCATACATTAATGTCGCTCCAAAGAGAGCTCACCGGGAGGGCAAAACTTCTGTCACCAAAGGTGAGCTTTTCTTGGCCCAAATAGAATACGATCCCAGTACATATCCTGCTGCAGCCAGGCCCATCTTTTGAGAACCATTTGAGATGTTTGAAGTCATCACCGTTGACCGATGCAGAGGCCTTAACCTCGACACAGACCAGGTGGCTGCCGCCGTCGATCAGGATGTCAATCTCCCGCTGGTCCGCACTGCGCCAGTGATAGAGCCGATAGTCAGCATCCTGCATTGGGACGGCTCTCAGCAGTTCGTTCAAAACAAAGCTCTCCAGCAGACCGCCGAGGGCTTGCGGATTGTTGTCGATGGTAAAGGTATCTTCAGTGAAGCGACGCAGGGCGCAAGCGATGCCTGAATCTGCGAAGTGATATTTTGGGTTCTTGATTTCCCGCTTGCCCTCACCCGATGTCCAGGCACCCAGTTTGGTGAGCATCGATAATCGTATCAGGATGTCCAGATATTGCTCGACCGTAACGCGTTGCAGCTTGGTCAGTTTGGCAAGTTCGGACGCGTTGATTTCTTGAGCCGACCGTGTCGCCATTTGGTCTATCAGGATACGCAGCGCATCTGGTTTTCGGACCGGCGTGATATCTGCCACATCGCGTTCAACGACCGCGTCAATATAGTCCCTATACTGCCGCTGACGGGATCTGATTGGCAACGTTCTGGTTTCGGGAAACCCACCTTCCAGAATGAAATCAATGTAATCAGTTCGGGTGATTGGCTTTGGATCGGCCACTTGTCCCAGCTTCGGGTCTTTTTGCATCGCCCAATCCATTAGGCGGCTGACAGGTGCTCTTTTGATTTCCGCAACTGACAAGGGCCAGAGCTTGAGTGTGCGCATCCTGCCTGCGAGAGAGTCCGCGACATCAGTGGTCGTAAATACATTGGAGGATCCGGTAAGTACAAATTGCCCTTTGCGTCGATTGGTATCGACCAACCTCTTAATTGCCAGAGCCAGCTTTTTAGACCGCTGAGCCTCATCGATGATAAGCGGTGCGTGGTCCAAGTCTTCCATTAAACTGGTGAGCTGCCCTTCTGGGTCAGCTTCAATGGCGGCTAAGACTGCAGCGTCATCCAAAGTGATAAAACGGCCATTGCCAAACAGGTCTCTTACAAGTGTCGTCTTACCAACCTGCCTCGGGCCGACGAGGTTAACTACACGCGCTGATGCGATCGCGTCTTCAAGCTCTGGAATGAGGTGTCTTGGCAGATAGTCTTCTGTATCACTCATGGACCGGCGCTTCCCTTTCGATCTTTGCAAAACGCCCCTCGTATGAGGGGTCTGGTTCCTTACCGCTAGTTGCTTATTAGAGAACCCACCATTTGTCTATTAGAACATCCACCATTTGCTCATTAGAAGCCCCACCATTTGCACACTCATAGGCTTCTGTGTGTCAACTTGCCAAGCCAGCATCCTCTAGCTCGCCGCGGTCGGGCAAATCACGGAGGCTTTCCATCCCAAACGCCATCAGGAACTTCTGCGTCGTCACATAGGTATAGGGTGCCCCCGCCCTTGGACTACGCGGACCCGTGGCGATCAACTCATGCGCCCTTAACCTTCCGATCAGATCACGGCTGATGTCTTTGCCAAAAATATCCTTCAACCCATCCCGCGTCAGCGGCTGGTGATAGGCAATCGATGCGAGCACAGCGACTTCAAATTCGTCCAAATCCAGATGCTGGTCGCCCACATCGGCCGCCGCGCGAATGGCATCAGCAAATCGCGTCCGCGTTCGCATTAACCAGCCGTCTGCTACAGCGACCAACTCATAGGGGCGATCGCTTAAATCAGTCTGAATATCCTCGATCAACAGGTCAACCGAGGCTCCCTGCCCCACAACGCGCGCCAAGTCCCCGCGCGGCACTGGCGAAGCGCTCGCAAAAATCACCGCTTCAATCCGGCCCATCCATTCACGCCAGCGCAATTCCGGGGGCAGGTCGTCTAATTCAGTGTCTAACACAGAGGTTTCCTTGGCCATGCTTATACCCCGTACAGTCGGAACGTCGGCCTGCCAGTCAGTTCCCGCACGAGGCCCAATTCCACCAAACGGTCACACAGACGGCGCGCCGCGCGATCCGTCATCGGCATCAATGTGCCCTGGATCATCGGGCTTAACATGCCTGACGGTGACACCGCATCGTGGCTCAGGAACAAAGCCAACGCAGCGTCTGATCCTTTGGCCCGCAGTTTTGGCGCAATGGACCGCAACTTTGCAACGCGCAGGTCTAGGTCCGCCGCCAAACGGATGGCATTGTCGCAAGCAGCAACCATCGCACGATGTAGAAAAAGCCTAGGTTCACCCGCCCCAGACGCAATTGCGCGGATATCCCTGCGCGCCATATGCGTCCCCAATAATGGCACAGGCCGAACCCAACCGACCGCACGGGCCAAAGCAACATCCGCCAACATCAATGCTCCCGCTTCTTCTCGTGGGAACCGGGGCAACAGCTCTGCTAAGATGTCGCTTGCTTGTCCCACCGGTGTGCCCGATCGAGTTCCAAGCATGGACACAGCCTCGTGGGCCAGCGCTGTTGGTAGCGCATTCTCCACCCGCCCCTTCCATCCACTGACACCCAAGTTGATCCGCGCCAGCTTACGCCACCCCATAAACATCTCGCCCGCAGGTCCCAGCCGATCTCCTGCCCTCGCTAAACACACCGCGTCACGGATATCGGACCCGGATTCATTGCGACCCTCGATCTTCAAGCAAGCCACAGCAGAATCCAGAGCCATTCGATCCCGCAACAAGGCACAGGGCAATGTACCGTTTGGGTCGCGTAACACCGCATCTAGCGTAGCCAGCGCCGCGCCAGATAAAAAAGCAACAGTTTCAGGGTCTGCATCTCTTTGCAGAGTGATCCAATGGGGAAGAAGCTGTAGGCTCATGGTATCGCCCATAATAAGTTTGGCGGCCGCGTTCATTCTGATAGCCTAAACCTACGCGGCGCTTATCTCCAGATAATAGCGCCTGAACCGCCGCATCTTGTTGGTCAAAGTTATGTCCAATAAGTTTACATCATCGGACATGAAAAGATATACTGCGAAACAGTTCCATTTCATCGCCGGACTCAGTGAAGAATGCCCTCAGAGATCAAAAAATCGACGTCAGCGCCACCCAATGAGTTTGATGATGCTCGCGTCGACGAGAGCGATCAAGAAAATTGCGACGGCATCGCCCGGCCCGCTGTCGCTGGCTCTGGCAGCCTCGACCGGCTGGCGGATACCGCTCGCGACTACGCACGCGCCGCGGCTTCTGACAACACGCTGAAAGCCTATGCCGCGGACTGGGCGCATTTCGCACGATGGTGTCGGATGAAGGGCGCGGAGCTTCTGCCGCCATCGCCTGAAATGATCGGGCTCTACCTCGCCGACCTGGCATTCGGAGCGGGCCCCTCCCCTGCCCGATCGGTCAGCACCATCGACCGCCGCCTGTCGGGCCTCACCTGGAACTATACGCAGCGCGGCTTTGCCCTCGATCGCAAGAACCACCACATCGCCACCGTGCTGGCCGGGATCAAACGCAAACCCGCCTGTCCGCCGCTGCAGAAGGAAGCGATCCTGGCCGAGGACATTCTCGCGATGGTGGCCACCTTGGCCTACGACCTGCGCGGTCTGCGAGACCGGGCCATCCTGCTGATCGGATATTCGGGCGGTCTGCGGCGGTCGGAAATTGTCAGCCTAGACGTTCACCAGGACAACACGCCGGACTCGGGCGGCTGGATTGAGATCTTCGACAAGGGCGCCCTGCTCACCCTCGATGCCAAGACTGGCTGGCGTGAGGTCGAGATTGGCCGCGGGTCCAAGGATCAAACCTGCCCCGTGCATGCGCTCGAGCAATGGTTGCACTTCGCAAAGATCGACTTCGGTCCGGTCTTTGTCGGCACCTCGCGGGATGGCAAAAGGGCATCCGAAGCGAGGTTAAACGACAAGCATGTTGTGCGGCTGATCAAACGCACGGTCCTAGACGCCGGAATTCGTTCCGACCTGCCCGAAAGAGACCGGCTCGCGCTATTTTCCGGTCATTCGCTGCGTGCCGGCCTCGCCAGTTCGGTAGAGGTTGATGAACGCTATGCCCAGAAGCAGCTCGGCCACGCTACGGCCGAAATGACCCGCCACTATCAACGTCGACGCGACCGGTTCAGAGTGAACATGACGAAGGCAGCCGGATTGTAACGTGCATCAGCAGTCTTCAGACTTCAAAGCCGAAAGTGAAGCAATATGGCGAGAGAGATCGCTGCGGGAATGGAGGATATCCACGATGATGACGTCGTCCGAGCGATCTAGAAAAACCGAGAAATGCTCCTCTGCCCTTATGAACCGTAGGTCTTCGACATCATTAACGAGAGCTTCGCAACGCCGACTATGCGCTTGGCCAAACTGAATACTTTCACAGCGGTTGAGCAATTCGGCCTCGTAAAGCTCTGCTTGGCGCGGTCCGAAAGTTTCGATCGTCCATCTGGCGATTTCGGTGAGACTGGCTTCCGCGTGACGGGTCAGCCGGAAGGATCGGCTCATGAACGCGCGCGCGCAGTCGCAAAGGCCCTACGGATCGCATCTTTGCCGCTGCCCTTAGCGAAATCACCCGCCTTGGCCTGCGCCAGACCTTCGAGAAGCCCTTGGCGGATGCCCGCGATCTGCGCCTCTTCCTGCTCGAGCAACCTCAGGCCAGCGCGCATGGCTTCGCTCACATTCTGGTAGCGCCCGGACGCCACTAGTGCTTGAACCAGATGGTCTTGGGTTTCGGTCAAGACAACGTTGCGTGTCACCATGGGACAGGTCTCCTTTGTTGGCAATATATGCCAACGCTAAGTCTTGGTCAATGGAGGCCGATCTTGGGCTAAGAACAGCCGTCATGTAACCTCTTCTCCCGTCGCTATCTCGTTTCTGCGGCCCCTGCCCCACGCGGAAGACGATAGGAAGAAGTCACCTCGCGTCTGGGAAAAATAATACTGGATACTACAATCAGAAAGTTCTCTGTGACTCTACTTTGTATTTCAGCTTTCCTCCCCGGTCTACGCGGACGCCATTGTTGCAAGTTAGAATATCGAAGTTCTAGGATGGGATAAGGGAAAGTATTTGACCGCGGTCGTACAGGTCGTGGGCCAATTTGGCTTGATCTCAGTTCAAGAAGTCATGACCGTCGAAGGCGCGGATCAACTGTCCTAGGCGCTCAAGGCTAAGACCGGCGCGATGGGACGCTCTATTATCCCATGCCTCCTACAAAGCGTTCTACACCTCCCTTTAGTGCACAGGTCGAATAAACTGGGTCGATAACGCCGTTCTCTATCTGGATGATCGCGAAGTCTTCGTGCGAGATCCCATCTCTGCGCACTTCGAGACCGCCGATGGGTTTAAGTTCGTCTTGGCCGCGGTATACTTAAAATATGAGAAATCGGTTGCTGAACGAGCGGAGGGAGCGCTTACCCTTCGTTCCTGCCTCGTTTGGCTAAATGAGAGCTTTGAAGGCAACCAGGCTTTCTTTGCGGGCGATTTCAACCTGCCTCCGACGAATCCGGTATTGAGCCCAGTCAGCCAAAACGCGGCACCTCTGATAAGCGTAGGCGGCACTACACGCACCTCGGAAAACGAACCATCGCTAACCTCTATGATAATTTCTGGACGCCGTGCGGCGTGAGCCTTCCTATTCAGGCCAGCGTTAGGGTGGAGTTCCCGCATCAAGTTCTGGGCGTCGCCCATGCTTAGGGGCGTGAAAGCGTGTCGGATCATATCCCGGATTGCATGTGGCTGAGGATGGATGCCGAGCCGGTCATCTACCCAGCATCTAAAAATGTCCGCGGTCAATTCGCCAACGCGGCGTTCCCTTCTGCTGATCCGGTTGAAGCTCCTGGAGCGGGACCACCAGCAATCGGAAACAGCAATTCGCGAATCTACTATCTGCAAAGTAGCCCGACTATTCGAAAACCGGTTTAAACATGCGGGTTGGCTCAACAATGGGGCCGCTGCGAGCCAAGCCAGATTCCGCAGGGCGGAGAATTGCTAAAGCTCGGGATTTGGAGAATATCTGTTTTTTCACAGGCTGAGCCTTTTCACGCAAGCTAGATAGCAACAATCGGAGCTACTCAGAAGAATTTAGAATGTCTGTTGTAGTTGTTCAGGTAAGCAAATTCATTTCGGCTCGGGCCGCGAAATTTGTGAGAATCTGATCGACGGAACACGTTAATGTCGACGGCAAGCTTATTCCCGGTAGATCGGTGCCTTTGGACAATCGGGACATCGAAGCTCCGATCATATCTGAGACCTCTGAACTACTCTCCGTGGACACCGAAGTTTTCGGGATGTACATTTGATCCCGAATGGCTGCGGTCAGGTTTCAGGTCGGACGCGATATACCAAGACAGAATGGTATCAAATTCAGGAAAATTGACCGCGGTCAATTTTGGCCACGGCCATATTCATGTCGGACTCATCGCATGCCTGCGACCGGTTTGCCCGCGATGAAGCCATCGATCATCGAGGTGAAATAGGCGGGCGGTGATTTGATGCGTACCGCATTTTCAGCCAGATATTCCAAAGCTCTCAGCATGTTCGCCCATCCGATTGAAGCGACACCTTTCGCCAAGGCTTCATTTTTCAAACTCAAAAAAGATCCAAATAGAAAAACCGCTTCCCGCAGACGAGACGGTGATTGGACTGCGTTCGGGTAGAGGCTGGCAATATTTGGACAACGCTCCCATGCATCGACAAGCTGTGTATATTCGTTGGGTGCTTTCATAGTAGGATCTATTTTTATGGACTCTACTTGGCGGACAATTTGACCGTTCTTGCCGGACTCTTTCGGCGTCTCCGCGAACCCGCTTTGGGGGCATTCATCGCGCAGAAAGCTGACTTTTCGGCGTGGTGAACTGCCTGACCGGGCCGGCGCAAATTCATGCTCTAGCTCATAACCAGCAGAGCTTTGGCCGCGGTCAATTTCACGATGGGTGGTTTCATTGAGGCCTGTATTCCGCAGCTGATCGGCCGGGGCAGGGCAGTGGGTGCTGTGATGGGGTGAAGAGACCTGGCAGTCTTCATCCACGGCAGGAGGAGACGCTTCAATGGCAGATTTCAGCGCGCGCATTTCGTAGACCAAAGTTGACACCTCCTCTTTCTTTAATGAAGTTCGGCGTAGTATCTTCTTCACCTCAGCGAGAAAGTCGATCTGTCCTGCGTTCAACTGCTCAGGTGCGCGCAGAAGATCAGCCCGAATTGCCAGCGCCACGGAACGCGCTGAGCGAAGCTCTTCGGCTTCAAGATCGAGCCTTGCTGCCTCGGCAACCAGCTTGGGGTAGACTTGGAGGAGGGGTGACAGATCGAAGCCAAAGGCGTCACGCACAACCCCGCCGACCCGGAGCGGGAAACGCTTTCCGGTGGCGCTGTCTTTGCGCGTGATGAAGCCGATATCGCAGAGCTTCGCAATGTGGCGTCGAAGCACTCGATCGTTCATGCGGTTGGCGCGTTCACAGATGGCTTTATTCGAGGGAAAAACCACAAGAAGCTCGTCGGAGCTAAGCGGGGCCTCTTGGCCTGTTTGGCGATCCCGGCAGGGGAGGAAGCTCAATAGCGCTTCAAGAACAAGGATTGTACTTGGCGTCATTCCATAGCTCGGTGAGCTGCTTTTGACCGCGGTCATGAGATCGCGCCGAGTTACTTGGGGGGTTGGTCCAGGGCGGGTAGGGGCATGGCTCCTCCGCTCCCCGGCATGAAGTACCGTGGTTGTAGCATAGCTCATACATTTTCAGACGGCAAAGAGATACCAATCACCGAAAACGGTGTTGCAAACGATTCTCTAGCAAGGTATCCATGAGGTGCTTAAATCTTATGGGACCCTTCGAGACTTCGGTTTCGGGGGGTTTCTTTTTGCGCTGCGTCTGCCTCCTTTCTCTTTGTTCTTCTCCATGGTTGTTACGTGGCCATTATGGCTCTTGTTGCAGTTCAGGGCGATGAGTTGACCATGGTCAATCCTTTATAATCAATGACTTAGCTTGTTGGCCGCTGGGAAATTTGCTTGACCAGCTGTCAAATATTTGAGGAAGCTGGTCCTCAAGATACTCGATGAAATCAGTTGCGTATTCCTCAGTTGTCTCGATTGTGATCTTCCCGCGCTTCCTGATGAAGCGAACCGGCTTATCACCCACGGTCAACGGTTCAGTGCGCCTGACCGCGGCTGCTCCTTGTTGCTGCGCCTCTTCGCTCAAGGTGGCTGTGCGAAGCGCGTCAATGAGACCCTGCAGAGCTTTAAGGGGGTCCTCCTCATCAGGGATCATCTCGAGCAGCTTGCTGGTATCAACAACATTAGCTTCTTTGAGAGCCTTGCGAAGATCCAACCATGGCCGACGGCCAATATCATGGCCAGAGCCAATACGTTCGATAACCTCGATTGGCACATCACGGGCCACAGTAGCGAGGCGGCTCAATGTCGTTTTATCGACCGCCAGGAGCCCGCAAATCTCATCTTTATCGAAGCCGTACTCTTCCAGACGCGTAGCGAAAACTGCCTGTTCGATGAAGCTCCGCTGAAGGCGCGCGGAGTTCTCACGTGCAAGCGACATGAGGGCATCGCGCTCTTCCATCTCACGGATGAGCGCGCGCACCGGAATGCCAAGCTCACGGCAAGCCGCGATACGCCGCCGCCCATAGACCACTTCATACCGCTGACCGGCGCCGCGCCTATAACGTAGCAGAACCGGGATCTCCTGTCCGGAAGCCCTGATCGATCCAATCAGATCGTCAAGTCCATCGCTCGTATCAAAACGGTCCTGCAGCGCGGAATTTGCGATCTCACGTGTATCCACCATTTGAGCGGCTTGGGAAGAGACCTGGCTCAATACATTGGACATGGCTTGTAAGGACTTAGGTCCGCTTGGCGTTTTAGTCTTCTCTTCCACGATAGGGGAGGGGGGCTGCGCGAGAGCTTCGGATGGCGAAGGCTCCTCGTTGAGTTGACTGAGGCTTTTAGCGAGCAGATCACGTCTCATTTGATACATTCCTTCCCCAAGCGGCCTGGATCATCTTCTCGACGTCGTTTGAAAAGCCGATGACGCTTTCAAGCGCGCGGTTATAGGTCTTGCGGTTCTTGGCGCCGGCCAAATCCACCTCGAAGATCGTCTTTTGCGAAAGCCCGGCTTCACTGATTGCCGAGGACTTTACGAAAGGAGTAGGGATCACACTATCGCCCAGCAGTTGCCGAATCCAATCAGCAAGATCGACCTGCGTACTGATTCCGGTGTCATAGCGGGTCAGCAGATAGGCGAAATTATCGTAGTTTGCGATCCCACCGTTACCATGAATGACCTCGAGAACACCGGAGGCCATGTTGAGAAACTGGCTTGCCGAGGCAAGATCGACCCGTTCAGGGATCACGGTCATTAGTAGAGACGTGGACGCGCATACGGCCGCCATAGTCAGATAGCCCAGCTGTGGCGGGCAATCGATGATGACGATATCGTAGTCGTCTTCGACCTGACGGAGGCTATCCCCCAGCCTGTTGAAGAAAACGGGCTGTTCGCCGCGGCTGAGCGCCATTGGCGTTTCGGTCTCGAACTCAGATAGCATGATGCCGCCCGGTACGAGGTCAAGGTTTGGCACATAGGTTTTGCGCAGCACATCTGTGATGGGGACGCGGATCGTATCACCGTCTGTATAGCGTAGCGCGTCATAGAGCGTTCCGCCTTCCTTGAAATCCAGCTCAGGCTGATACCCGAAGAAGGTTGTCAGGGAAGCTTGGGGATCGGCATCAATGCACAGAACGCGATATCCACGCGCCGCAAGTCGAAATGCAAGATGAACCGATGAGGTCGTTTTCGAACTGCCCCCTTTGAAATTGACGGTCGACCAGACTTGTAGCTTATCACCAGGTTTGCGTCCTGGAAGAAAATGATGGGGATCCTTGGCGTTCTTATCGAGGATCTTTCGGATCTTCAGAACGTCTTCAGCGGTGTAGGAGCGCTTGTTCCCGGTGCTCTGGGCAACTTCAGGAATTTTGCCTTCAAAATGCGATTTGCGCAGGTAGCCCCCGCTAACCCGAAGTAGCTCTGCAACCTCCGCTGCCGAGAAGGCCCTGAGGGTCTTCTCTTCCTTTGGAGCAAGAAAGAGCTTCGACATATTGTCGAGCGCCTGCGATAGCCTTCCGGAGTCTGCGCGTAGCTTATCATGAAGTGCGTTTATCATTCTTGTCTGCCCGTCACCTCGACCTTCAATTGGCGTTTCTCGAGTGTTTAGGGATCAAGAAACGGCTTTTGCGGTCTTTTTGTGTTTATCTTGTTACAAGCTATGGCCCGGGTAGATCTGAATCTCAAGAAGAATTACGGATTTTGTGTCTGAAAAACCGGAGACATAAACAAGGAGCGCCATCACAAGAAGTTAATGTAACGAACAAAGAACGGATGCAAGTGCTTTGAAATATATAATAATACCACGCAGTCGTCTTATTCACAGGCACTTCACTTTGGCTTGAGTTTGCCGTCCCTGAATGTGGGGCGTCAGTTTGTCTGGTGCGGCGATCGAAGCGCAAATTGGCATAAAGCGGTTCTTGAAGCAGAGCTTACATACCGTCCGAAAGTGGGATCCATGGACATTTGGAACCTGTAAATCGGTAAAAAGCGTTACCAGGATCGATTTTTACCGAATCTATCTGCCTGCTCGTAGCCGTGCCGGGTGATACGGCGATTTTTGCGCCGATGTTGTACATTATCACGGATAACGAACGTGCCAGATATGCGGGAAATGTACAGGCAGCGTCGTCAACTTAACTTGCCGGCAGCGAAGGATTGGTCGGTCATTGAGCGTTAGCTGCTTGCGGCTTCCTTCCAAGCGTCGAAGGTCTCTAGTCTGTGACAGCGTGGGCCGTTTGCGGAACAGTGGCGGGCAGATATCAAGAAGCGGTTTCTGGCGGCAGACTGGCATGTCACAAACCGTTGCAACCCGCCCGGAGTGTGAACAAGCATGCAATTTTGGCCCCGGCGCACATTGTGTGAAGTTTGACGGCCCCACTCCTACATTTGGCGTAGATGCTGAAGGGGATGATCACCATGACAATGCGTTTTGACACCAGCCTGTTGCCTGAAGGTCTTCGCGCCACCGGATATAACGTGAACGGCGCGATCCTTGCGATTGATGCAGAAGTTATGGACGCTGAAGTGATATGTCCGGGTTGTGGGCAGCGGTCTTTTCGTCGGCATGGACGTTACGTCCGGCACCTTATGGATTTTCCAGCGCATGGTCGCACAGTTCAGGTGCGTTTGTCGGTGCGAAGAATCCGTTGTGTTGCGCCGCACTGTTTTCTCACGACGTTCAGTGAGAAAGTGCCAGACCGCCTTGCGCGTCGTCATGGTCGTCGGACCGGTCGATTTCAGGACCTCGTCACCTACCTCGGGCGCGCGATGGGCGGTCGGCCAGCTCAGGCACTTGGACGCCGTCTTCGGTTCTGTGTGAGCAAGGATACCTTTCTCCGCGGGGCAGCGTCAGGTGTGCGGACCATGGGCCATGAACCGCGCGTCATCGGGATCGATGACTGGGCTTGGCGCAAAGGACAGCGCTATGGAACGCTGATCTGCGATCTCGAACGCCGTGCCGTCATCGACCTACTGCCGGATCGCGAGCCTGCGACCGTCGCCGCCTGGCTGCGCTAGCATCCGCAGATCGAAATCGTCGCGCGAGACCGGAATGGCGGATACAGACAAGCGATTTCCGAAGCACTTCCTGATGCGACCCAAGTTGCTGACCGTTGGCATCTCCTGCAGAATGCGAGCGATGCGTTTCTGGCCAGCGTCCGTCGAGCGATGTCGGCCATACGAAGAACTGTCTGCCGCGCCGAGCTGGATCCCGATATTCTGACGGCGGCGGAACGCCTGCAATTCGAAGGCTTTCAACGGCGTCAGAAAACCAATGTGCTGATCCAGTGGATGGGAGCCGAAGGCGTGCCCCTCAAGCGGATCGTCCGGATCACGGGTCTAAGCCGAGGTCTGGTTCGGCGCGTCCTGCGCGGTGAACGGGATGACGTCTTCAGGCTGCAGCAAAGCAGCCTGACCCCTTGGTTCCCGCAGCTCGAACAGTATTGGCAAGACGGATGTCGCAATGGCGCTGAACTTTGGCGCCGGCTGCGAGCGGACGGTTTTCAAGGAAGTCTCCGCGTGGTCGGCGAATGGGTCACACGCCAGCGACGAGCTGAAGCTGCCATCGCGCAGGGCTCAGGCAAATGCCCTCCAAGTCGCAAGATCGCTCGCATGATGACTTCTGGTCGGCATCATCTCTCGAAAGCTGACAGCATCTTCGTCGCTCAGGTCGCTCAGATTGAACACGCTCTCCCGCAACTGGCGCAGGATCGTCGGCTTCTTGAGGCCTTCACCTCCATGGTCCGCAACGGCGCGGAAGACGGGCTGGCTGACTGGTTGGATAAGGCAAAGGCGTCTGGACTGGCGGCTTTTTCGCGCGGTCTCTCTGCGGATCTCGACGCGGTTGAGGCGGCGCTTCGAGAGCCCTGGTCCAACGGTCAGACAGAGGGCCAGATCAACCGGCTGAAAATACTGAAACGACAGTTGTACGGTGCCGCGGGTATCGACCTGCTCTTGGCCCGCATTCCGCATGAAAGACGCCACAGAAATTGAGTCGGACCCACGATTGCCTGCCGATTGACAATCGGTGCGGGAAATGAAGTGCCCATGAGAGTATCCATGGGCCGACTGCACGGCTTGCGGTTCGGTATGTCTCACCAGAACGACGCAGCGCAAAAGGTGGCCGCAGCGAGCGTTGACGTGGGTGGTCGGAGGGCAGGGAAGCCTGCTCGAGAGCCCGGGATTAAAGGGGCAAGGGAGGCCGCCGGTCTGCGACCTCCGCGAGCGCTTAAGCTGCAGCACTCTGACCGCGGGGGTCCCAGCCGCCGTCGACGGCATCTAGGAGCGCTTCGATGTATGGCTTGCCGTGGCGATGGTAGAGCTCGCTGGTGGTGCGGATGTGGTCGCGGAAGAGCTCCGGCGGCACGATGAGATCGGGGCGGTTGCGGCGAATATGGCTGTGAAGGGCCTTTTCGACGCAGATCGCACGGTGCCCAGTCTCAACGTCGATTTTGCGCAGGAGAGAGCCGCGCGTCAGATCCGGATCACGTTGGACTTGTCGCATGCGGAACGTTGAGTTGCTGCTGTAGCCGAGCTTGATCACTGGAAGAGTAGGGAGCGTGAACGCGAGAATATAGATCTCGCTAGGCTTGGAGGCCCAGGTTTCACCGCAGTCTGCGCAATCCAGATCGCCATTGCGCATATTGACGACTGCGACGTCTTGGCAATGACCGCAGACGTGCTGATAACGACGATAATTCAGCCCCTTGCGTACCGTGGGGCCAATGAGTTGCCACTCGTGGCATTGCGCTTCTTCCGCGTACCGATCTTCAATGCATGCAGAGCAGCTTGCCTGATGCCCGCCCGCTGCAGCGGCTTCAATGCGATGATACTGACGCCGATCCGTGTGGCCGCCGCCAAACCGGAAGAGGCCATAATGGCGATTACCTTTGGGGTCCGCCCCGACTAGCTCGGCTCCGATGGCCCGGGCCGCCGCCGATCGCCGCGCTTGGATGCAATGCGGGCATTCTGGATTGTGACCGAGGACAACGCTGACGCGTTTTAGGGTTGGAGCTCCGCAAACCTTGCAGCCGAGCACGACGTGCAATCGATCTTTAGCGCGGCCGATCAACTCAAAACCCTTTTGCGTCGCAGCGTCCTTCCAATGTGCGGGGCGGGGACCTTTGAAGACGTGCTGGAACTTCCCATCGATGGGAAAGGGATAGGTGAATTTGCTAAGGAGCATAAAGGACTCCGAAGAAAAAGACATGACCAATGGCACAGAGCGCAGCGCCCGGTGTGCGAAGATGCGTAAAGTTGGGGGTGGGGGCCGCGTGAGCCTACAAATTAAGGCGCTCGGATTAAGCCGCCCCGGAACCGGCAGCCTGCTGCGCTGACATCAGCGCTTGATTGCCGTGATAGGCTTCAAGCAAGCAAAAGGCCTCATCGAGAAGCGGGAGCAGGTCTGAACCGCTGCGTTTGTGTTTGTCTGCGAGCGCGAGCATCTCGGTTCCGCAGCGCATGAGGTCACCGCTGCTTGGCATCTGATCGGGGCAAGTCTTGAGCAGAACGTCGACGGCCGCGCGGAGATCGGGGTCGACGGTGCGCATGTCCTGCAGGAGGAGAAGCGACATTGTGCAGGCGCTCCAAGCCGAAGCCGCGGCATGCCCTTGATCCGTCGCTGCCTTGGCGCCGAGGTTTTGCCGGGTCTCGTGATACATCCAATCCGCCCGCAGGGCTTCAAAATAAAGGTCCAAGAGCTTGCGGAATTCCAGCCGATCGAGCCGGATCAAGCGATTGAGCGGTTCAGCCGCGCGGGTAGGGGTGGTAGAGGTTTTAGCAGCCATGATGATATCCTCGTAGTCAGAATGGTGAGCATGGGCGGTGGAGTTGCGCCTCCGCCGTCCATGTGTTTATATATGATACTAAGAAATCAACCTGTCAATAAGTAATATTATGAAATCACGTGGAAGACCCAAAACGGACACCGCTCCGGTCATGGTCCGGATGCCGACAGCGCTGATAGAAACGCTTGATGAAGCGCGCCGGGCGGAGGAGGATCTGCCAACGCGGCCGGAATTGATACGACGTATCTTGGAGGAATGGGCTGCAGGCAGGCGGGATCGATAGCTCCCTGGTTTTATGGGGTGAGTGCTGACGAGAGCGCTGATGTCAGCACGGCCTATCAAAAGGGTGCTGAGAGAAGATCAAACGCGCCTCGTCTTCTGGGGTGATAAGGAGATTACATGATATCATGTAATCGCTTTGGGTTTGAGGGGCATTTCACGAGCATGCCCAACCAGGGGCCGCCGAGCTTCGGGGGAGGTCATGGCCAGCCAGCTCACGCGCCAATCGATGCTCCAAAGCTCTTTGAACTGTAAAAGCTAGCCGGCGCGTTCACTGACCCGGACTTTCAATGTCCCAGCATCGTTGAGCACCTCTACGCGCACAATAATTCCGTATCCAATGCCACTGAAGACGGCTGTGTGCAGGTGTTCATGACCTGGCTTGATGACACAATTCCCGGCGATCCGCGCTCGCATTGTTTTGTCAGCAAAGATCGGATCGGAGTCGTCGACCTGCCCGCGGTTTTTGAACCTGTGGTAATTGGCCCGGTCTTGTTGAACTGCAGCGCAGACGCTGCCCAACGGCTGGCCGCTCGAGTTGACAAGATCATGTGGATCGAGCCGCGCGTCATAAATCGCCATGATATCCTGTGCAGCAGCAGAACTCGCAAAGGCGAGCACGGCAGCGCAGCCGAGAAAGAAATTGTTCACGTTAGACCTCCCCTAGATGGATTGCCGCCTCCCAGTGAGTGTTACCACTTAAGGGTTCTGTAAAACTCGACACCAGTCAAGTTTTTGGGGCCCCTGATTGAACTGCTCGGCACGCCAGTGAAACAACCTAAGCTTCAGCCGCCGCGTGCTATGGCGCGTTGATCTCCAAGAAGGGGGCGCTGCATCGCAGAGGGAGGATGACCGCTTTCAAACCGGACTTCGCCTGAACCTATTTGGCCGAATTTCTGCCCGATTTTCCCGGCAAACTGGCCCGCATGTTAAAGGTCACAAATTTCCGCCGCCGCAAAAACGGTTGGTCATTTTTTCTGCCGATGATTGGATGCGCAGTCTTGCTATCGGCGATCGTGCTGCGTCCTGAGCAGCAGATTGGCATGTCGCAGGAGCCCAACAAACCGCGCATACTAAGAGGGGGAGGCGCATGGACTGGCGGTAACGCGTGGAAGGGTCGTCATGGAATACGAGAACCTGCAGCTGCATCGTCTGGCGGCCAGCTTGTCGACACAGTTACCCGTGTCCGGGACGGTGATACTATTGTTGTGGGTCTCATCCCGATCCGGATTGCCAATCTCGACTGTGCTGAACGCGGCAGTGCATCTGGCGATCGCGCAACGCGGCACATCACCAGGCTTGTCAAAGGCGTTCAGCTTCGATGCAGCTTGGAAGGACGCCGTAGCTATGATCGCGAAGTCGGCGTTTGCCGGCTGCCCGATGGACGTGACATTGGAGAGATATTGATTGCCGGTGGTTACTGCGCGCGGTGGCGCAGGTGATGTCTACGATGGTTTTTTCCCGCGAACGGACTTGATCGACGCCCTTGCGCGGCGGCACCTAAACCCCGATCTTCTATCAGGCATCACTGATGTTGGGTCGGGGAGGGGACGATCATGCAGGATGGTGAGACAGGCGGATCGGCCCCGTGCATGGCGCATTTGCTGATCGATGGGACCCCAGTCGATCCAATAAGGATGCGGGATGTGGCCCGGTTTCGGGCGGCGGAGCGTGCCCGTCTGCTAGAGGCACGGCGGCACTTATCCGTTCCGCGGCGTGCCGAAGAGACGCAAAATTTGGCCGCAAAGCTCGAAACCCTCGTTGCTCCGCAGCAGGGTATGAGGATCGCAGTCTACTGGCCAATTCGAGGCGAACCGGACCTGCGCGACTGGATGGCCAAGGCGCATGCCGCGGGCGCAACTATTTTGCTCCCGGTTGTCGCGGAGAAAGGTGCGCCATTGAGCTTTCGCGCTTGGCAGCCAGGTTGTGCGATGGCGCGCGGCGTTTGGAACATTCCGGTGCCCGCGCGCGGCGCAGAAGGGGTGCCGGACGTCGTAATCTCGCCCTTGTTGGGCGTAGACGACGCCTGTTTTCGGCTCGGCAATGGCGGGGGATATTACGACCGGACTTTGGCGCAGTTCGATCCTTTCCCGAAGGTTATCGGTGTCGGATTTTCCAATTGTCTCATTCCGACAATTTTTCCGATGCCATGGGATATCCCGATGGATACAGTCGTCCTTTCTGATGGATCAGTTCGTGATCGTCTCTAGACCCGCCCGTAAGCCGGTGGTGCTGTGCCATGACTGTGTCCACCTTCCATGGTTTCTCCTAAAGGAGAGTGGCCATCTGAACCATTTAGATATGCTAAGTGTACACCAACCCCGTCAAGTGGGGTGGTTAGGGTAGACTTGCGCTGTCGCTGTCGCCGCATTTTGCCTTCTGGGTCCGTCGTGGATATCTTAACGATTGGCCTAGACCCGAGGGTGTCGGGGGGCATCTCACCCTTTCCGTCTGGCCTGTCGGTTTACCTGAAGTTACCGATCTTTGCGGCGGCGTTGATGTTATCGTTGATCTGGCGGCGTCATACCCCGTGCTGGGATTGGCCGGGGGCGTGACGGGGCCTGCGTGCAGATAAGATCGGTGAGAGGGCGGGTCAATTGAACACGCCCTTATCCGTGCAAAAGGGGGTGGCCAGTTGGGTTGTGCTGCTCAAATCCGTGGCTGCGATAGGCGTTGCTGCATGGGCGCGCGAGGATCTCATGTGAGAGGCTTTGTCTAAAGCGGCCAAGTGATTTCCGGCGAGAAACATTGTGAGCGCCAATAGCGCCCCTGAGAAACCGATGCGCAGCCTGCGACCAAGACGGGGGCGCTGGTTCACGTTGCTGCTGTTGATCGCTTCGGTCTGGCTCATTTAGTTCCCTTATTAAGGGAATGCGGGCAAATTATGGCATAGGTGCGGGCGCCAATAGCCCCCCAGAAGCTGCCGGGCTTTCCTAGTCGAAGTCGAAACTTGTCTGGCGGGGGTCGTGTTTTGAGCTGCGCGGGGTCTTTTTGAAGGGCTTCAAGGCTTCAAGCTCCGCAAAAACCTGTGTCTGCGCCAGGCGGTCGCGCCGCAGCTGCGCGCGGGTGGCAATGAAGGATTTGACGGCAGAAAGGTCCTCTTTGGCCACCCAGTGACTGGTGCGCACCAAGCCCTGTGCGCGTTTGTTCGCATCATAGGTGCGGGAGGTTGCGGCGCTCTCCTGGCGTTCCGCCTTTGAACGGCGGCGTTTGTGTTTGATCTGATCCGGCATGGGCATGTTCGGCAATTTGCGCCTACTCCTTATTGGGGTGTCTAGGGGGGAGCTACGCGCTGGTTTTGAGATGAATAGGTTTGGAGGGGGCTTCTTATGTGGATAACGTCACGGTCTGTGCGCGCAGTGCTGATGCATCGGGGCAGGGGGGCTTGGGGCAAACCCCGCTCTGCCTAAAAAAAGAGAAAGAGCGGGGGCAGGAGCGTAGAAAGCCCCTGTTTACCAGGGCTGATCCATATTCGAGCGGCTGCCCGCAAAGGGGGCCTGGATGCCCGCCGCGACCAGAAAGGCCTCTTTCATCAGCGCATAATCGTCCGGCGTGTCCGGAACGTCATTGTACTGTTCGTAGGTGATGTAGCCGTAAGGGTCCTCTTCCTCTTCAATAAGATTGGACCCTTCGATGCACACCAGCATTTCGCCGTCACCGGCGTCATAGACCGCGATACACTGCTCATCTTCGCCAATGTCAGGGCGGCACCAAAAGAGGTCTTCATCTTTGATGCCCAACTCGAGGCGCTGCAGATTGCAGATATCTGCGGTGGTCGCCTCAAGCCAATATTTTTCAAACCACCCCATCACATCTTCGATCAGGGCGGCCTGGGCCGCGATGGCATCGGCCTTTGACGCGGTCTCAATGGCTTTTTCGAAGGCCGCTTTCTGGTCCGCGCTCAGATCGAAGTTGGAGCCTTCATCAGCGAAGTCGAAGCTCACGTAGAGATATGGGGTGTAGCGTGTCGAAAGACTCACGTTCACGCTCCAGGGCTATGGGCTGGGAATGAGCATTGTGAAAGCGATCGTTGACCAGCATCTTGGGGAGATCACATTTGAGACTGCCGAAGGGGAGGGGACGACCTTCATCGTAGATTTCCCTGCCCTGAATTCTTCTGAAACGGAGGTGCGCTCCAAGGGCCTTCCGGAGTAACGACCCTTTGGGGCCATGCTCTGCTCGGTTTGACTGCGCGATTCTGTTTTTCACGTCTTCCAGTGCTTGGGCAGTCCCTACTCGAAATTTCTGATGTAGTCGCGGACGTCTGCGGAATTCGGCGATGGCAATGACGGGGTGCTAGCCTTTCGCTCCTGCCGGATACCCGTCCTGCAGAGCGCAAATTCGGAAGGGCGGGGTCTGACATCCATCGGGGGACCTCAGTTTACGCACCGAGTTCATGGCATCGAGGGTGGAGGTGTGGGAAGCAAAAAGTCCATTTGCGACCGGCGGAGGGGCAGATCTGGCTTCTGAAGGGGGGCAAGTGAAAAAATACCCTTTAAAAACAACGGTGTAACGCTGTAACGGCCTTGTAACACTTTAAGTAACACCTGTAAGCATCTGAAATAGCTATCATTTATACATATTTATCTATCTGTAACAGAAATATAGAAAAAGTGTATATACGAGACAGACAGGTCTATTGATCATTGTGCGCCGATATTAAGACATATGTGGGCGTAATGCGTTACAAAGCCTAAGGTATTGAAATCATTCAATATGTTTGTAACAGAGGGTGTAAAATGCCCATTTTGGCGTTTTCCGACCTGAAGAAATCATTTATTTACAATGAGTTGGTCTGTTACAGCGGGGCGTTACGCCCTGTGT
>NZ_JAGDED010000002.1:0-347354 GCF_040148765.1 Sulfitobacter sp. NFXS29
GTGAAGCTGACACTCTATCATCGGGCCTAAACCCTAAGAGCGCGATATACAGACGTTGATCCATCGAATGAACCAAACCGCCCACATATCTCTTCAGATATCAAATTTTCAAACAGCGTTGAGACAAAAGAAACTGAGATGCGCCCTATAACCTTGGCGCGCCCCGCCTCTAGTACCTCGAATTTTCCCGCTTTACCGAACCAAACTTCCGCGTCTCCGCTTCCGTCCGCCCCGTCTGGCGCCCCGTCGCTGCATCTCTGCGCCGCCGGTAGAGGGGGTTCTAAGGTGAGTGACAGAAACCCGCAAGCAGAAAGTTGAGAAAAGTGAGGGTTTTGGGGAACCGTTGGGCAAGTCGCTGAAATGACGCCCTATTTTTGAGCTTCCGAAGGGCAGGATCCGGCCTCCCTGCCCCGCTTCCGACGGGAGATCGGCCAGATTCCAATGAATCACCCAGTTTTCAGAGCCACGAAGCCCCTATTTGGTGAATCAAATGGAATGCGTGCACCCCTTCATAATGCTGTCGTCCTCACCCCTTTGTTCATCATCCTCTGAGCGGCTGAGCGGCAGAGGTTCCTTGAAGGTGAGCGTACGGTAAGGGAATGGTATCTCAAGCCCGGCGTCATCCAACGCCCGCTTCACTGCTGTAACGACCTCATCTCGGGAGCGGCGCTGTTCCACCGGAGCCGAGCCTGTCCACCAAGTCACTTCGAAATTGATCGAGGAATCCCCAAACTCTTGGGCGAAGATCTGAATGGGGTGGTCCCCCTGCTCGACCGTCTCACAGCCCTCGACGGCTTTGGAGATGACAGTGCGCGCTTCATTCAAGTCTACATCATAGGCCACGCCGCAGATCACTGTTTGACGGCGGTGTTTTTGATCCGTGCGAACATAGACAGGATTTTTGAACAGCATCGCGTTCGGGACGATCACAAGTTGCCCGTCCGTCTGGCGAATGTGGCTCTCTCTGATGGCGATATGGGCGACTTTGCCCTCGATCCCCTCACATACGATATGATCCCCCATGCGCATCTCGCGGCGAAAGAGGATGATGATCCCGGCGAGGAAGTTTTCAAAGACATCCTTAAAGGCAAAGCCGATGGCGACCGACCCGATGCCCAGGCCAGCCAGAATGCTGGCGGGGGTAAGACCGGGGAAGACGATCACGGCCGCGACCATAATGCCAAAGACCCAAATGAGTATCGACGTCAGGAGCGTAAAGAGGTCTTGCAGGCTTGGGCGGAGCTTGGTTCGCGACAGGGTTCTAGTGACCAGCGAACGGCCAAGCGCGGCGATCGCCCAAGTCAGTATCAATACAAGGGTGGCAACGGCAATCTGCGGCAATAGCGCAATCGTATCCCGCGCCATCTCCATGATCTGGCGCCACATAATCCTGACTGGCTCCACCCTGCCCCTCCTCCTGCTTTTCGATAGATTGCCGCAAAACCCGTGCTGCGGCGAGTGTTAATTGCCCGCGCCTGTCACGACATCCCTGGCCGCTTGGCCGATGAGGGCTATCTTAGACCATCTACTAACCCACCCAGAAAGGAGCCCGGCGGCCCCGGCGTGACACTATGGACATCATTCGCATTATCATCGCTATTCTATTACCCCCTCTTGGGGTGTTCTTGCAGGAAGGTCTAGGAAAGCACTTCTGGATTAATATCATCCTAACGCTACTGGGCTACATCCCCGGGATCGTCCATGCGATCTATATCATTATCAAGAGGTGAGCGCGCCTAACCTTGCAGGTCAGACAGAAAAGTGCGCCTCCGATCAGAGGCGCGCTTTTGCAATTAGTCTGATAGCTTATCTTTGGCGTCGCCGACGCCCTTTTGCACTTTGCCTTCAGCCTGATCGGCCTGACCTTCGTGCTTGAGGTCGTCGTTGTCTGTGGCATCGCCGGCTTCTTCTTTCAGCTTGCCACCGATGTCTTTCGCTTTGCCTTTAGCTTGGTCGTCATTCGCCATGGTTGCTCTCCTCTATATGGGTAGAGGGACAACGTTAGAAAGCTGGCGGAGGTTCCGAGCCGGGTGCGGAAGTCGCGCGCGCCGCGGGGGCGGAGCCTGCGATTTGTTTGGTTTGGTAAAAGTGGTGCCCGGGGGCGGAATCGAACCACCGACACGAGGATTTTCAATCCACTGCTCTACCCCTGAGCTACCCGGGCACGGGTCACCTCTTTCGAGGTCGGGTGAGCGGGTTCTAGGACCTGTAGCGCAGGGTGTCCAGCCCCATTTTGCCCTGAAACCCACTTCTTTTCACAAAACGCAAATTCTCCTGTCTTAATGGGGCTTTGCGGGGCGGTCTTGCGCTGCTTCGGCGGCCTCGATGGCTGCTTCAACGTCTTCTGGATCAAGCGGGGGGACGGCGTAGCTTCCACTGAACCAACGACCCAGATCGATGTCGGCGCAGCGGCGCGAGCAGAAGGGGCGGTGTGCCTTGACGGTTTCGGCTTTGCAGATGGGACAGCTCATTGCCCTGCCCCTGCAAGCACCTCCGCCAGCACCGGTCGGGCGCGTTTACGCTGCAATTCGTAGTGACCCAAAGGCGTCCAACCGACCAGCGTCGTGTCCACATCATCGGCGCGGAAGGCGGCGCGCAGCGCGCTTTCGAAGGTGCGGCGGTCTTTCTTGGGCATGGGGGCGAGATCGAGTGTGATCTGCCCGCCTAGCCCGCGCAGGCGCAACGCGCGGGGCAGCGCCTTGGCGCAGGCCATATTGGCTTTCACCCCAGCCGCGAGCGAGGCGTCGCTGCCCGTGTTCACATCCACGGCTACCAACGCGCGGGTCGGCTCGACAAAGATCGACGCCCCGCCACCGAGCGACACTTGAGAGGAGGACAGGCGGTCAAGCTCTTCCAATACCCCATGATCGGCAAAGCCCCCGGCATCGGTCACCACCTCGGCGGGCGCGGTCCAATCGCGCCATGCGAGCAGATGCGGCCCGTCGCCTTCGCTCAGCACCTCCATCTCCTGCGCGTCATCATTGGCCACAGTATCCGCAAGCGCCAACATATTCGCGATATCCTCGGCAATATCTTCGCCATCGGCCCCGGCGCAGGAGGACCGCAGGATCAGCCCCAAATCGGCACCGCCCGCGGCCTCATGAGCGATTTCAAGCAGTCGGTCACGTTCTTCTTCGTCTTTGATAGAGCGCGAGATGTTCAGCCCCGGCGCATCTGGCGTTACGATGGCATAGCGCGATTTGAACAGCAGCTTATTGGTCACCGGGATCGCCTTGCCCGGCTCGGCATGACCCGAGACTTGCACGAGGATCGTCTGGCCGGGGGCCAGCCCTTTGATCTGGCGCAGAAAAGCCGGCCCATCAGGGGTCTTGAGGAACATCCCCCCCTGCCCCTTTACCGGGCGGTCGGCAATCGCGCGATATACGGTGCCAACGCGCGGCGCGTCGCTGTCGACCAGAAAATCGTCCAGCTTGCCATCCACCATGAGGGCTGCGGCTTCAACATCGCCAAGATGGTCAAGAATGATTGTACGGCCCTTCATGCGGCACCTCCGTCAAATGGGTAGCCTGCCGCTTGCAGCAGGTTCGCAGCCTCGGCCAATGGCAGGCCGACGATTGCGGTGAATGAGCCGCTGATCCATGGGATCAGCGCGCCAGCGGGGCCTTGGATGCCATATCCACCCGCCTTGCCGCGCCAATCGCCGGTGGCGAGGTAGCGGCGAATCTCAGGCTCAGATAAAGATTTCATCTTCACGTTGCTTTGCACATCGCGCTGCCAGAGCTTTTCACCCCGTTTCACGGCAACGGCAGTGACCACCCTATGCCGACGGCCCGACATCAACCGCAGGAAAGCTTCGGCTTCGGCCTCATCCTCGGGTTTGCCGAGGATGCGCCGCCCGAGCGCCACAGTGGTATCAGCGCAGAGCACGATGTCATCCGCACCAGCGGGCACGGCTGCCACCTTTTCACGTGCCATACGGGCGCAATAGGGGCGCGGCAGTTCGGCCTTGCGGGGTGTCTCGTCAATGTCGGGAGCGCGGATGGCATCGGGGACCACGCCGATCTGGGCCAAAAGCTCCAACCGGCGCGGTGATCCTGATCCGAGAATGAACTGCATCTTATGGGCCTCTTTGCCTGAGGCCGGCAGCCCGGTCGGGGCCGCGCACGGCCCCGCCTGCGCCGCGCAACGCGCGCACGCGGTGCCGCTTACTTGAAGCGATAGTTGATCCGACCTTTGGTCAAATCATAGGGTGTCATTTCCACCTGAACCTTGTCGCCAGCCAGAACACGGATGCGGTTTTTCCGCATCTTGCCTGCCGTATGCGCGATGATCTCATGGCCGTTTTCCAGCTCGACCCGAAACGTCGCGTTAGGCAGGAGTTCCTTCACGACACCGGGAAATTCGAGCGTATCTTCCTTGGCCATGGTCTCTCCTTGAGCACAAAACCCTCCAATTTGAGGGCGCAGGCTTAAATGGGCGCATTTTTGCGCTTTTTCAAGGGGGATTCAGCGCAAAGCGACGTTTATCGCTTTTCCGTCGCGGCCGATCTGGTCTTGCCAGTCCCTTCGGTTCAAAACGATGCCATCTGCGCGCACCTCGGCGACCTGCGCCAAATCAGCTTGTGCAATGGTCCAGCCGGGTGCGTTCACCTCACATAGGCCCAAAATGCCCGTCGGCGGGAAGCCCCGATCCGGCGGGCAGAAAATCCCTCCCGCGCCAAAAGATTGGCCCAAAGCCTCGGACCAATCCGCCGCGCCCACCACCGAAGACATCGCTGTGATGCACTGATTCTCCAGCGCGCGGGCCATGGAGCCGATGCGCACCCGCCAATAGCCCGCCAGCGTTTCGGTGACACTGGGCACGCAGATCACATCGCAATCGCTCAGCGCCCGGCCCAGCAGGGGAAACTCACTGTCATAACAGATCAAAATCCCGATCTTGCCAATCGCCGTCTCGAAAACCTGAAGCGCATTGCCTCCGATCACGCCCCACTCTTCACGCTCGAAACGGGTCATGATCTGCTTGTCCTGCACCCCCACCTGCCCTGTAGGCGTGATCAGCCGGGCACGGTTGACCGGACGGCTGTCGGTCGCCGCGGGGCCAGAGCCTGCCACAATATGCACATTGTGCTCGGCGGCGAGCTTCACATGCAGCCGGTCCGCTTCCTCAAGCTTGTCCGAGACCGAGAAAAGCGAGCGCTCCAAATCGGCGGCCACTTCGACCCCATCCAGCGTGGCCAGTTCCATCGCGGCATATTCGGGAAAGACCAGCAGTTCCGCCCCCTGCACCGCGGCCTCGGCGACCCAATGGGCCAGCTTGTCTTCATACTGCGCCCATGAGGTCAGAACATCGAGCGGATAGGCGGCTGTGGCGATTTTCATTCGGAGAGGCTCCTGAGGGCTGTTTGCCCGCAGTCTGCGCAGCTTTGGCGGCGGCTTCAAGGGGGCGGCCCGTGGGCCCGAAGCGCCTCCCGCCGCTTTTCCGAATGCGACAGATATGCTGCCACTTCCATGGGCAAATGCTTGACCTGAGCCGCCCGTGGTATCACAAGATCCGAAAGAGTTGGGACCACATGCTGAACAAAGGCATCACCCTTCGGGGCATTGAAGTGTTTGAGGCGCTCGCGCGTAGCGGATCGGTGGCGCAGGCAGCAGGGGCCACGGGGCTCAGCCAGCCTGCCGTCAGCCAGCAGATGCGCAACCTCGAAGCCGCCATCGGGGCGGAACTGGTCGATCACACCCGCCGCCCCATGCGATTGACCCAAGCCGGCCAGATGTTTCTGCGCCGGGCCGAACAGGCGCTCAGCGAATTGCGGCAAGCGCAGAGCGAAGTCACGGTGATGGATCTGGCCCATCTGGAGGCGCTGAACCTCGGTGTGATCGATGATTTCGACGATGACCTGACCCCGCGCCTCGCCACAATCCTTGGCGACAGCCTGACCGGGTGCCGCTTTCGCATGATCACCGCAGGCAGCAACGAACTGGCTCAGGCGCTCCGCGAACAAAGCCTGCATATGGCGCTTTCGGCGCAGATCGACGGACCGATTGACGGGGCTTTGGAATACCCACTGGCCCGCGACCCCTTCATCCTCGTCACCCCGGCCGGCGCGCCCTATGCCCCTGAAGCCCTGCTGCACGGCAGCACCGATCTGCCCTTTCTACGCTACGCCGCCGACCAGTTGATCGCGCGACAGTTCGAGGCACATCTTACCGCGCAGGGCCACAACCTACGCGCACGGTTCGAGATCGGCAGCCATCTGGCGCTGATGGCCATGGTGGCACGGGGCATCGGCTGGGCGATGACCACGCCTTTGGGCTACATGCGCGCCGCCCGTTTCCACGACCGGCTGGCCGCGCACCCCCTGCCCGCCCCTGTGGGTGCCCCCGTGCCCGCGCGAACCATTTCGCTCTTTGCCGGGACCGAATGGTCCGGCCCGGTGCCGCGCGACATTGCCCAGACCATGCGGCAGTTGATGCAGACGCATATGATCGCCCCTGCCATCGCGCAGCTGCCGTGGCTGTCGGATGGGTTTCACCTGCTTGAAGCCGAAGACCCGATCGGAGAATAATACCCCATGACCAAGATCGTGATCCTTACCGGCGCGGGGATTTCTGCCGAAAGCGGGCTCGAAACCTTCCGCGCCTCCGATGGCCTTTGGGCGCAGCACCGCGTCGAAGACGTGGCCACCCCCGAAGGCTTCGCCCGCAATCCAAAACTGGTGGTCGATTTCTACAACGCCCGCCGCGCACAGGCGGCCGAGGTGTCACCCAACGCCGCGCATCGCGCCCTCGCCCGGCTAGAGGCCGAGCTTGACGGCGAGGTGGTCGTCATCACCCAGAATGTCGATGATCTGCACGAACAGGGCGGCTCGCGACAGGTGATGCACATGCATGGTGCCCTCAAAGGCGCGCTCTGCGCCGCCTGCGATCACCGCTGGCCTGCGCCCATGGTCATGGCGCCGGGCGATCCCTGCCCCGCCTGCAACGCCCCCGCTGCACGGCCCGATATCGTCTGGTTTGGCGAGATGCCCTATGAGATGGACGCACTTTTTGATCATCTGGCCGAGGCGGATGTCTTTGCCGCAATCGGCACCTCGGGCAACGTCTACCCCGCCGCCGGTTTCGTCGCCGAAGCCCGCCGCGCCCGGGCGCATACGATTGAATTCAATCTCGAACGCTCTGCCGTGGGCAATCAGTTCGCCGAACATCGCATCGGGCCAGCCAGCCAGACGGTGCCCGAATGGGTGGCAGAGGTTTTGGCGGCGCGCCGCTAAGTCACGGCGCGCCAGATAGTCTCAGCGCGGTTCGCTGCGCAGCCCCTTGTAGACCGTATAGCACATCACCAGCATCAAGATCGCAAAGGGCACACCCGTCGCCGTGACCCCGGCCTGCAGGGCCGAGAGCCCGCCGCCGATCAACAGCACGATGGCAATCAACCCTTCGACAATGCACCAAAAGATACGCTGCGGCACCGGCGCGTCGATTTTGCCCCCCGCCGTGATCGTATCGACAACCAGCGACCCCGAATCCGATGAGGTGACAAAGAACACCAGCGCCAAAAGAATGGCGATGGTCGAGGCCACTTTGGTGAAGGGCAGCTCATTCAACATCCCGAAAAGCGACAGTTCCGGCGAATAGCTGTCGATCACATTGGCCTTCACCAACGATGTTTCGGGGCTGGTGAGAATCTGTTCAATCGCGATTCCGCCAAAGACGCCCATCCAGATAAAGATGATCAGGGAGGGGATCAGCAGCACGCAGATGATAAATTCCCGCACCGTGCGCCCGCGCGACACCCGCGCGATGAACATGCCCACAAAAGGCGCCCAAGAGACCCACCACGCCCAATAGAACGCCGTCCACCCTTCGCGGTAGGCATCGTCATCGCGGCCAAAGGGGTTGGAAAGGGGAATGATCTCTTGCGTATAGGCCACCAAGCCGGTCCAGAAGCCATCAAGCCCCACCAACGTTGGGCCCACGAACAGCACAAAGAGGAAGAACAGGACCGCCACGATCATGTTCACCTCCGACAGGATCTTCACCCCGCCATCCAACCCGCGCCAGACCGAAACCAGCGCTACGGCAGTAACCAAAAGGATGATGACCACCTGCACGTTGGTCGAAATCTCAAGTCCGAAGGCAAAGTTGAACCCCGCGTTGGCCTGCTGCGCGCCCAAGCCAAGCGATGTAGCAAGACCAAAGAGTGTTGCAAAAACCGCCAAGATATCAATGATATGCCCCGGCCAGCCCCAGACACGATCGCCCAGAAGCGGATAGAAACAAGACCGGATCGAGAAGGGCAGCCCCTTGTTATAGGTAAACAGGGCCAAGGCCAGCGCCATGATCGCATAGACCGCCCAGCCATGCAGCCCCCAGTGGTAGAAGGTCGCCGCAAGCCCCATGGCGCGGGCCGCCTCGACATTCTCAGGTATGATCGACCCATCTTCGGCAATCGGCAGGGGCACCCCCAACGGGCCAGAGACGTTCATATGATACACCGGCTCAAGCACGCCAAAGAACAAAAGTCCGATGCCCATGCCCGCGGCAAAAAGCATGGCGAACCAAGCAAGGTAGGAATATTCGGGCACGGCCTCTTTCCCGCCCAGCCTGACTTTGGAGATGGGCAAGAAAATCAGCACGATACAAAAGATAACGAAGATGTTCACAATGATCATGAACAGCCAGTCCAGCTTGGTCGTGGCAAAATCCCGAACGGCAAGGAAGACCACCCCGGCTTGATCCGGGAAAAGCATCGTTAGCAGCACAAAGGCCACCGCCGTCAGGCCGGATACCATGAAAACCGGGTTATGGATGTCAAAGCCCAGCGGACCCAAGGTCCCGTCGATGTTGTCTTGGCCAACCTCGAAATCAGTCTCGATCTCATTCGCGTCAGCGGGCGTGCCCGAGGGCGGGCTAGAGTTTGGCGTGCCGGGGGTGGGGTCAGTCATGGAATCTCCGATCTTGATGCACGGTCTGAGCCCCGCTTGGCAGGTAGCATGGCCAGAACAACAAATGTCAGAAGATCAATTAGCGCGCATTTCCAAGGTTTCCCAAATAAAAACATACCCCTGCGCAACAAAACCGCCAATGGCAGCGCGGGGTGCCATCCTGATAGCCCCGAAAACCTTAAGAAAGTTCTAAACCCAAAACGAAAAAGGCCCCGATCCTTTCGGATCGAGGCCCCAATCTGGTTTGTGGTAAGCCTTAGCTCAGCACATCGGCGGTCGCGCTGGTTTTCGCGATGGCCTTTTTGATTTTCAACGCATTGTCGGACAGTTCAACGTCCTTGGCTTTCGCCAGGAACTTGTCCAGACCACCGCGGTGGTCAACGCTGCGCAGGGCCGCGGCAGAGATGCGCAGCTTGAACGCGCGGCCCAGTGCTTCGGACTGCAACGACACGTCGTTGAGGTTCGGCAAGAACCGACGGCGTGTACGGTTGTTGGCGTGGCTTACATTGTTGCCCGTCATCGGGCCTTTTCCGGTCAATTCGCAACGGCGCGACATGGGTTCATCCTTTTGCTGTTGTGTCCTTCCAGCGATCCGGAAAAACACATAACGTGGGGGCCGCGCAGAGCCGACCCTGAATTGGTTCGCTGGCTTTAAGGGGAATCGCGGTAGCCGTCAACCCGAAGCGCGGGACTTGGGCATATTTCCTGCGCAACGCCCGGCCCCGTCAACTGCGCCCCCGCTGACCCGCCTTTGCTACGCTGGTTTTTGCCGCCCGCGCCAGAGTTTCCTTTGCATCCCCCCGGCGGATTTGCGATGCAGACACATGACCATACAGATGCGCGCCCTCTTCGTTCACCTTTTCACTGCCACCGGTGCGGTGCTGGCAATGCTCGCCATGCTCGCCGCCGTGGAAGAGAAATGGGACCTGATGTTCCTTTGGCTGGTGATCGCCTTCTTCGTCGATGGTATCGACGGCCCGCTGGCGCGCAAATACGATGTGAAGACCAACGCCCCCGAATTCGATGGCGTCTTGATGGACCTCATTATCGACTATCTCACTTATGTTTTCATCCCGGCCTTCGCGCTGTTCACCTCGGGCCTGATGGATGGCTGGAGCGGTTGGGCGATGATCATTATCATCACCTTTGCCAGCGTCATGTATTTCTCCGACACCCGCATGAAAACAAAGGACAATTCCTTTAAAGGTTTTCCTGGCTGCTGGAACATGCTGGTGCTGGTGCTCTTTGCGTTGCAGCCCGAATGGTGGATCAGCCTGATTGTGGTCACGATCCTTGCCGCGGCGATGTTTCTGCCGATCAAATTCGTGCACCCCGTTCGGACCGAGCGTTGGCGCCCCGTGACATTGCCCATGGCGCTGGCATGGACCTTCTTCGCGGGCTGGTCGGCTTGGGTGAACTTTCACCCCGAAAGCTGGGCCCACTGGGGTTTGGTTGTGACATCAATTTACCTTGTTTTCGCTGGCGCTGCGCAGCAGTTGATCCCCCTCGTCGAAGACTGAGCCTGCCTCGCGGAGTTAAATCAACAGCCCCGCCGCGCCCTCATGGCGCAGCAGAGCGACTTTGGTTTCGACCGCGCCTGCCCCGCTAAAGCCGGTCAGACCCTTCGCCCCCATCACCCGGTGGCATGGGATAATGACCGGGATCGGATTGCCGCCACAGGCCCCGCCCACGGCTTGCGCAGGCACGCCGAGGTCGCGGGCAATCTCTCCGTAGGTGCGGGTGTAGCCAAAGGGAATCGCAAGAATCGCGGTGCAGACCGCGCGCTGAAAATCGCTCCCCATAACGCGCAGCGGTAGGTCAAAGCTTTGACGCTCGCCGGTCGCGTATTCCTTGAGTTGGCGCAGCGCGACATCAAGCAGGTCCGAGCGTTGCTGCCGCGCTGCCTGCCCCCACCCAAGCGCCGTGATCGCGCCGTCCTCTTCGGTCAGGGTCAGATCGCCGAAGGGCGTGGAGAGGGAGGCTTGTTTCATCGCCCCACTCTGCGCCAGAAATCACACGTGCGAAAGAGCGCTGAGGGCATCGCCTTCCCTAGGGGGCGTTCCTACCTTTCCGGCGGGCATGGGCGTGCAAGAGGCGCTGCAAAATAGCCCACCGGGAGCCCGGCGTGCCACTGGGCAGGGCATATGATCAGGGCCCCGCAAAGAAAAACGGGCGACAGATAAACCGCCGCCCGCCTTTATCAGCACTAATGCGAACCTCAGGCGTCCGCCAAAGCCTCACGCACCGCCTCATCACAGCGCCCGCAAACGCCGGGATGCTCATGGGTACCGACATCCGGCAGCACCTTCCAGCAACGCTCGCATTTGGCGCCTTCGGCCTTTTCGAACACCACGGCGACGCCTTGGGTCTCAGGCATGCGGAACGCCTCAGCCGGGGCGGCATCGCCGGTTACGGTGATGTCCGAAGTGATTGCCACATCCTCGAAAGACACGCTCTGCAACGCCTCGCGCTGCGCCGCATCATCGACATGCACCACGGGCGCGGCTTCAAGCGAGGCACCGATCATCTTCTCGGTCCGCTGCACCTCCAGCGCCGCCGTCACCACACGGCGCGCGGCACGGACCTTGGCCCATTTCGCGGCCAGCTCCGGGTTCAGCCATGCCTCGGGCGTCTCGGGCATATCCACCAAATGCACCGAGGATTCGTCGCCGGGGAACCGCTCCAACCAGACTTCTTCCATGGTGAAGACCAACACCGGCGCCAGCCATGTGGTCAAACGATGGAACAGGATATCCAGCACCGAGCGCGCGGCGCGGCGGCGCAGGGTGTCACCGTCGCAATAAAGCGCATCCTTGCGGATGTCGAAATAGAAGGCCGAGAGATCGACCGTGGCAAAGGTAAAGACCGCCTGAAACACGCCTTGGAAGTCAAAGCGCGCAAAGCCGTCACGCACGACCTTGTCGAGCTCCGCCACCCGGTGCAGCACCCAACGCTCCAACTCGGGCATGTCGGCGGGATCAACCCGATCCGCCTCGCTGAAATCATTCAACGCGCCGAGCATATAGCGCATGGTGTTGCGCAGGCGGCGATAGCTGTCGGCCACGCCTTTGAGGATCTCATCCCCGATCCGCTGGTCGGCGGTGTAATCAGTCTGTGCAACCCAAAGACGCAGGATATCCGCGCCATACTGCTGCACGATTTTCTCAGGCACGATGGTGTTGCCGATGGATTTGGACATCTTCATGCCCTTCGCGTCCAGCGTGAAACCGTGCGTCACCACGTTGCGGTAAGGCGCGCGGCCCGTGGTGCCCACAGACTGCAACAGCGAGGAGTGGAACCAGCCCCGGTGCTGGTCGGTGCCTTCCATATAGACATCCGCGATACCGTCCTCGGTCCCGTCTTCACGGTCGCGCAGGGTGAAGGCATGGGTCGAGCCGCTGTCAAACCAAACGTCGAGGATGTCGGTCACCTGATCGAACTCTGCCGGATCAACGATGCCTTCAAGGAAGCGTTCTTTCGCGCCTTCCGCATACCACGCATCCGCGCCTTCGGCCTCGAAGGCCTCAACGATGCGCTGATTGACATCCGTGTTGCGCAGCAGGAAGTTCTCATCCGTCGGAGCGACGCCCTTGCGCACGAAACAGGTCAGCGGCACGCCCCACGCCCGCTGGCGGCTGAGCACCCAGTCGGGCCGCGCCTCCATCATCGAATGTAGGCGGTTGCGGCCCGATTTCGGCACCCAGTTGACCTTGTCGATGCAGGTCAGCGCACGTTCGCGGATGGTCTTGCCGTTTTGGTCCAGACCGTCGCCCACCTCCTTGTCGATGGCGGCGAACCACTGCGGCGTGTTGCGGTAGATCACCGGCGCCTTGGAGCGCCAGGAATGCGGATAGCTGTGCTTAATCTTGCCGCGCGCCAGCAGACCGCCGACTTCGACCAGCTTGTCGATGATGGCACTGTTGGCATTGCCCTCCTTGCCGTTGGGCTTGAGGATCGCCTTGCCGCCGAAGAACGGCAGATCGTCGCGGAAACGCCCGTCTTCCATGACGTTATAGGTGATGACCTGGGGCAGCATGCCCAGATCGCGGTAGAGCTCATATTCCTCAAGGCCGTGGGACGGCGCACAGTGGACAAAGCCCGTGCCCTCATCCGAGGTCACGAAATCAGCGGCACGGAAATCGCGCAGGTCGTCCCATTCGCCGTCTGCGCCCTCGGCACCCGCCAGCGGGTGCAAGAGCGAGATTTTGGCCAGTTCGTCATTCTCGACACCGCGCAGGCGCTGCCACATGCCGTCTTCCAGACGCGCCCGGGCAAAGACATCCGCCGCAAGATCATCGGCCAGCAGGAAGCGCTCGCCGACACTGGCCCAGCACTCATCCGGTGTGGCGGTTACTTCATAGAGGCCATAGGAAATGCCCTCGCCGTACACCACGGCCTTGTTGCTTGGCATGGTCCAAGGCGTCGTGGTCCAGATCACCACCTGCGCGCCGTCCAGATCGCCTTCGGTACCGACGACCTTGAACTTCACCCAAACGGTGTGGCTTTCCTTGTCGTGATACTCAACCTCGGCCTCGGCCAGCGCGGTTTTCTCAACCGGCGACCACATCACGGGTTTGGAGCCTTGATAGAGCGTGCCGTTCATCAAGAACTTCATGAATTCCTCGGCAATGACACGCTCGGCGTGGAAATCCATGGTCAGATAGGGGTTTTCCCAATTGCCGGTGATGCCCAGACGCTTGAATTCCTCGCGCTGCACGTCGACCCAACCGCGGGCGAATTCGCGGCACTCGGCGCGGAATTCGTTAATCGGCACCTGGTCCTTGTCGCGGCCCTTCTTGCGGTACTGCTCTTCGATCTTCCATTCGATCGGCAGACCGTGGCAATCCCAGCCGGGGATATAGCGCGCGTCATAGCCCATCATCTGATGGCTGCGCACGATCATGTCCTTGATCGTCTTGTTCAGCGCGTGGCCGATGTGCAGATTGCCGTTGGCGTAGGGAGGGCCGTCATGCAGCGTGAAAGGCTGGCGCCCCTCTTTCTCGCGCAGACGGTCATAGACGCCGATCTTCTCCCACCGCTCCAGCCAGCCGGGCTCGCGCTTGGGCAGTCCGGCGCGCATCGGGAAATCGGTCTTGGGCAGGTTCAGCGTGGCTTTGTAGTCGGGGGTCTCGGCGCACATGGGGAGCGTCCTTTAGGCATATGGGGGTTATTCAATCTCGGTCGGTGCGAATGGCTCAAGCACCTCGGCCCGGCGTCTCAATTGCTCAGAGCGCCGGGGATATAATTCGAATAATGATCGCGGTGAGGCGTGTCATAGGGGCGCTTATAAACAGCCCCCCCTGCCCCGACAAGCCCCGGAAGAAGCGCAACAATCCGTGCCGAAAATCCTGCCACTTGCACCGCCCGCCAAACTTAACATTTTTTATGATCCCCGGCCTTCCCTTGAATTTTTCGGCAAAAACAGCATCATAGGCCTTTCGATAAAGCATATAGCCCGCGGACCCTGCATTTAAGGACCCGCGTCATTTTCAATGGGCGAAAGACTTACGTGTGACGATCAAAGACACCTTTTTCAACGATATGTCGGTCAAGCCCTGTGGCATGGTGGACCATCTAAACGGTGCGCAATGGGCGAAGCTTGCGCCGCTGTTGACCCAGCACAAGCAATTCACGCCCGGCGCCGTAATCAGCCGCAGGGGTGATTTCTTGGATCATAGCCTGTTGCTGCTGGATGGGCTGATCGCCCGCAGCGTGCCCCGCGGGCAGCGCGCGCGGAGCACGTTCGTCGCCCTGCAGTTCCCCGGGGAATTCGTCGATCTGCACGCCTTTCCGCTTAAAAAGCTAGACCATGACGTTATTTCACTGACCGATACGCGGGTCGCCATGATTGCGCATGAGCCGCTGCGCGAGTTGCTGAATGGCGATGTGGAAATGGCCCGGAACCTCTGGCTCATGACCTTGGTCGATGCCTCCATCCACCGCCATTGGGTGATGCGCAACAGCGCCATGCGCGCGCTCGCGCGGGTCGCGAATTTTCTGAGCGAGTTTGATGCCCGCATGTCCGCCGCCTACGGTATGGAGCGTCAAAGCTTGCCCTTCAGCCTGCGCCAGACCGACATCGCCGATGCAACCGGCCTCACCTCGGTGCATGTCAGCCGGACATTACGCGAATTGCGCGAACACGGCTGCTGTGTCGTGACAGGTGGCAAACTGCTGATCCATGACCGCGCAGGGCTGCATAAAGTCGGCCAGTTCGAGCCTGCCTACCTCTATATGCCGCAGTCCGAAGCGGCCCTTTAACCCGCCTCTGCCAAAGGCTGTGCCGCCCCCTCTACGTGCAGCGCAATCGACGGATATGTTCTATGCGGCATTGCCGCGTCGCCCTGTGCTAGGGCCGCGTGATAAAGCCACTCGAACTTTGCCACCATCGCCTGCGCGTCAAACAGCCGCGCCACACGGGCGCGCGGCACCTCGGCGGGGATCGCGAGCGCCTGTCGCAGTGCTTCGGCCAAGCCCTCGGGGCTGTCATCCAAAGCAATGACGCCCGCCTCTCCCAACACTTCTTCAACCGCCCCATGCGGCGTTGCGGCCACTGGCAGGCCCGTCGCCATCGCCTCTACCGCCGCGAGGCCAAAGGGTTCCTCCCACTGCGGGGTGAAAAGCGCCACCGACGCCCCGCCATAGGCCTGCCCAAGGGCCTGTGTATTCAAATGCCCAACATAGGCCACATCGCCATAAAGATGCGGTCCTACCATATCGTTAAAGTAGTCCTGATGCTCCACCACGCCGTAGATACGCAGCGGCACTCCTGCGATCTGCGCCGCCTCTGCCGCCAAATGGGTGCCCTTGGTCGGGGTAATGCGCCCGGCCCAGACAGCGCTGCCATCGCCCGGCCCGCCTTGGGGCCATTCGGAAAGGTCGATCCCGTTGTGTACCACATGCGCCGTTTCCGGCGCGCCCTCGGGCCACCAGATACCGCGCTGCCGGGCCGACACCACAGAAGACAGATGCCATGGCGCCGCCCCATCCATCAGCGCGCCGCGCAGCACCTTGAAGGGCGGAATATGCAACGAGGTGACCATCGGCACCCGCTCTGCCCGCGACAGCCGCGGCAAATAGCGGTGCAGCGCGTTATTATGCACCACGTCAAAATGCCCCTCCAGCAGCAGCCTCGCGGCGCGGGCATAGCAGGCATCAAGGTGGTCGTTCAGCGCATCAGTGCCGTGAAACTCATGCCACGGATAGCGCGCGTCGTAATGTGTCTCGCAAAGCGGCAGCAGTTTGACCCCCGGCGGCAGGCCCGCCGCACTATCGCCACTGGCCAACAGGGTCACGTCATGGCCCCGCTCGGCCAGCATACGGGCAAGGCTATGGGTAAAAGCCTCCATCCCGCCTTTGAACGGCGGGGCGATGGGGTGCCGAATATGGCCGACAATGGCGATGCGCAGGGTCATTCCGCCGCGATCCGCTCTTCGCCGCGCAGATAGCGCAGCACACGCGCGGTATTGGCATAGGGCTGGTCCGACTGCTGCTCACAAAGCGCAAAATCATCCGCATCAGGTTCGCGCAGCTGCACCAGCGCATCGCCATCAGCCCCCACCAGCCCCATCAGGCGAAAAGCGGTGAGCCAGTGGTTCATGGTACGGTGGCCCCATTTATCGGCAAAGATCTCGGTATTGCGCAGGATCGATGGGATGTGGTGGATCGGCGGCATGCAATGCGGGTGATGCTGGTGAAAGACCTTCGCCCCCTTCGCCCAGTGGATCGGGACGCCGCGTTCGTCCAATTCGCGGCCAAAGTCGGTATCCTCGCCCCCGTAACCGGTGAAACGCTCATCAAACCCGCCGGAGCGGTCCCAATCCGCGCGGTGGATGGCAAAGTTCAGCGACCAAAAGCAGCGGTAATCGTTGCAGCGCTTCAGCCCTTCGGCGGGCGGGCCTTGGCGGTCGGAATGGCGCACGGCCACGGCTTTGAGCGCGTCATAGCTCCATCCCTCGGTCGCCGTGCCTGCGGGGAGGTAATTAACCTCCCCCATGATCAGCCCGTTGCCCGGCACCGCATAGCCCATATAGTCGGCGATCAGCTCCGGGGCCGGAATGCAATCCACGTCGAGAAAGACAAGACAGTCGCCCATGGCCTCTGCCGCGACGGTATTGCGCGCGCGCGACAGCGGCAGTTCATGGCCCGTGACCTGTACCTGCCGGATCGGGAAATCTGTCTGCGGCAGATCGTCATAAAGCGTGTCTTGCATGACCCCGATCACCAGTTCATCCGGCTGCCGGGTCTGACGGGTCAGGCCGAGGATCACATTGCGCAGATGCGCCGCCCGCCCCCGCGCGAGCGTCAGCGCGCTGACTGTGGTGTTTTCAGGCACGGATGGGGTGAAGGACGTCATGTAAATCTCCGGTTTGTTTAGGTGTTTGTGAAAGCAACTGATCGGTCAGGCCGGTCAGCCAACGGGTGGTCTTAGCCGCGGCATCTTCGTCGACCAAAGCGCGTTGCAGGGCCGGATCATGGGTATCGAACGTGCGTTGGATCGCCGCGCGCCATGCTCCGGCGGAGGAGGGGAAATGCGGCAGATGATGCGCCGCCCCCGCGCGGTGCAGCGCCGCAGCCTTTTCGATCTGTTCATCGAAATAGCGCCACTCAGGCACGGCCAGCCACGGCGTCTCGGCGGCGAGGATTTGATGACAGGTGGTGTTCCCGGTCGAGGCCACGACCATATCCGCCGCCGCCAGATAATCCGCCGCGTTATCGACCCAACCGTGATGGTGCAGGTTCGCAGGTTCGGTCGCGTGCCAATCCCGCGCCATCCGACCGATGGTGACGAATGCCGTCTCAGGCAGCGCCCGCGCCGCGATGCCAAAGGGCGCCGAGGCAAAACCAGTGCCGCCCCCGCCTGACATGACAACCACCATGCGCTGATCCGGTGCGATGCCAAGTTTTTCGCGCAACAGGGCGCGGCGTGCGGGATCGGGCCGTGTTACCTCGACCCCCAAGCCCCCGGCGAAATGCGTCTTTTCCATATGTCGTGCGGGCCAATCAGGCTGCGCCAGCGCCTTTGCAGCGGGGCACAGCAACCCGACCGCCCCGTCATAGGCCGCCTGATGCCCCGGATCGCTGCGCCGGCCGTGTTGCAACACTTTTACATGCGGCACCGAACAGATCCGTGCCAGCTGCCCCACTTCCGCCGAGACATCGCTGATCATCAGCACCGGGTTGGCGCTGGCAAACCAAGAGGCCAGTTGCGCCATGGCCTGCCGAATACCTGGCCAGCCGAGCGGCGCGCAATGCACCGTGTCCGGCGCGCTGGTGGTGTCGTAGATATCTTCGTTTCCCGTGGGCTCAAAGAGCGACGGCAGGGCAATAACCTCAACCTGCCGGGTGAAGGCGGGAAAGATATCGGGCTTGGCACAAAAGACGGTCACCGGCTGGCTTTCCGGCAGCGCGTTGACCACCGCGGCGCAGCGTTCCGCATGGCCCCGGCCCTGATGGTGGACGAAGTAACCGATGGGCCGCGTCATTGCGCCACCATCTTGATCGGCGGCTCCATCGCGTTGAGGGCGAAACCAAAGGTCTCTAGCCCCTCCAAAACCCCCGCCGCATGGGCGGCGCGGGCATGGTAGAGCCGTCTGCCGCTCAGACGTTCGCGCAGCCCGTCCATCGCATTGCCGACCAAGATGCCCCGGCCCGGCCCATCCTCCACGGCCTGCAACATATCGAAATCATTGCCGCTGTCCCCGGCCACCACGACCCGGTCCATCGGCATGCCCAACCGCCGCGCCGCGGCACAGACCGCAGGGCCCTTGCCCGCGGCCAAAGGCAAGACATCGATCAGCCGCCCGTGGGAGGCCACGATCTGCGCCGCCACACCGCGCCGTGCCAGATGCCGCTCTAGCCGACGCGCGGTGCGCATGTCGCCAAAGCCGCTGAGCTTCCAGCGCCGCTGTTCGACCCGCGCCTGCCAGTTAAAGCCGAACTCCTTCAGCGCGCGCTCTACCCGGTCGCGCTGCCATCCGGCGTCAAGTTTCTGGGCGAAACGCTCATCCAGACAAAGCCGCCCTTCCGCATCGGGCAAATAGACCTCAGTGCCGACAGAAGTGATGAAAACACGCGGGCTTGGCAGGTTCCAATCGCGCAGGATGCGGCGGGCCTCCGGCAGGCTGCGGCCCGTGGCCACGGCAAACATCGGACGGTCGCGGGCGATCCATGCGTTGAACAAAGCAGCAGAAGGCGCGCAGCCGGTCAGCGTGTTGTCGATGTCGCTGGCCAGCATGACCGACGCTTGCGCCGTAACCGGCGCGGGGTTGCAGATATTCTCGCAGATATGCTGCACCTCTTCGGCCCATTTCGACCAATCGTAGCGCCCGACATGGGCGTGCCCGGCTTGCGCTGCCTCCGCCCAGAACGCGGGCTCGTCCAAAAGCTTCAACAGCGCCGCCTCTATCGCCTCCACATCGCGGGGCGGCACGCAGATGCCATGGCCAAGGTCCGCCACGATATCGGCAGGCCCGCCCTCTTGCGTCGCCACCACCGGCAACCCATGAGAGGCCGCCTCCAACATGGTCAGGCCAAAGGGTTCATGCAGCGCGAGGTTCACGAAGACCCCGCCCGTTTGCGCCGCGCGGTCATAAAGTGCAGCCACATCGCCCTGAGTATGGCTCGGCGGCAATGCCACCTTGCCCCGCAACGCTGGCACCTCCAGCGTCTCGCGCAGGCCGAGCAGTTCCGCGCGCGCCTCTGCATTCGCCTGTAGCGCATCACCGTGCTGTCCGGCGAGGATCACAAGGTTCGCCCGCGCCTGTAGCGCAGGGCTGTCCGCATAGACCCGCGCCAAGGTTGCAAGGTTCTTGCGGGCGACGGGGCGCGCCACGGCCAGCAGCGTCGGGCGGTCGGGATCGCTCAGCCTATCGGCCAGCAAGGCGCGGCCTGCCCCGGTCTCTGCCGGGCGGCGCAGCGATACGCCGGGAGAAACACGGTGCACCCGCGCCTGCGCATCCGCCCCATAGGCGGCGACCTGCACCTCTGCCTCATCGCGCGAAGACAGCACCACCGCATCGGCCTCTAGCAGCGCGCGCCGTTCCGCTGCGATCCGGTCGGTATCCACCGCAGGCCCCGATTTGCTCAGCGCCAGCGAATGCGGGGTATAGATCACCGGGATCCCGAACCGCGCACGCGCTGCCAATGCCAATTGCGCCGCATCGGCAAAATGCGCGTGGATCACATCCGGCAACCGCTGCGCCTGCGCCAAATCCTCTAGAAAAGCATCCACCAGTGCGGGAATTTCCGCGGCGAGGTTTTCCTTGCTCAGATACCCCCGCTGCGCGGTCCAAAGCCGCCGGATCGACAGGCTGCGGCTGACCTGTTGTTCGGTCTGCGCGTGAACGGCCCCGAGTGTCGGCTCATCGAAAGCACGGGTGACGATCTGCACCATCTCCACATCCCCCCGCGCCGCCTGCGCGCGGGCGGCCCCCAAGATATAGGCGATGTGACCGCCGGTATCCTCGGTCACGCCATAGTTGACAGACGGCGCCGTGAGGCAGCCCCCAAGGGCAATGTGGCAAATGAACATGAACGGGTCTCCTTATGGAAAGGTGACCCCCCTCGCGCCCTCTCCGTTCCGATAACAAATGTTAATGCTTTCATTTCTCGACGGCAGGCATGGCGGTACTAGTTGCTTGCCACTGCACCCTGCCCAGCCCCAATCAGAGCCCGCCAATGCCTTCACAGATCCCTCCGCGCTATCTGTTCATCGGCGGGCTGCACCGCTCTGGCACCTCGCTGGTTAATCGGCTGGCCAATGCCCTGCCCGGCGCAGGCGGCATCACCGGATCGGCAGCGCCTGAGAATGAAGGCGTCTACCTGCAAGGGGCCATCCCCCATACGGCGCAATCCGGACGGCCCATGTATTTCGCAACCAACCCACAAGAACATCTGACCGAGGCCCACCCGCTCAACACTTTGGAGACAAAAACCCGGCTAACGCAGGACTGGGCGCCGTGGTTCGCCCCCGAGCTGCGCTGGCGGGTTGAGAAATCGCCGGTGAACCTGACCCGCATGCGGTTGATGCAGCACCTCTTTCCCATGTCGCAATTCATCGTCGTCCTGCGCCACCCCGAGGCGGTCGCGGCCTCAGTCGCCGCATGGGTCGATGCCCCGCCACAAGCGTTGATCGATCACTGGATCGCGGCGCAGGCGCAGATGCTGGGCGACCTGCCCTATCTCCATGCGGTGATGGTGCTGCGCTACGAGGATATCGTCGCCGACGCCCCCCGCGCCCTGCGCCAAATCGCGCGTTTCATCGACCTTTCCGAAGCGGCGCTGCCCGAAGGCATCGCGGATGGCAATCAAAGCTATACCGGGGCCACGCAGATGACGGCGGAACAGGCGGAGGAAGCCGCGCGGTGGGGCTATGCCCCCGGTTTGCGGGTCTCACCTTGGCCCGGCCTGATCCAACACCCGCTGCGCGCCGTGCGGGAGGCGGTCGCAGCGGCCTGATCTCTTACCCGTTGCCAAACACCCCGGTCAGCGCGCGTTTGACGATGCCCCGCACGCCGGGGCGTTTTTCGCGGGCAAAGGGCAGTGGGCGGCAGACCTCGATCGCGGCCACCCCGACCCGAGCTGTCAGCGCGCCATTTACCAGCCCTTCGCCGAAACGTCGGCTCAGCTTGGCCACGATGGAGCCCCCCAAAAGTGGCTCAATCAGGTCGTCGCCCACCGCCACGGCCCCGGTGGCCACCAGATGCGACAGCACCGCGCGGGTCAGCCGCCACGAGCCGAAAAAGCCCGAACGCCCGCCATAGATCTCGGCAATGCGGCGGATCATCCGCAGGTTGCTGCTGAGCGCCGCGGCCACATCAGCCAGCGCCAAGGGCACCAGCGCGGTGACAGCGGCGACCTGCCGGGCGGCGGCCTCGACCTCGCGGGTGGCGGCGCGGTCCAGAGGGGCCAGAACCTCGCTCTCGGCCAGCCCCAACAGCGCCTCGGCATCGAATTGATCGCCGCGCAGTTCGGTCAGCCGGTCGCGGCCCCAGCGGGTGTCTTCACGGTGCTTGTAAAGCGTTTCCAGCCGATCCGTCACACTGCGTGCGGCGGATAAATCCCCCTGCGCCAGCGCCTCGCCTGCGTCGTGGCGCAGTCCGTCGAGCCGCGCGAGCCGCCCAAAGGCCGCCATTTCACGCAGGGACAGCAGCAGTAGCACCAGCAAGAACGCCCCGATCAGCAGCGTCATCGCCCAGCCCAGCAGCGGGTAGCGCGCCATCAGGTCGGTCACGAAGGTCCAAGCCGCGATTGACACCAGCGCCGTCACCAGCGCCCCGGCCAGCGCCCAGAACATCCGCACCAGCCGCGAGGGTTTGCGCGCGGCGAGCCGTGCGGCGATCTGCATCGCTTGACCCTTGGGCGGCGGCGCTTCCACGTCCAACTCTGGCACGGCAGGCGCGTCGGCGACCGAGGGCTGGGGCTTGGCGTCTTCTTCTAGGTCGAACAGGATCGGTCCCCGGGCCATCAGGCGGCCTCCCTTTGCCAGTGTAATATTAGGTCGGGCAGCCCTTCGTCATTGGCGCTGCCATCGCCGCGTGCGGTTTCGGCAAACCCATGTTGGCGGTAAAAAGCGATGGCCTGAGCGTTGGCTTGAAATGTCCAGCAAGTCAGTGCCTTATGGCGCGTCTTTAACCTTCGCAACAAGGCCGAGCCGATGCCCCGCCCCCGCGCCGACTGCGACACATAAAGCGCATCCAACTCGCCGCCCTCACAGGCCGCGAAACCGGCGATCCGGCCCGCCTGCTCGGCCACCGTGACCCAGCCGCGGGCAATCATCGCGTCTGCGTGGGCGATATCCTCAGCCGCCGTATGAATGCGCGGCAACCAGTTGGTATCGCGGGCAAAATCGCTCATGATGCCGCCCACCGCGCCTGCGTCTAGGGGCTGGGCGGGACGCAGGGTGGCGGGGCGGGTCAGCACCGCGCTCATAGCCGGTCCCCGAGCAAAAATTCCGCCGCGCGGTCGAGCCGGATATGCGGCGGGCCGTCGCCGGGGCGCAGGTCCAACACCGCCGGCGCAAAACGCATGATCTGGTAATCCGCCCCCAGCCATTCCTGCGCGCCCTGCCGGGCGGGGGTCAGCAAATGCGCCGGGTCTTCGGGCAGTTCACCGGGGTAGAATGCCGCTTGCCGCCCGCGTGTTTCATCGTCGTTCAAAAGCGTGCCGCGCACCACGTCGAGCGGTTCTCCGCCATGGGTCATCACGTCTTCGGTCGTGGCGCGCAGGCTGGCGATGGCCATCGCCCGCGTGCCCGCGCCTGCGTATTGCGCCCGGTCCCGCGCGTCTCGGATCAGCGCCTGCATGATGCCACTTAACCGTGGGTGCTGGCTGTGATGCAGGTGGTCCGCCTTGGTGGCCGCAAACAGAATTTTCTCAACCCGTTTGCCGCGCAGCAGGCTGGTCAGGAAGTTGTTTGTCCCCGGACGGAAAGCGCCCAGAATATCGGCCATCGCGCCGCGCAGGTCTTCGACCGCCCGCGGCCCTTGGTGGATCGCGCCAAGCGCGTCAACCAGCACCACCTGCCTGTCGATCCGCGAAAAGTGATCCCGAAAGAAGGGCTGCACCACCTGTTTCTTATAGGCCTCGAACCGCCGCGCCATCTCGCGGATCAGCGATTTACGCGGTGCCCCGTCGGAGCCCGGCAGCGGCGCGAAGGTCAACACCGGTGAGCCTGCAAGGTCACCGGGGAGCAGAAACCGCCCCGGGGTACAGTCGGAATAGCCATTGGCACGGGCGGTTTGCAGGTAGTCGGCAAAACTGTCGGCAAGCCTGCGGGCGGTGGTCTCCTCCAACTCGGCATGGGGGTCGGTCTGTTCGGCCAGCGCGCGGTAGCCCGCCGCCTCCTCACGCGAGGCGATACGCTCAATCACCTGCGCCGACCATTCGGCGTAGGAGACATCCATCAGCGCCAAATCAAGCAGCCATTCGCCGGGGTAATCCACGATATCCAGATGCAGGGTGCGCGGCCCTTGCAGCCCCGCCAGCAGCCCATTGGGCCGCACCTTGAGCGACAGCCGCAATTCCGAGATCGCCCGCGTGCTTTCCGGCCAATGCGGCGTCTTGCCGGTCAACGCGGCGAGGTGGTTCTCATAGTCAAAACGCGGCACGGTATCGTCGGGCTGTGGCTGCAAAAACGCCGCTTCGATCCGCCCTTCAGAGGCCGCCAACAGCCCCGGCATCCGCCCCCGGTCCAGCAGGTTCGCCACCAGCGAGGTGATGAAAACCGTCTTGCCCGAGCGCGCAAGACCCGTGACCCCAAGCCGGATCACCGGCTCGAAAAACGTCTCTCCCACCGTGTCGGTGACAGTCTCAAACTGCCGCCAAATGCCGTCGGCAATGCCTGTGATACCCAAAGCTGCGCCCGTCCCTTTGTCTTTGTCGTTAACATAGGGTCGGCAGCCGGGGATTGCCAGAAGCGCCCGCCCGCGCTAAGGCCCCGTTCATGCCCAGATATGCCTTGAAAATCGAATACCACGGTGCGCCCTTCAATGGGTGGCAACGTCAGGTTGACCAGCCCACGGTGCAAGGCGCGATCGAGGCCGCCTTGGCCAAGTTGGAGCCGGGCGCGCATACCATCGCCGCCGCCGGGCGCACCGATACCGGCGTGCATGGGCTGGCGCAGGTTGCCCACTGCGACATGGCCCGCGACTGGCGGCCCTTTCGTCTGGGCGAGGCGCTGAATTATCACCTGAAACCCCAGCCCATCGCGATCACCGATTGCGTGCTGGCCCCCGAGGATTTTCATGCCCGTTTCTCGGCGCTTGAGCGGCGCTATCACTTCCGCATCCTCAGTCGGCGTGCCCCGGCGGTGCATCAGGCGGGGCTGGTTTGGCAGATTAAACATGGCTTGGATGTAGAGGCGATGCAGGCGGCGGCGGATCTTTTGGTGGGCAAACATGATTTCACTACTTTCCGCTCAACCGTCTGTCAGGCGGAAAGCCCGGTGAAAACACTGGACCGCTTGCAGGTCTCTCAGGTCGAGACCATGGCCGGGACGGAATATCATTTCGACGTGCGCGCGCGGTCTTTCCTGCACAATCAGGTGCGCAGCTTCGTTGGCTCGTTAGAGCGTGTCGGCGCGGGCTCTTGGAGCGTGGCGGATATGGGGGCGGCGCTTGCGGCAAAGGACCGTGCGGCCTGTGGGCCGGTCTGCCCGCCGCAAGGGCTTTATCTGGCGCATGTGAGCTATCCGGTGGACCCGTTCGCTAAGGTGTGACGAGGACCATCGCCTGCCCGCGGGGTGGCGATGCTACGCTATTTTCATGCCACTATATGGCGCAACCATGGGTGGGCTTTTCGTCGTGTTCCGGCCGTTGCTAAATCGCCTCCCCTTCGGGGCGGGCAGGCGATGGTCCGGCGCCTTCGGCTTGTTTCCAGACCTATCAACCCTTTTACGGCAGCGGGTTCCACGTCCCGTGAAACTTGCCTTCCCCTTCTGTCCGCTCAAACCCATGCGCACCAAAGAAATCGCGCTGCGCTTGGATCATATTGGCCGTGCCGCGCGCCCGGCGCATGCTGTCGTACCACGCGAGCGCCGCCGACAGCGCAGGCAGCGCCACGCCGAGCAGCGCGCCCGCCGCCACCACACGCCGTAACGCGGGAACGCTCTCTTCCAGCCGTTTGCGCATGGCGGGGGCAAGGATCAGATGCCCGCCCGGCAGCTCACCCCGGAAAGCATCGGCAAACTCGTCCAACAGCGCCGAGCGGATGATGCAGCCCGCCCGCCAAATCTCGGAAATCCGCGCCATGTCGAGGGACCAGTCAAACTCCTCCGACGCCGCCGAAAGGATGCGAAAGCCCTGCGCGTGGCCGATGATCCGCCCGGCCAAAAGCGCTATCTCCAGATCATCCACCTCGGGCAGTGGCGCGTCTTGCACGCCCTCGGGCAGCAGCGGCTCGGCCATCTCGCGCACGGCCTTTTCGCTCGACCAGCCGCGCGCGCCGACGGCGGCTTCGATGGTATTGGCCGATTGCCCCATCTTGAGCGCTTCGATCAAGGTCCAGCGCCCGGTGCCCTTCTGCCCCGCCTGATCGCGGATCACGTCGACCATCGGCGTGCCGGTTTGGGTGTCGACAGATAAAAGCGCGGCCGCCGACACTTCGATCAGATAGGAGTTCAGCGGCCCATTGCGCCAGTCGGCAAAGAGGTTGCCGATCTCCACCGCGCCCTGCCCGCCTGCATCCCGCAGCAGGCCGTAGACTTCGGCGATCATCTGCATGTCGGCATATTCGATGCCGTTGTGCACCGTCTTGACGAAATGCCCCGCCCCGTCGGGGCCAAGATGCGCCACGCAGGGGGAGCCTTCGAAATGGGCGGCAATCGTCTCGGCCATAGGTTTGAACTGGGTCCACGAATGTTCGCTGCCGCCGACCATCATCGACGGGCCATTGCGCGCCCCGGCCTCTCCGCCTGACACGCCCATGCCGACGAAATGCAGACCGGTGCCGTCCAATGCGGCACTGCGGCGGCGGGTGTCGTGGAAATCAGCGTTGCCGCCGTCGATTAAGGTGTCGCCCTCATCCAGCAGCGGTTTGATCGTCTCGATCATCGCATCGACCGGCGCGCCAGAGGGGATCATGAACAGGATGCTGCGCGGGCGGGCGATGGCGGCGACGAAATCTTCCAGCCGCTCGGCCCCGATCAGACGCTCGGCCAGCGGGCCGGCCTCGTCAAGGAAAGGCGCAATCCACTCTGCTTCACGATTGCTCACCGCCACGGTAAAGCCATTGTCGGCCAAGTTCAGCGCCAGAGCCGAGCCCATGGTGCCCAGCCCGTATACCCCGATATCGGCGCCTGCCCCCCGTGCCGCGCCCCCGTCCGCCTGCGTGCCAGTTGCCATAACGATCATGCCTCATTTCTAGCCGGTCATACTGCCAAGCCCGCCGATCTGGCGCGCCGCAGTTTGATTTGCGTTCGGGAACACTATATAATGCGGGGATAACAAGAAAAACACCCGACCGAGGCATAGTTCTGTAATGACACAAGTATTTAGACGCGCTTGGGAGGATATGGTCCTTCCTATTTTCAAACGTCCCCGCCGCGTGCAGGTTGCGGCCCTTTGCTACCGCGAGTCCGAGGCAGGCAAAAAGGTGCTGCTGATCACCAGCCGTGACACGGGCCGCTGGATTTTGCCCAAGGGCTGGCCGATCGACGGGTTGGACGGTGCCGGAGCCGCCTTGCAAGAAGCATGGGAAGAGGCCGGGGTGACAAAAGCCGACATCGAATCCGATCCGATGGGCATTTTCGACTATGACAAGGGTCTCGGCGAAGGCTTGACCGTGCCCGTGACCACACAGGTCTACCTCACTCGCGTGCGCGATCTGAGCGAGGAATACCCCGAAGCAGGCATGCGCAAGCGCGCGTGGTTCACCCCGCAGGAGGCATCAGAACTCGTGGATGAGCCTGATCTTAAAGCAATCTTGTCTGCCTTTCACTAAAGCCTAACGGCACCGGGTCTCGGCCCGGTGCCCCATTGCCCCTCTCCTACAGCCACTGCCGCCGCCCGCCGAATGTTACAATTTTGTGACAGGGTGACTTGCGCCCTCGATAGCCTTATGTCACCCCCCGCTGAACGTTTGGATCGTTGGGAGATCATACAGGAATGGCAACGGAACCGCAGGGCAGCCAGTGGAAGACGCTGGACAAGGACCTCAACCGCATTTCGCAAGTCGAACTGGCCGCAACCTATGTCGCCCGCCCCCTCGTGGCACCGGGCATTGCGCTGGCCTTTATCGTGGTGGCAGGTGCCGTTGCGGCGGTCTTCTTCGGGCATCAGCCCTCTAGCTTTGTCGTGATCGCGGCGGCGATCTTCGGCGCTTATATGGCGGTGAACATCGGCGCGAACGACGTGGCCAATAACATGGGCCCCGCCGTGGGGGCCAATGCGTTGACCATGGGCGGGGCGATCGTGATTGCCGCCCTGTGCGAATCCGCCGGCGCCTTGCTGGCGGGGGGCGATGTCGTCTCGACCATCTCCAAGGGCATCATCGACCCGGCAAGCGTGGCCGACACGCGCATTTTTGTCTGGGCGATGATGGCAGCGCTGGTGTCTTCCGCGCTTTGGGTAAACCTTGCCACATGGGTCGGCGCGCCGGTGTCGACCACCCATTCGGTTGTGGGCGGGGTCATGGGCGCGGGCATCGCAGCTGCGGGCCTTGGCGCGGTCAACTGGAGCTCGATGAGCATGATCGCCGCAAGCTGGGTAATCTCTCCCGTATTGGGCGGTGCCGTGGCGGCGATGTTCTTGGCCTTCATCAAGGCACGGATCCTATACCAAGACGACAAAATCGCCGCCGCGCGCACTTGGGTGCCGGTGCTGGTGGGTCTGATGGCCGGGGTCTTTGCCGCCTATTTGGCGCTGAAGGGCCTTAAGAAAATCATCAGCATCGACATGCCGATGGCCTTGATCATCGGGCTGGTGACGGGGCTGGTGGTCTATGCCATCTCCGCCCCGCTAATCCGCCGCGCGTCCGAGGGGATGGAGAACCGCAACCGCTCGGTCAAAACGCTTTTTGGCCTGCCGCTGGTCCTCTCGGCAGCGCTTCTCAGTTTTGCGCATGGGGCCAATGACGTGGCCAATGCGGTGGGCCCGCTGGCGGCGATCGTACATGCGACAGAGTTCGGCGGTTTCGAGGATAAGGTCAGCATCCCAACATGGGTCATGATCATCGGCGCCTTCGGCATCTCCTTTGGTCTGTTCCTTTTTGGGCCGAAACTGATCCGGATGGTCGGCAGTCAGATCACCAAGTTGAACCCGATGCGCGCCTATTGCGTGGCCCTTTCGGCGGCGATCACCGTGATCGTGGCAAGCTGGCTGGGCCTGCCGGTGTCCTCCACCCATATCGCCGTGGGCGGGGTCTTTGGCGTGGGCTTTTACCGCGAATGGCATATGGAACGGCGCCTGCGCCGGATCGGCGGCCAAACCAGCGCAGTGAAACGCATCGCCAAGGAAGAGCGCCGCCGCCGCAAGCTGGTGCGCCGGTCGCATTTCATGACCATCGTCGCGGCTTGGGTGATTACCGTGCCCGCGGCGGCCCTGCTTTCTGCCATGGTCTTTTGGGTGCTCAACACCCTCGTGAACTGAGGTCAGGCGCGCCTGCGCCTTACCCCTCTTGCTGGTCCTGCCCTGCTGCCATCTCGGCCCGCAGGGCGGTGACCGGCAAATGCGGCAGCCCCTCGCCTGCAAGCTCTGCCCAGCCCATCACCCGCAAGACCATATCCGTCACAGGCGTCGCCCGGCCAAGCGCCTGTCCGCGCCGTTGCACCTCGCCTTGCAGCGCGTCGATCTCGGTCGGGCGGCAGGCAGCAAGGTCTTGCGCCATGGAGGTCCGCGCCTGCGGATCAATCTGCAACATGGCTGCCGCGATGCGGGTGAACAGCGGCGTCGGCAGGCGCAACAGCGCCGGGACCAGACGCGCCGGGATTGGCGTGGTCATTGCGGGGCGGATCTTCTCCGCCCGCAAAATGGCAAGCGCCTCGGCCCATTGATCGGCCATCAGCCGCCGCCATGCCCGATCCTGCAACTGGGCCTGCAACGGCAAGCCGCTTAGCGCGTTCAGCGCGTTGTTGAGGTTCATCAGGAACTTACCCCATTGCAGGGCCGTGATATCCGCGTGTTCCACCACCTTCAGTTCCGGCAGCGACAGCCGCGCCGCCAGATCCGCCGGTCCGCCCTCAATCACCAAATCGCCCGAGCTTGCCCGGTGGTAGCACCCCTGCCCCATGGCTACGACGTTGAAGGGCACCAGCCCCGCCCGCAGATCATGCTGCGACAGGTGCTGCGCCAAAATCGCCCGGTTGCCCATGCCGTTTTGCAAACTGATAACCTGCACGCCCTGCGCCGTGTGGCGGGCGATCTGCCGGGCGATGTTTTCGGTGTCGCGCGATTTGACCGTGACCAGCACGATATCGGCATCGCGCAGGCAGGTCTCATCGCTCGCGAGGGTCAGATCATCCGCCGAGAGGTAGCGGGCCATGCCGCCAAAATCGGTTAACGTCAGCCCGTGGGTGCGGATCTCGGCCTGAATACGAGGCCGTGCCAGAAGGGTCACGGAATGCCCCGCCCCGGCCAGCAATCCACCTATGAAACAACCGATCGCCCCCGCGCCCGCGACAACGATGCGGGGGCCGTCGCTCATGCCCCCAAGCACCAGCGCATGACGGCTTTTTGAGCGTGGAGACGGTTTTCAGCCTCATCAAAGATCACCGAATGCGGGCCATCCATGACCGAGCTTGTCGCCTCATCATCGCGGTGCGCAGGCAGGCAATGCATGAAGAGCGCGTCGGGCTTGGCCAGCGACATCAGCGCGTCGTTCACCTGATAGCCGCGCAGCTGGTTGTGCCGCCGTTCGCGGGCCGATTGCGGATCATGCATGCTGACCCAAGTGTCGGTGACCACCAGATCGGCGCCCTCGACAGCCTTTTGCGGATTGCGTTCGACGGTATAAAGCCCGTCGAGCGCCGCTTCAGGGTCCAGCGGCTCGGGGCCGGTAAAGACGAGGTCAAAGTCGAACTGCTTCGCCGCATGGGCAAAGCTGGCAAAGACATTGTTGCCGTCGCCCGACCAGACCACCTTGCGCCCCTTGATCGGGCCGCGGTGTTCCTCAAACGTCTGGATGTCGGCCATGATCTGGCAGGGGTGGGTGCGATTGGTCAGCCCGTTGATGACCGGCACGGTGGCATGTTCGGCCATATCAAGCAGGGTTTGCTCTTCGAAGGTACGGATCATGATCATGTCGACATAGCGCGACAATACGCGGGCGGTGTCGGCGATGGTCTCTCCATGGCCAAGCTGCATATCCGCGCCCGACAGCAACATGGTCTGCCCGCCCATCTGCCGCACGCCCACGTCAAAAGAGACCCGCGTCCTTGTGGACGGCTTTTCAAAGATCAGCGCAACCATCTGGTCTTTCAACGGCTGATCATCATCCGGCGCGCCGCGCGGGCGACCTTGGCGCGCGGCCTTCATAGCAGCGGCATTGTCGATAATCTGCCGCAAATCGGCGGGGTCGGTTTGGTGGATATCAAGAAAATGGTTCATCTGTCGTCTCTGTCTTGCGGGTAACGGGAGCAATTGCCCCGATGCCCGAGGAATGTTTTAGGCGAATGGCGCTTAGGCCGGGGTCAGTTCACGCGCGATGGCGTCAAGGCGGGTCACGGCCTCGGCAATCTCATCGTCGGAAATATTCAAAGGCGGCAGCAGGCGGATCACATTGTCGGCAGCGGGCACGGTGATCAACTCATTGGCATAGCCCGCAGTGACCACATCGGCATTCACCACCTTGCACTTTAGCCCCAGCATCAGCCCCGCACCGCGGACCTCTTCAAAAACCTCGGGATGCTCAGCCACCACCCCCTCGAGGCGCTGACGCATCAGCCCCGCCTTGCGGTTCACTTCGGCCAGAAACGCCTCATCGGCTACCACATCCAGAACCGCGCAGCCGACAGCGCAGCCCAGCGGGTTGCCGCCATAGGTCGACCCATGGGTACCTGGGGTCATGCCCGACGCGGCCTTTTCGGTCGCCAACACAGCACCCAAGGGGAAGCCCCCGCCGATGCCCTTGGCGACCATCATGATGTCGGGGGTTACGCCCGCCCATTCATGGGCAAAAAGCCGCCCTGTCCGGGCAACGCCGCATTGCACCTCGTCCATAATCAAGAGCAGCCCGTGCTGATCACAAAGCGCACGCATCTGCTGCAATTCCGCGTCAGGCACGGCGCGGATACCGCCCTCGCCCTGCACCGGCTCGACCATGATGGCGGCAGTCTTATCGGTGATGGCGGCCTCAAGCGCGTCGCTGTCGCCAAGGTCAAGATGCACAAATCCCGGCAACAGCGGACCAAACCCCTTGGTCATCTTCTCAGACCCTGCCGCCGCGATCCCAGCGGAGGAACGCCCGTGGAACGAGCCGCTAAAGGTGATAATCTCAACCCGCTCCGGATGACCCGCCTCATAAAAATACTTGCGCGCCATTTTGACGGCCAGCTCACAAGCCTCGGTGCCCGAATTGCAAAAGAACGCCGTGTCGGCAAAGGTTTCGGCAACCAACCGATCCGCCAGCGCCTCTTGCTGCGGGATATGGTAGAGGTTCGACGTATGCCACAGCGCCTGCGCCTGATCGGTCAAAGCCTTCACAAGCGCCGGATGCGCATGACCGAGCGCGTTCACCGCGATCCCCGCACCAAGATCAAGAAAGCGTCGCCCGTCCGCCTCGATCAGCCAAGTGCCTTCGCCTTTGACAAAGGTCAAAGGGGCGCGGTTATAGGTCGGCAGAACGGAAGCGATCATCTGTTTGTCCTTAGGAAGGGGCCATATCACGCCGGTAAAAGGACATGGGGTTGGCGCCGGGTCAATGGGATTTGGAGGATTTTGAAAGGGTGCAGCAGACATGCTGCGTGATCAGGCCCAACTGGGCCGCGCAGTTATCGGACGGTGCGTCGTCGGATGGAATTTGTGGCGCTTTTGATCATAGGCCTTGCATAGCCGCCCTTCATCCCCCACGTAAAGCCCCAATCGCAGCCTGCCGCCCTTATGGGGATCGGCGCTTGCACCTGCGGCCCCAGAAGATAAAATGGGGGCCGATACACTGACAAAGCGGTCCGGGCTATGGGGCCGCTTTTTAACTGGGGAACCCCGTATGTCCTGGACTGATGAGCGCGTAGAGACACTTAAAAAGATGTGGGGCGAAGGCCAGTCCGCCAGCCAGATCGCGAAAGAACTGGGCGGGGTGACGCGCAATGCCGTGATCGGCAAGGTGCACCGTCTGGGCCTGTCGAACCGCACCGCCGGGGCACCCGCCGCCGCAGCGGCCGCCAAGCCAGAGCCCAAGGCCAAGCCCGCAGCGCCCAAAGCCGAGGCCAAGCCAAAGCCCGCCGCTAAGCCAGCCGCGGAACCCGAGGCCGAAGCCGCCCCTGCGCCCGAAGCCGAAGAGCCCGCCGCAGCCCCGGCGCCCAAGCCCAACCTGCCCGCGCGCAAGCAGATCATCCCCGCAGGCCAACCGCTGCCGCCGCAGCCTTCGGCCAATGAGATCAGCCCCGAAGCGCTCGCCAAGGTCAGCGAAGTCGAGAAGAAGGCCAAGAAGATCGGCCTGATGGAACTGACCGAGCGGACCTGTAAATGGCCCGTCGGCGACCCCGCGACCGATGACTTCTGGTTCTGCGGCCTGCCCGTGCAACAGGGCAAACCCTATTGCGAGGCCCATGTCGGCGTCGCCTTCCAACCCATGAGCGCCCGGCGCGACCGCCGCCGCTAAGACCGGCGCGATGGAATGAAAAAGGCGGGTGGGTGTGATTGCCCTGCCCGCTTTTTCTTTGCCTCAAGGCACAATCAGCGCAGTTTCGGCGGTTTCGCCGGATCGCTCCCCGGTGCCATACGCGGCGTATTCTGCAAGGGCTCCATCTGAGGCAGGTCAAAGCGCAGACCGACGCGGGCAAGTTTCTCCACCACCGCATCATTGGGGCCGAAAAAGCCTACGTCCATCGCGCCTGCCTCAATGCCCGAGAAGGTCAACGCCTCGGACGCCGCCCGCACAAGCGCATCCTGCGCGCGGGGGATCGCCCCGACGAAGGCCAGCAGATGCCCGCGCCCGCCGCCGGTATATTCAACTCCAACAAGGAAAGCCCCCGCCGCCATGCCGGTCGCTGTCGCCAGCTTGGCGTCAATCGCGGCGATCAGCGTCTCTGGCAGCCCCTGCGGGGGGAACACCTGATCGATGCCCGCCTCCACTTCGCCCGGCGCATGGGCCAAGGTGCTGCGCAGCCAGTCCAACGCCTCGGCAGGCAACAGAATTTCCGACGGGGCCACGCCGATGTTCACCGCCATGCCAAGCGGCTGGCCCTCCAACATCGCAGCAATCGCCCGACCCGAAAGCGCCACATAGGGAGACGCCTCCCCCACATGGGCCGAGAGCCGCGCGGCGCGGTCGAAGACCATGACATAGCTCTCCTCAAGCAGCACCGGGCTGATCTGATCGCCCTGCGGCTCATCCTCCAACAACATGAAAAGCTCAACATCCGCGATACGCTCGTAAAAGCGCAGGCGGGCGGCGTCGTCCTCGGGAGCGGCCACCATCGCGGCATGGGCTTGGTCCAGCGGGGTCGGCTCAATCAACCGGGCTGTCTTAAGGTCAGCTTGGGGGTCAGTTTGGCGGTCGGTCATTCATCACCTCGGACACGGCGGCACGCAGACGGGGCAGGACCTCTTCCGCGAACCAGGGATTCTTGTTCAACCATCCGGTATTGCGCCAAGACGGATGAGGCAAGGCAAAGACCCCCGGTGGATGATCCCGCCACCCCGCCACGGCCTCGGTCACATTGCGAAATCCGGGCAGGTGATATTTCATCGCATAGGCCCCGATCAGAACCGTGAGCCGCAGGTCAGGTAACATCTCAAGCACCGGTTTACGCCATGTCTGCGCACAGATACGCGGCGGCGGCAAATCACTGCCCTTGGCGTCATAGCCGGGAAAACAAAAGCCCATCGGCACGATGGCGACCCGGTTGCGGTCATAGAATGTCGCCTCGTCCAAGCCCAACCAGTCGCGCAGACGGGTGCCGGACATGTCCCAAAACGGCTTGCCCGCCTCATGCACCCGTTTGCCGGGCGCTTGGCTGGCAATCAGCAGCCGCGCGCCGGGTTTGAACCAGACGATGGGCCGTGGGCGATGCTGGGTCGCCGTCACGGCAAACCGCTCGGCACAAAGGCGGCAGGCCGCCAGATCATCTCGGATATCCTTCATGAGGAGGAGATAAGCGGTAGGGCCGAAAGATAAAGGGCGGATCACTTCGACAAATATCGAAATAAAGCTTGCACCAGGCTGACATTTCGATATTTCTAGAATCATGAAACAAGAATCCGCAACCCCCGCCCTCACCCTCGCCGCGAGCAGCTTTGCAGCACTTGGATCAGAACAACGTCTATTGGTGCTGCGCACATTGGTGCGCGCCGGATCGGCGGGGCTGAGCATCGGCACGCTGGGCGAACGCACCGGGGTGACCGGCTCGACCCTGACGCATCACCTGAAACTCTTGGCCTCCGCCGGACTGGTGAAACAAGAAAAACAAGGCCGCAGCACGATCTGCGCCGCTGTCGCCTATGAAGAAGTGCGGGCGCTGGCGAATTTCCTGCTCACCGAATGCTGCGCAGACGCAATCAACGAATGTACGGAGCATGACCATGGCTGAAACCACGCAATCCCCTCCCGTGCTCCACCGCTTGGCGTTTTTGAAAGGCGCTTGGGGCATCACATTGGCTCTTCTTGCCCTCATCGCCCTGCTGGATCCCCCGCAAGTCGTGCCGACCGTTGCCTTTACCGCCGAGGCGCTTTTGGGCACCGCCCCGTTCATCGCCTTCGCCGTGCTGGCCGTTGCCTACCTCAAAGCCAGCGGCGCCGAGAGCCTGCTCGCCCGCGCATTTGAGGGCAATCCGGCCCGGATGGTGGTCATGGCCGCCGCCCTTGGCGGGCTGTCGCCCTTTTGCAGCTGCGAGGTGATCCCCTTTATCGCCGCCCTGCTCGCCGTTGGCGCCCCGCTGGGTGCGGTGATGGCCTTCTGGCTGGCCTCCCCCTTGATGGACCCGGCGATGTTCGCGATCACCTCCGGCACGCTGGGGTTTGATTTCGCCGTGGCGAAAACCATCGCAGCACTTGGCGTTGGCATGTTCGGCGGCTTCACCGTCTTGGCCCTGTCGCGGACCCCGCTCTTTAATGAGCCGCTGCGCGCCCAGCCTGCGAAAAGCAGTTGCTGTTCTTCGGCCAAACCCTTCTCCGGTGCGCCGGTTTGGAAGTTCTGGCAAGAATCCGAGCGCCGCGCGAGCTTTAGCGACACGGCGCTGACCAATGCGGTTTTCCTCGTGAAATGGCTTACGCTCGCCTATGTGGTCGAAGCCTTGATGCTGACCTACGTGCCCGCTGAATGGATCGCCAATATCTTGGGCGGCACCGGGATCATGCCCATCATCCTCGGCGCTTTGGTGGGGGCACCGGCCTATCTCAACGGCTATGCCGCGGTCCCCTTGATTGACGCGCTGTTGGCCCAAGGCATGACCCAAGGCGCGGCCATGTCCTTTGTCATCGCAGGCGGGGTCAGCTGCATCCCGGCGGCCATCGCTGTCTGGGCGCTGGTCAAATCGCATGTCTTTGCCGCCTACCTTGCCTTTGCCTTTGTCGGAGCCATCTTCGCGGGCATGGCTTGGCAATTGGTGGCCTAATGGGGCACGGGCATACCCCTGCGCAGGTCCGCGATCAGATCAAAGCGGTGCTGGCAGACCGCTTTGCCCCGCACCACGGCACGCAGGCCACGAAAAACGCACAGCAAAGCGGCGTCGAGCCGAAAGGAATTGGCCACTGACGACGGGCCGGGCCGCCGCGAACCTAAGCCGCGGCCCGATCCCCGGAGGGTTTCTGGGGCTCTTCATCGCCAATAGGCCCGTCCCCGTTGACCATATCTTTGACATGTATCCCATGCGCCAACTCGCGCCCGGACCCATTGCCCAAGGGCATATCGATATAGAACGTCGTGCCGGGGCCCGCGTTTTTGAAGTAGTCGATCTGACCGCCTAAGGCTTCGATGATCCGTTTGGAGATGTTCATGCCCAGACCGGTTCCACCAACGGCGCGCTGGTCAGACGAGTCGATCTGCGAGAATTCGTCAAAGACCTTCTCCCGCTCGGATTCCGCAAGGCCGATCCCCTCGTCGATCACGCTGATCCGCACCTTATCCTCGTGCTTGACGGAGGTGACCTTCACCGTTGACCCCGCGGGCGAGAATTTGGCCGCATTGGACAGAAGGTTGGACATCACCTGCTGCAGGCGTTTTTCATCGGTGGCAATGCCCGCTGCGTCCGAAGGCTTGGCATAGCGCAGCGTCACACCCAAGTTACCCGCAAAGGATTGATTAAGCTCAATTGCGTCTTCGATTATCGTTTGCACTTCAAGCGGTTCGATATCAAAGCTCACCTTACCCGCCTCGAACTTTTGCAGATCGAGGATCTCGTTGATGATCGATGTAAGCCGCGCCGAATTGCGCTGCGCGATCTTCAAGACCTTCTCCATCTGCGGGCTCATGTCACCCAGAACCCCGGCGCAGGCCATATCGAGCGACCCTTTGATCGATGTCATCGGCGTGCGCAGCTCGTGGCTGATGGTCGAGACGAATTCGGTCTTTACCTTAAATGCGATCTTGGTTTTCTCATGCTCTGCTTTCAGCTCTTCCAACTGGCGCAGGTTGGTGCGGTACATTTTCATGAAGATACGCGAGCAATCGACGATAAAATAAAGCACGAAGACCACGGTGAACAACTGGGTCCAAAGCTCGGATTCTATGCTCGCCCCGGTGCGGACGATGTCCCAGATCGGGATGAACAGGAATGTCGCCCCATAGATTGCAAGCCGCAGCATCAGCACCGGCAGGATATGATGGTTGTTCATCGACGCAAAAAGCGCTGCCGCGAATAGGAAGAACAGCGGCAGGAAATGGGTCGTCGCCCCCTGCTGAAGCGCAATCCCAAGCGCGAAATAGCTGATCACCCCGGCGCTTAGCACTGTCCCGATGTAGATGCGGTTCATGAACAACCGCGCCAAACGGGGGCTGCGCCCGCGCCACCGGGTGATGCGCAGGAACAAAAGGTAGTCGTAGGTCTCGGAAATCGCGATCAGGATCAACGTCGTGATCGACAGCCAGAGCTCGTAGTAGAAAGCGGACAGGCAAATGGCCGCCGCAAATATCATTTGCCGCTGCCAAAACAGGTTAACGCCGACCTGGGAATAATCCCGCATCTGCTGCACCTTGGTCGCGTCAGCGAGATGCGGCGTATGAATCGGCCCGTATGTTACTTTTTCCTGCGACATCGCTCTCGTTTTCTTCGGTCGGCTGCTCGAATGTCAGCATTCTGCCGACAAACGCACTTAACATGTTGCATTTCGGCATCGTCGCACATGTTAGACGCGATCTTCCCCCCTTCTACACCCGGAAATGGGACATAAGTATGGCCATTTCATGCAACTAGAGGTTAGCTTCTTGATAAGAAGTATTTTTACAGCGAATTTTCGAGGTCAAACATGAGTCTGCAAGGACGGAGCTTCAGTGGGAAATCTTGGCAGGATGTTCTTCCCGAACTGACGCCACAAGACGCTAAAGCGTTGGAAATTAAAAATAATCGTTTCCCCCGTAAACTCCTTGGCTCCAAAGCGGCTGAACCTGATCCCTACAGCCCAGAGGCCCTCGCCCTGGCCAATCCGTACATGCGTGCCACAACTTTGTCGTTTTTGAACATGCATCAGCACGGTGAGTTATTCGTCAATTTTCTTCGGGCCCGACGCCGAATCTTTATCGATGACAAGCAATGGGATCTCCCTCAGGTTGATGGGATGGAGTTTGACCAGTACGACACGCCCCGCGCGCGCTGGATCGTTCTGCACGAGTATGGAGAGGTCATGGGCGGCGTCCGTCTGATGCCCACCACCTCGACCTGCGCGCAGTACAGCTACATGCTGCGCGATGCGCAGCTCGGGATGCTGCCGGACATTCCGCAGGACGTGCTGTTTTTCAAAGCGCCCGTCCGCGATGACATCTGGGAAGCCACCCGCCTTTTCCTGACCAGCGCGGTCCCCGCGCAGCGCCGCATTGCCGTGCAACGTATGCTTATGAACCAGATGGCCGGTGCCGCCTATGCCATGGGCGCAAGCCACGTTTTGGGCATCGTGCCTGCCACCTTCAGCCGGTGGATGACCCGGCTTGGCCTGATGAGCGCCGTGCCCGTGGGCCCCGTGCAAAACATCGACGGCGACCGCACGCAGGCGGCCTTGATGAACGTCAGCTACATCGGTGAGATGACCCCAACCGAAAGCACCCACACGCTGCACTGACCACCGCACCGACCGCAGCGCAGATAGGCAAGCCGACATCACCCCGGCGGCTTGCCCAGCAACCGCGCTACAGGCGGCGGTTTGAGCCTCCGCAGCCCTTCTCGCGCCCTGCCCGCACGGCGACTTGCGGCGGCCATCGCCTGCATTTCGACATATTGTGGTCAAATTCGGTGAATAAACGGTTAAGGTACCTCTGATACAAGAGGCGCCGAGAGGCCGCGCTCAGCACCAACCGGAGCAGGGAATGCTGGAATTTGAAAATGTGTCCAAGTCCTTTTGGACGGGATCGCAGCACAAGGTCATCCTTGACCGGGTGTCTTTTCGCGTGGAACTGGGCAAGTCCTTGGGCATTCTGGCCCCGAACGGCACTGGCAAAACCACCTTGATCAATATGATGGCCGGGCTGGAGAAACCGGATGATGGTGAGATCAGGCGCAGTTGTAACATCTCGTTTCCATTGGGTTTTATGGGCGGCGTCGTCAACAAAGTCTCAGCCATGGAAAACGCCCGCTATATCGCGCGGCTCTATGGGCTCGACCCGGATTACGTCGAAAGTTTTTGCCGCTGGCTGTGCGGCTTGGGCGAATATTTCGACCAACCGCTTGGCACCTATTCCGCGGGGATGCGGGCGCGGTTCTCTTTCGCGCTGATGTTGGCGCTGGATTTTGATATCTATCTCATTGACGAAGGCATGCCCGGCACGACAGACGTAGAGTTCAACCGCAAGGCGGGCGACATTCTGAAAGAACGGCTGCAAACCACGACGATCATCATCGTTTCGCATCAGGCCCATACGCTTGAAAAGTTCGCCCGCTCCGCCGCTGTCCTTTTGGATGGTAAATTACATATGTTCGACACCTTGGAAGAAGCGAAACAGCTCTATGACTACGAAACCCAAGGCTAGGAAATTCCGCATCCGCAAGGCACCGCCGCCCGCGGCCTCCGGCGCATCGCCGAGCAGTGCCGCGAAAGCGCAGGCACCGCAGACCGATGCCGAAAAGGCCGAGAGAACGGCCAAGCTGCGCGCCGTGGCCGATGCAACGCAGGTAGAGCCGTCGTACAGCAAGGAAGCCTTGGAACATGCCGCGCGCAGCGGCAAAACCTCGGATCCTGAAAGTCCCCGCAGCGGAGAGGTATCCTCGGCCAAGGAAGTGTCGGCCGAGCAGGATATCGACGCGATCCGCCGCGAAGGGTTGACGGGCCGCCAATTGCGCATGGCGCGCCGCGTGGCGCAGAAGCACGGGCTGGCACCGACCTCAGATTTCGATGCGGTGCGCCTTTTGCGCGCTAAGGGGATCGACCCGTTTCAACGGTCCAACATGCTGGAACTTGTGGTGCCGCAATCGGGCGATCAGGGCGGCAACGATCTGCCCGCCACCCGTGGGCAGCCCGGCGACGCAAAGGTGCAGCTGCCGCAGACCACCCCGCGCGGCCCCCGCGGCCTGCCCTCGACCGATGTGAGCCCCGCAGAGCGCCGCCAGCGCGAGATTTCGGATATTCAGCGCGACATCACCCGCCGCCGTCGCCGTAAAGCGGCCATGCTGATGGTGCGGCTCGCCTTCTTTGTCATGCTGCCGACCTTTGCGGCGGGCTATTATTTCTACAAAATTGCCACGCCGATGTATGCCACTGAAAGCCAGTTTCTGATCATCCAGAACGAAGGCGGCGGCGGCACCAGCCCCTTTGGCGGGCTGCTGCCCACGCAATTCGCCAATAGCGCAGACAGCATCGCCACGCAGGCCTATCTGCAATCAAAAGACGCGATGCTGCGCCTTGACGAAGACGCGGGCTTTCGCACGCATTTCGCAGACCCGCAGATCGACGCGATCCAGCGGCTTTCGGAAAACCCCACCAATGAGGAATCCTACAAGACCTACAAAAAGAACGTCAAAATCGGCTATGACCCGACCGAAGGCGTGATCCGGATGGAGGTCATCGCCGCCGATCCAGAGGTGTCGGAAGAATTCTCGAAACGTCTGCTCACCTATGCCGAAGAGCGGGTCAACGACCTGAGCAAGCAAAAGCGCGAAGACGGCATGCGCGACGCGCTCGAAGGCTATGAGACCGCGCAGACAAACCGCCGCGCGGCGCAGGAAGCGCTGATCAAATTGCAGGTCGACAACAACGTCGATCCCGAAGCGATGATCGCCTCAATCCGGACCCAGATCACCAATTACGAAACCCTGTTGATTGAGAAAGAACTCGAACTCGCCGCCCTGCTCGACAACCAACGCCCGAACCAAGCCAAGGTCGATGGCGCGCGCGGCGATGTGCGGCGGCTTCGCGAACAGCTGACCAAACTGCGCGAACGCATGACCGCCGCCAACGAAGGCGAAAACTCGCTGGCGCAACAGGCGGTCGCAGCGCAGCTTGCGCAGGCCGATTTGGCCGCCGCCGACATGGTGCTGCAAAGCGCGCAAACCGCAATGGAGCAAGCCCGAACCGAAGCCGGGCGGCAGGTGCGCTACCTTACCGTGGCCGTAAATCCCGTGGCACCGGACGAGGCGACCTACCCCCGCAAGTTCGAAAACACGATATTGGCTTTCCTTATCTTTGCAGGCATCTACCTGATGTTGTCCCTGACAGCGTCCATTCTAAGAGAACAGGTAACTTCATGACCCAGCTGCGCATTGGCAATCTGACCGTCGGCAACGACCGTCCCCTCACCGTGATCGCTGGCCCCTGCCAGTTGGAGAGCGAAGACCACGCGCAGATGATCGCAGGTATCCTGAAAGAAACCTGTGACGCCGCGGGCGCGCAATTCATCTTCAAGGGCAGCTATGACAAGGCCAACCGCACCTCCCTCTCGGGCAAGCGCGGTTTGGGCATCGAAAAGGGGCTGCAAGTCCTGCAATCCGTGGCCCGCGCCAATGATGTGCCCGTGTTGACGGATGTGCATAACGAAGCGCAATGCGCCCAGGCTGGTGAAGTGGTCGACGTGCTGCAGATCCCTGCGTTTCTCTGCCGCCAGACCGATATCCTGCTGGCCGCTGGCGAGACGGGCAAGGCCGTAAACGTCAAGAAGGGCCAGTTCCTCGCGCCGTGGGAAATGCAGAACATCGTCGATAAGATCGAAAGCACCGGAAACAAGAATATCCTCTTGACCGAACGCGGCACGACCTTTGGCTACAACACGTTGGTTGCAGATATGCGCAGCCTGCCGCAGATGGCACAGACCGGCTATCCGGTGGTGATGGACGCGACACATTCCGTCGCGCAGCCGGGCGGCAAGGGCGGCTCCTCGGGCGGTCAACGCGAATTTGCCCCCGTCATGGCGCGCGCGGCCGCATCCATCGGCGTCGCCGCAATCTTTATGGAGACGCACGAAGACCCCGATCGCGCCCCCAGCGATGGGCCAAACATGATTTACCTCGACCAGATGCCGGGGCTGATCAACCTGTTGATGCAATTCGATGCGCTGGCAAAAAGCCATCCGCTGACTTTCTAAATTTATCCAAAAAGCGAGTATTTGACGTGAGTAAACCGGCCTCCACCGTGACCCCGAACACTTGGGAATTTCTCCGCGATGCGATGATCACCCCGACAGGCTTTCGCGAATATGACGCGCGTTGGAAATATCCCGACGACATCAACCTGCCCGGCATCACGGCGCTTGGCCTTGGCCTTGGCACGCAGATGCACGCGCGCGGGATCGAGCCTGTCATCGCCGTGGGCAATGACTATCGCGACTATTCGCTGTCGATCAAGAATGCCCTGATGCTTGGGCTGATGCAGGCCGGGATCACGGTCAAGGATATCGGCCCCGCCCTTTCCCCCATGGCCTATTTCGCGCAGTTCCACCTTGATGCTCCGGCGGTCGCCATGGTCACCGCCAGCCACAACCCGAACGGCTGGACCGGCGTCAAAATGGGCTTCCAGCGCCCCCTGACCCACGGCCCCGATGAGATGGGCGAGCTGCGCGACATCGTGCTGAACGGCCGGGGCGAGCGGCGTCCGGGCGGTGCCTATGAATTCGTCGACGGCGTGCGCGAAGCCTATCTTGACGACCTCGTGGGAGACTTCAAAATGACCCGCAAGCTTAAGGTCGTCTGCGCCACTGGCAACGGCACCGCCTCGGCCTTCGCCCCTGAGCTGTTCCGCCGGCTGGGGGTCGAGGTTGTCGATAGCCACAACACGCTGGATTACACTTTCCCCCATTACAACCCGAACCCCGAAGCCATGGAAATGCTGCATGACATGGCCGACAGCGTGCGCGCCTCCGGCGCCGATTTGGCGCTTGGTTTTGATGGTGACGGCGACCGCTGCGGCGTGGTGGACGACGAGGGCGAAGAAATCTTCGCCGACAAAATGGGCGTCATCATGGCCCGCGATCTGGTGAAACTCTACCCCAACAGCACCTTCGTCGCGGATGTGAAATCCACCGGGCTTTTTGCCTCTGACCCTGAGTTGCAAAAACACGGGGCCAAGGCCGACTACTGGAAAACCGGCCACAGCCACATGAAGCGCCGCGTCAAAGAACTGGGCGCGCTGGCGGGCTTTGAGAAATCCGGTCACTATTTCTTGGCCGAGCCGATTGGCCGGGGCTATGACTGCGGCATGCGCGTCGCGGTAGAAATCTGCAAGCTGATGGACCGCAACCCGGACATGTCCATGTCTGACCTACGCCGCGCCCTGCCCCAGACTTGGGCCACGCCCACCATGTCGCCCTACGCCGCGGACACCGAGAAATACGACATCCTCGACCGTCTGGTTGAAAAGCTGGTCGCCAAAGCAGAGGCCGGAGACAAGATCGGCGGGCGCGCTATTGCCGAGGTGATCACCGTGAACGGCGCGCGTGTCATGCTCGACAACGGCGGCTGGGGCCTCGTGCGGGCCTCGTCCAACACGCCGAACCTTGTCGTGGTTTGCGAAAGCCCCGAATCCGAAGCCGAAATGCGCGCCATCTTTGCCGATATCGACGCAGTGATCCGGACCGAGCCGGGCGTCGGCGATTACGATCAGTCAATCTGATCCGGCCCTTCGACGGCATGAATAGGAAAGGCCCGGGGCAATGCCACCGGGCCTTTTTTCTTTTGATCTGAAAGAGCTTACTTCAATGCCGCTTCGCAAAAGGCGCGTATGCGCTCCGCATCCTTCACCCCCGGCGCAGTTTCAACGCCAGAGGATACGTCGACCTGCCGCGCCCCGGTAAGGGCAATCGCCTCTCCGACGTTGTCGGCATTCAAACCACCGGCGAGCATCCAAGGCTTCGGCCAGCGCCGCCCTGCGATCAGCCGCCAGTCAAAGGCCAAACCATTCCCACCGGGCAGGACCGCGTCTTTCGGCGGTTTGGCATCGACCAAAAGCTGATCCGCGACCGTCACATAGTCGTTCAGCACCGCCAAATCAGCGCGATCCGCCACGCCGACGGCCTTCATCACCGGCAGCCCATAGCGGGCCTTGACCTCGGCCACCCGCGCGGGGCTTTCGCTGCCGTGAAGCTGTAGCATGTCGAGAAACGGCACCGCCGCGAGCAGCGCATCAAGCGCTGCATCATCCGCGTTGACGGTCAGCGCGACTTTGCAAATGCCATCTGGCACCGCTTCCGTCATATGGGCTGCGGCCTCAAGCGACAGATGGCGCGGGGATTTTTCGAAAAAGACAAAGCCCAGCGTCCGTGCGCCCGCCAAAAGGGCGGCGGGCACATCCGCGGGGTCGGTCAAACCGCAAATTTTTACGTTAACATTCTCGGGCATAGGAGGGGTTTAGCCTGCTTCGTCCAGCAGCGCCAGCACCTCATCCTTGCCCTGATGCTTCTCTTCCTTGAGGCGGATCACTTCGCGCTCTAGGCGACGCCGCTCGCGGGCCTGCCGCGCCAGTTCTGCCCGGTGGCCGTGCTCTCGGATCCATTCCCAGACAAAACCAACCAAGAGACCCACGATGATCCCGCCAAGGATCACGATAAAGAGCGGCAGTTCCACAGATGGGTTCACCGCAAACCAACCTGAAATCTCGGTCGGAAGTACCTGAAGTGTCACGATATTTCGGTTCGCCAAGGCAACGGAAACCAGCGCCACCGCGAACAGCGCGATGCAGGCATAACGAATGTAACGCATCAGCTTTTCCCGTTCAGCCGGTCGCGCAGTAACTTGCCGGTCTTGAAGAAGGGCACGTGCTTTTCTTCGACATTCACTGTCTCACCGGTGCGCGGGTTGCGCCCCACGCGGGCATCTCGTTTTTTAACCGAGAAAGCACCAAAGCCGCGCAGTTCGACCCGGTCCCCACGCGACATGGCGCCCGTGATCTCGTCAAAGACGGTGTTTACGATCCGCTCAACATCACGTTGATAAAGATGCGGATTGTCGTCAGCGATCTTCTGGATCAGTTCCGACCGGATCATGGCACGTCCCCCGAGAATTTATTGATGTCTTAACCGACTATAGGAAATAACGCCCCATACGGGAAGGTGTTCCACCAGCACTGCGATAGATTTTTCGCAGCGAAACCCCTGTTATTTCGGCTCTTTTCCGCCACCTACTGCCCGCGACGGTCCTGATGCACAGGGATTGAGCGCACATTCCTGATCCCACTTTGCGATTCGAATGCGGGGCACGAAGGCAAAAAGGCCCCGCATGTTGCCATGCGGGGCCTTCGTTAAGATCACACATTCAACGTGGAATGTGCTTACTCGTCGTCGCCTTTCAGCGCCGCACCAAGGATATCGCCCAAGCTCGCGCCGGAGTCGGAGGAACCGTACTGCTGTACCGCCTCTTTCTCTTCTGCGATCTCGCGTGCCTTGATGGAGACGCCCAGACGGTGTGCTTTCGCGTCGACATTGGTGATGCGCACGTCAACCTTGTCACCAACCGAGAAACGCTCAGGGCGCTGTTCGGCACGGTCACGGCTGAGGTCGGAACGACGGATGAAGCTCTTCATGCCTTCGTATTCGACTTCGATGCCACCTTCTTCGATAGAGGTCACGTTCACAGTCACGATCGAGCCGCGCTTCACGCCACCAACGGCTTCAGCGAACTTGTCACCGCCAACGTTCTTGATCGAGAGCGAGATGCGCTCTTTCTCAACGTCAACTTCGGAGACGACGGCCTGAACCACGTCACCTTTGCGGTAGTCTTGGATCGCTTCTTCGCCGCGCTGGTCCCAGCTGAGGTCGGAGAGGTGAACCATGCCGTCGATGTCGCCGGGCAGGCCAACGAACAGACCGAATTCGGTGATGTTCTTGACTTCGCCTTCGACTTCGGTGCCCTCGGGGTGTGTTTCAGCGAACACTTCCCATGGGTTGCGCATGGTCTGCTTGAGACCAAGGGAAACACGACGCTTGGCGCTGTCGATTTCCAGAACCATGACTTCGACTTCTTGGCTGGTGGACACGATCTTGCCGGGGTGCACGTTCTTCTTGGTCCAAGACATCTCGGACACGTGAACCAGACCTTCAACGCCCGGCTCCAGCTCAACAAATGCGCCGTAATCGGTGATGTTGGTCACACGACCGCTGTGCACGGAGGACAGCGGGTATTTCGCGCCAACCAGATCCCACGGATCTTCTTGCAGCTGCTTCATGCCGAGGCTGATGCGGTGCGTCTCTTTGTTGATCTTGATGACCTGGACCTTGATGGTCTCGCCGATCGACAGGATCTCAGAGGGGTGGTTCACGCGGCGCCATGCCATGTCGGTGACGTGCAGCAGGCCGTCTACGCCGCCAAGGTCAACAAACGCACCGTATTCGGTGATGTTCTTGACCACACCATCGACGGTCTGACCTTCGGTCAGGTTGCCAATGACTTCGGCACGCTGTTCGGCGCGGGACTCTTCGAGGATCGCACGGCGCGATACAACGATGTTGCCACGACGGCGGTCCATCTTGAGGATTTGGAACGGCTGCTTGAGACCCATGAGCGGGCCCGCGTCGCGCACGGGGCGGACGTCGACCTGCGAACCGGGCAGGAACGCAACTGCGCCGCCGAGGTCGACGGTGAAGCCACCTTTGACACGGCCAAAGATCGCGCCTTCGACACGCTCTTCTGCGGCATAGGCTTTTTCCAGACGATCCCAGGCTTCCTCACGGCGGGCCATTTCGCGGCTGATGACAGCTTCGCCACGCGCGTTTTCGACTTGGCGAAGGAAAACTTCGACTTCGTCGCCAACTTCGATTTTGGGGGATTCGCCGGGATCAGCAAATTCTTTAAGCTCAACGCGGCCTTCCATTTTGTAGCCGACGTCGATGATGGCTTGGCCCGCTTCGACAGCGATCACCTTGCCTTTGACGACTGTGCCCTCTTGGGGCGTGTCCATTTCGAAGCTTTCGTTCAGAAGCGCTTCGAATTCGTCCATTGCTTTAGTCATGTAGCTTTTCGTATCCTTATCAAATGTTTCTGGCCGCGCGGTTGTCTCCGCCGGTCTGGAGTTGCAATTGGTCGTTGTGGTGGCACCGTGCAGATCACGCCGGAGAAACTCCGAAGCAAAGGCACAGCGGTAAACCCGCAGCCGAACGCAAACAAAAGAGGGCCGGTTGGTACCGACCCTGCCCGTTATATCGCGCCCGAAGCTGTAACCGCCCCTTAGACAGGGCGCGTATAGGCCAATTTTGCCGCTCCTGCAAGGGCTATGCATGCGTTTGGCCGGTGATATGCGGGGGTCTGCCGGGTGGAGGCGCTGCGAGGAGTGGCAAAAATCAGAGATGCTCGGCACGATCCGCGAGAGCGGAAAAAACAGACGGGGCCCGGCCCGCCGACGCGACCCCTACGACACCCGCGCGAACAGCTGCACCATGAACAGCCCCGTCACCCGACTGCCCCACCCCATCCGGCACCCAGACCCTGTGTCGGTTTTGGCGGATCGGCAAGATCGCCTTCAGCAAGCTCGCTGCCTTGAAAGCTGGCCAGATCCTCTACAAACTCCCACAGGCGTAGGAAAGTATAATCGATCTTTGCCAGCTCTTCCTCCACCAGCGCCGGGTTCGACCGATCGAGCGCCCGCAGGTCGCGCATCACGTCGCCGACCATCGGCTTTATCTCCTGCGCACATTCCCCAGCAAAGCGCCGCAGAACGCTCTGAACCTCAGAGCGTTTCTGCTCCTGCGTGGTGATGCCCAGTTGCAGTGCTGTCTTTTGCAGGGCGTTGAAAGCCGAGCGCCGCAAAGTGCTTTGCGAAAGCTCATCCTTAGCGATGTAATCGCTACATCCGCCGCGCAGCGCCTCAATTGCCACCTCGGTTTGATCCGTTCCGGTGACCATCACGGTTGCCGCGGCACCGTTTCGCGGATGCGCCCGGATCATCTGCAGCCCGCACAACCCGTCCCCATCGGGCAGGTTGTAATCCAGCAAGATCAGGTCAAACTCCCCCTCATCTAACTGCTGGGCAAGGGCGGCGATACTTTCCGCCTCGGACATTCGGATGGGAAAGTCGAGCCCGCCGCAAAGCCGTTTGATCCGCATGCGATCAAACCGCTGATCGTCCACAATCAGGATGCGCGCCACAGTGCCCGGCGTAGTCGTACCGCCTGCCGTATCGCCCGCGCCAGCCTCATGCCTTGCCACGCTCATCAGCTGTCTCCCTGCATTGCCCCGACATCTAGGCGCATGGAGCCTAACAAAAGATTAACCCCCACCTATTCGACACCGCCCCTGCAGAGGAATGTTGCGGTGGCGCGGCGGGGCGGCTACATGAGCCGCCATGAGTGAAACAGAACGCCCCCGCCGCAACTTCTATGGCCGCCTCAAAGGCAAATCCCTGAAGAAGTCGCAAAAGACCTATATCGACGAGGATCTCGATGCATTGTCGCCGGGGGCCGTTGATTGGGAGAGCAATCCCGACCGCACACCGCTGGACCTCGACACGCTCTTTGACGGACGCAAGGTCTGGCTGGAAATCGGCTTTGGCGGTGGTGAGCATCTGGTGCATCAGGCGGGGCAAAACCCGGACGTCGGCATCATCGGCTGCGAGCCTTACATCAACGGTGTCGCCATGCTGCTGGGCAAAATCCGGCGGGCGGGCGTGGATAACCTCGCGATCCATCCCGGTGACGTGCGCGATATGTTCGACGTGCTGCCCGAAGCCTCGATCGACCGGGCGTTTCTGCTTTACCCCGATCCTTGGCCGAAAACACGCCACCACCGCCGCCGCTTCGTCACGCCCGAGCATCTGGAGCCGCTCGCACGCGTGCTCAAACCCGGTGCGATCTTCCGCGTGGCTACGGATATCGAAGACTACGTGCGCCAGACCCTCGAACAGGTGCCGCAGCACGGGTTTGATTGGCTGGCCGAAGGGCCGGACGATTGGCGTGCGCCTTGGGACGATTGGATTTCCACTCGCTACGAGCAGAAGGCACTGCGCGAAGGGCGCACCCCGCATTACCTGACCTTCCGCAAACGCTAAGCCCGAGCGCCTGATACCACCCTGATTACAATCCATTGCACGCGCGGCGATGGACGCTGCCGCCCGCCTGCGATAATAGGGGCCTCAAGCAGATTAGAGGTACCTCATGTCCAGTCACGGCAGCCCCATTCCCATGTCATCGCGCCCCTGCGGGCCGCTTAGCGGCACCGCCGAGGTGCCCGGCGACAAGTCGATCTCGCACCGCAGCCTGATCCTTGGCGCCATGGCCGTGGGCGAGACCACGATCACCGGGCTTTTGGAAGGGCAAGACGTGCTCGACACCGCCAAAGCCATGCGGGCTTTCGGGGCCGAGGTGATTGACCACGGCGGCGGTTCTTACTCCGTCCACGGCGTCGGCGTCGGCGGCTTTGCCGAGCCTGAAAATGTCATCGATTGCGGCAACTCCGGCACCGGCGTGCGGCTTTTGATGGGGGCGATGGCGACCTCTCCGATCAGCGTGACATTCACAGGCGATGCCAGTCTCAACAGCCGCCCGATGGCGCGGGTGACCGATCCGTTGGCGCTATTCGGCACGCAATCCGTGGGCCGCGCCGGGGGCCGCCTGCCGATGACCCTCGTGGGCGCGGCTGAACCTGTGCCGGTGCGCTATACTGTCCCGGTCCCTTCGGCGCAGGTCAAATCCGCCGTGCTGCTGGCGGGGTTGAATGCCCCCGGCAAGACCGTTGTGATCGAGGCCGAAGCCACCCGCGACCATACCGAACGGATGCTGGCGGGTTTCGGCGCCGAGATCACGGTTGAGGACACGGACGAGGGCCGCGTCATCACCCTGACCGGCCAGCCCGAGCTAAAACCCCAACATATCGACGTGCCGCGCGACCCCTCCTCTGCTGCCTTTCCGGTTTGCGCGGCGCTGATCGTGCCGGGCTCTGACGTGCTGGTGCCGGGCATCGGGCTGAACCCCACGCGCGCAGGCCTGTTCACCACCCTGCGCGAGATGGGCTCGGACCTGACCTATGAAAACGAACGGACCGAGGGCGGCGAGCCTGTGGCCGACCTGCGCGCGAAATTCTCCCCCAACCTCCATGGCATCGAAGTCCCCTCCGAACGCACGGCGAGCATGATCGATGAATATCCCGTGCTCTCGGTCGTGGCGGCCTGTGCCACGGGCGACACCGTGATGCGCGGCGTCAAAGAGCTGCGCGTCAAGGAAAGCGACCGGATCGAGGCCATGGCCTCGGGGCTGCGCGCCAACGGTATCGAAGTCGAAGACGGGCCGGATTGGTGGATCGTCAAAGGGCTGGGCCATGGCAACATCCCCGGAGGCGCGACCTGCCAAAGCCACCTCGATCACCGCATCGCCATGTCTTTCCTGATCCTTGGCATGGTCGCGCAACAGCCGGTGCAGGTGGATGACGGCGGGCCGATCGCCACATCCTTCCCGATTTTCGAGCCGCTGATGGCGTCCTTGGGGGCGCAGATCGAACGGCTGCCTGCGTGATAGGCGACCGGCTCATCTGGCTCAGCCTCTGCGCCGCGCTGGCCTTTGCCGCCCTTGCGGGCTTTGCCGAAACCTACCTACGCGCGGGGGGCATGGGGGTCTTGGATGGGCGGCTTTTGGGCTATGATCTGGCCGAGGCAGGCGCCTATCTCGCCGTCCTCAGCTCGCGCCAAACCGCACTCTATCTCGGCCAATTCCGGCTGGCTGACACGGCCTTTCCTGCGCTTTTGGCGCTGGCGCTGTTGCTGTGGTTTCGGCGTTGGTCGGCGGGCGGGCTTCGGCTGGCGCTGACGCTGGCCGTCGCGCTCTACCTCGGGGCGGATTACACCGAGAACATGCTGATCGGGCGGCTCATTGAACTGGGGCCAGAACGGCTGACTGAACAAGCGGTCGCGACCGCCAGCCTGTTTACGCAGGCGAAATGGATGATACTGGCGGCCTGTTTCGGAGCAGCCCTGCTGCTTGGTCTACGGGCGCGCAACGAAAGGAACCTGCAATGACAAAGACCACAAACAGCGGCATGACCGTCGCCATCGACGGCCCCGCAGCGGCGGGCAAAGGCACGGTCGCCAAGGCCGTCGCGGCGCATTTCGGCTTTGCGCACCTCGACACCGGGCTTTTGTACCGGGCGGTGGCGGCAAAGACCCTCAAGGGAATGAACCCTGAAGAAGCCGCGCAAACCCTCGCCCCTGTCGATCTCGAAGACCCCAGCCTGCGCAACCCCGACGTGGCGCAGGAGGCCAGTAAAGTGGCGGTCATCCCTGCGGTGCGTGCCGCCCTCGTGCGGTTCCAGCGCAGCTTTGCCACCCGCGCGGGCGGTGCGGTGCTCGACGGGCGCGACATCGGCACGGTGATCTGCCCCGATGCACCGGTGAAACTCTTCATCACCGCCAGCCCCGAAGTGCGCGCGCAGCGCCGCTTTGCAGAGCTTGCGGGCAAAGGGGTGGAAATCACCTATGAAACCGTGTTGGAAGACGTCAAACAGCGCGACCTACGCGACATGAGCCGAGACCAAGCGCCGCTGAAACCGGCCGATGATGCCAAGCAGATCGACACGACTGAGATGGCGATTAATGATGCGGTCGCCGCTGCGGTGGCTCTCATTGAGGCCAAACAGGCCGAGCGGGGCTAAGCGCCGCGAAGCCGAGAGGGTGGGCGCGACCGCCCACCCCTATATCTTTATACGGCTGCCTTAAGCTGCTCGACCAGATCACGGCGCTCCCAGCTGAAACCGCCATCCGCATCAGGCGCGCGGCCAAAGTGCCCATAGGCCGCCGTGCGCTGGTAGATCGGCTTGTTCAACTGCAGATGCTCGCGAATGCCGCGCGGGGTCAGATCGATGATCTGGCGGATCGCCTTTTCAATCGCCGCGTCATGCACATCGCCAGTGCCATGGGTGTCGCAATAGATCGACAGCGGCTCGCTCACGCCAATCGCATAGCTAAGCTGGATGGTACATTTTTTGGCCATCCCCGCTGCCACAACGTTTTTGGCCAAATAGCGCGCCACATAGGCGGCTGAGCGGTCAACCTTGGTCGGGTCCTTGCCCGAGAACGCACCGCCGCCATGAGGCGCGGCTCCGCCATAGGTGTCGACGATGATCTTACGGCCCGTGAGGCCCGCGTCGCCATCCGGCCCGCCGATGACAAAAACGCCCGTGGGGTTCACGTGCCAGACGGTGTCATCGTCGATCCAGCCCTCGGGCAGCACTTCGCGGATGTAAGGCTCAACGATATCGCGGATATCGGCGCTGGTCTGGCGTTCGCTCTCATGCTGGGTCGAGAGCACGATGGAGCTGACCCCCACTGGCTTGCCGTTTTCATAGCGCACCGAAAGCTGGCTTTTGGCGTCGGGCCGCAGGGTGGGCTCGGTGCCGTCCTTGCGCACTTCGGCCAGACGCCGCAGCACCGCATGGGCGTAGTGGATCGGAGCGGGCATCAGCTCGGGCGTCTCGTCGGTGGCGAAGCCGAACATGATCCCCTGATCGCCTGCGCCCTCTTCCTTTTCACCCGACGCATCAACGCCTTGGGCGATATGGGCGGACTGGGGGTGCAGCAGGTTGGTGATCTCACATGTCGCGTGGTGGAACTCATCCTGCTCATAGCCGATGTCTTTGATGCAGGCGCGGGCGATGTCTTCGACACCGGCCAGATATTCGTCAAGCTTGGCCTTGTCGGCCAGACCGACCTCGCCCCCGATTACAACACGGTTGGTGGTGGCAAAGGTTTCGGCGGCGACCCGCGCTTCGGGTTCCTCGCTGATGAAAGCGTCGAGGATCGCATCGGAAATCCGGTCGCAGACCTTATCCGGGTGCCCCTCGGAAACGGATTCCGAAGTGAAAGTGTAGTTCTGACGGGACATGTAGTGCTCCAATAAAAATTACGCACCACGTCAGGAAGCCGTTGTGGTGCTCTGCCAACGGCTTAGACAACCGCTGGTGGATGGTCAATCGGCATTCCCGGGGCTGCGGCGGCGGGCCACGGCAAGCCCTGCAAGGCACAGCGCCAAGAGCACAGAAAGCGGCAAATCTCCGCTGCGGCTATAGAGTGTGGGCGGCAGTGGCGCGGGCAGCGGCGCGTCGATAAACCCTTCGGTGTTCAATGCCAGTGATGCGGTCACCCGCCCCTGCGGGTCGATCATCGCCGAGATGCCTGTGTTGGCCGCACGGGCCATGGGCAGCCCCTGCTCAATCGCGCGCATCCGCGCTTGGGCAAGGTGCTGGCGCGGACCTGCGGCCTCGCCGAACCACGCATCGTTGGTGACTTGCATCAGAAACGCGGGCCGCGATGGGGCGGCGTTCACGTCATGGGCAAAGACGGCCTCATAGCAGATCAGCGGCAATGCCGCGCCGAGCGGTCCGATATCAAGAAGCTGCGCGCCCGGCCCGCTGGAAAAGCCGTTGCCCTCCTGCGCCGCGAGCCCGTGGATCCCGAAACGCGCCATCAGATCGCCAAGCGGCATATATTCGCCAAAGGGCACGAGATGGTGTTTGTCATAAAGCTGATCGACCGCACCATCGGCATCCAGCACCACCAGCGAATTGTAGTAGCGCATGTTAGACCGGCGCTGCACACCCAGAACCACTGGCACGTCAGACGCGGCACCAATCTTGGACAGCGCACTGCCCGCCATATCCAGCGCCCACGGGATCGCGGTTTCGGGCCAGATCACCAGATCAGGCGCTTGGCCCACGTCTTGCGGCGCGGCGGCGGTATAGTCGAGTTGCCGTGTGAAAAAGAATTCGAAATTGTCGGCGTTCCATTTCTCCCGCTGGGTCGCATTGGGCTGCACCAACCGCACCACCTGATCGGTCATCACCGCAGGCGGCGCTTGCGGTGGCAGCAGTAAGAGCAGAACGGTCGACAGCGCCAGCGTCCCCTGCCCCAATCGCAGCGCCAAAGGCCCCCGCAGCAACAGGATCGCGGCGATGGCAAAGAGCCAGAGGTTCAGCGCATAGGGTCCAACCCAAGCCAACCCCTGCCCGGCCATCACGCCGACCAGCGCCTGCGCGGGCATGGCCCATGGAAAACCCGTGAAAATATAGGCACGCAGCAGTTCCACCGCCGCCCAAGCCAGCGCCAAGGCCAGCCCGCGCCGTGGGGCAATCCAGCGGGTCAGACCGAATGCCAGCCCCCAAAACAGCGCCATGCCCGCCGCCAACAGGATCAGCGCAAAGGGCGCCATCCAGCCGTGGCGGGCCACATCGACCAAGAAGGGCGACACGATCCAATGCAGGGCGTGCAGGAAATAGCCAAAGCCAAAGCCCCAGCCCAACAGCGCCGCGCGGAACGGGCCGCCAGATTGCGCACGATACAGCCAGAACGCCACCAGCAGCCCGGCAAAGAGCAGCAGCGGCAGCTCATAGGGCGCTTGCCCGAAGGCGGCAGCAGCTCCGGCGACCGGAGCCAGCAACATGCGGCCCCGCATCGCCAGCCGCTGCATCATCCCCCGGCCCCTTGGGTGCGGACCCGTAAGCGTTTGATGCGACGCGGATCGGCGTCGATCACCTCAAACTCAGGGCCGTCGGGGTGCAAAACCACCTCGCCGCGCGCCGGAACCCGGCCCGACAGCATGAAGACCAACCCGCCAAGCGTGTCGATCTCCTCTTCGTCGACGGTCTCATGATCGGTCAGGGAATGGCCAATCTCAGCCTCGAAATCACCCAATGGAGTCTTGGCCAGCGCCAGATAAGTGCCGGGCTTTTCGACCGTCCAATAGGTGCCCTCGTCGACGTCATGTTCGTCTTCGATTTCGCCTATGACCTGTTCGATCAGGTCTTCGATGGTGACAAGCCCGTCAACACCGCCATATTCATCAATCACCAATGCCATATGCCGCCGCTCGGCCTGCATCTTGGTCAGCAGCACGCCGATGGTCATCGACGGCGGCACATAGACCAAAGGGCGCAGCATGGCGCGCAGATCGAACTTGGTGTTTTTGCCATTAAACCCGTGGTTTAGCGCAAGGTCTTTCAGGTGGACCATGCCCACAGGCGTGTCCAGCGTGCCGTCGTAAACCGGCAGGCGGGTCATGCCGCTTTCCTTGAACACCGCCACAAGCTCATCCAGCGTGGCGCTGACCGGCACGGCGGTGATATCCGCCTTGGGCACCGCCACATCATCAACCCGCATCCGGCGCAGGTTGATCATGCCATGCCCAGTAGGCCGCTCGGTCTCTGCCGATGCCTCGGGGGTGTCATCCTCGCTGTCCGATGGGCTCAATGCCTCGAACACCCGAGAAAAGAAATTGCCGGTGCGCATTGCACTATCATCCGGCAGCTCATGTCTATCTTCATCCGCAAGCGCGCTCTGCGCCGCCTCAGATGATCCGTCTGTATCGCCCATTGGGTCCCGTCTGTGTTACAAGCCCCCTAAGGGCCATTTTCCTTATATGGGTCATCATAACCCATTTTGCCAAGTATTTCGCGCTCTAACCCCTCCATCAACATGGCGTCGGGGTCATTTTCGTGGTCATAGCCCAGAAGATGCAACAGCCCATGTACGATGAGATGGGTCACATGTGCATTCAAAGGCTTGGCCGCCGCGTTGGCCTCGGCGGCACATGTCTCATAAGCCATGGCGATGTCGCCCAGTTCAAGCATTCCGTCAATGCCGGGTGCGACGGGCAGCGGATCACCGCCCGGCGCGGCGGCACCGCGTTCCTCCGCAGGCCAGCTGAGCACATTTGTGGCACGCGCCTTGCCACGAAAATCTTCGTTCAGCACAGCAATGCGCGCATCATCGCAGGCCAGCAGGGTCATCTCTGCCGCCTCGGCGTCGAGGCCGAGATGCCCCAGAGTGGCGCGCGCTGCGGCATGGGCGAGCGGTTCAAGGTCGACCGCGTTCCAGCGGTCGTCCTCAATCACGATGTCGAAATCCTCTAGCATCGCATCAAGCGGCACCGCTATCCGCCTCATAAGCCTCGATAATCGCCGCAACCAGCGGGTGGCGTACAACGTCCTTGGAGGTGAAGTAATTGAAGCTAATACTTGGGATCGTTTTCAGCAAACGCTCGGCATCCTGTAGCCCCGATTGCACCCCGCGCGGCAGGTCGATCTGCGTGCGGTCGCCAGTAATTACCATGCGGGAATTTTGTCCCAGACGCGTCAGGAACATCTTCATCTGCATCGACGTGGCGTTCTGCGCCTCATCCAACACGACAAAAGCATTCGACAGCGTCCGCCCCCGCATAAAGGCCAGCGGCGCGATCTCGATGCGCTTTTCCTCTAGCAGTTTTGCCAGTTGCTTGCCCGGCAAGAAGTCGTTCAGCGCATCATAGAGCGGCTGCATATAAGGATCGACCTTGTCCTTCATGTCACCCGGCAGATAGCCCAGCTTCTCTCCCGCTTCGACCGCAGGACGGCTGAGAATAATCCGGTCCACATGGCCACCGATGAACATCGACACGCCCACGGCTACGGCCAGATAGGTCTTGCCCGTACCCGCAGGCCCGATGCCAAAGGCCAGTTCATTGTCAAACAGCGATTGCACATAGGCCTTCTGCGCGTCGGTGCGCGGCTCAACCCGCTTTTTACGGGTCTGGATCTCAATCGCATCGCCCATTGGCATTTCCAGCTGGTCGCCCTGACGCACGCCTGTGCCAGCGCTGGAATTGCCCATGCGCAACATGCCGTCCACATCAGCAGCCTCAACCGAGCGGCCGCTTTCAAGCCGCACATAAAGCGCATTCAGCAGGCTTTCGGCTTTCTCGACGGCCTCGCCCTCACCCAAAATCTGCAGGTGATTGCCGCGCCGGATGATCTGCACCTCGAGCGATTTTTCGATGGCAGCCAGATGCGCGTCATAGGCGCCGCAGAGGTCGATCAAAAGGCGGTTATCGGGAAATTCCACCACCCTTTCCGGTGACATCAGATCAGTTGAAGGCAATGCGCGTATCCTTTGTGAAGCACTAAATGGTGAGATAGTCAGGCGGGCAGGATTTACCAACCCGTAGCGACAAAAAGGGCCGAAGCGCAACGCGCTCCGGCCCGGTGTGTTTGATATGGCCCGCCAAGGTCAGTTCGGGTCTTTGATCTTGGAGCCACCTTTGAAGTGGCCCGCGGTATGTGTCGGCGGCGCCACGCCCGAGCAGACCGGCTTGCCGAATTTATCAAGCCGCGCCGAGAGATAGCCCTCGACCCCGTCATCGATGATCCAGTGGTCGCAGCCGTTTGGATCAACCCAGATGCCCGCTTGAAGGGTGCTGAGGTGCTTGGTGTCGATGCCGCGGTCAACGGTCTTGTCCGAAGGATACCCCCGGCCCAGACCGCCTTCGTAATCGGTACAGGCCGACAGGCCGACGGCACAGGCGGTGACCATGAGAAGTTTCGTCTTAATCACTTTTATGGTCCCTTCAGCGAATGCAGATAATTTCGACACGGCGGTTTTTGGCCATGTTCGCAGCGGAATTGTTCGGCACGGCAGGCATCCGTTCGCCGTAGCCACGCACATCGGCGATCTTGGCCCCGACTTGGTTGGCGACACGCGCTACCGAGTTTGCGCGGTTGTAGGACAGACGCATGTTATAGGCATCCGAGGCACGGCTGTCAGTATGGCCGGTGATGATGTAAGACACCGCCCCGGTCGACTGGAAGAAATTCGCCAAGCGCGCGCGACCCTGGGCCGAGATGTTGTATTTGTCGGTGGCAAAGAACTGGTCCGCCTCCATCACACCGCAAACATCGCCGCGGCGGCACACCGGGATACCCTGACGGGTCGTATGCGGGGTCATATACCCCTCGGCCCCGTCATCCATGACCCAATGTTCACAGCCATCGGGATCGACCCAGATGGTCGGCGTGTAGACGCCCTTGTCGCGGCCCTGTTGCGAGGGTGTCTGCGCATCGGCCGACGTGCTGGCCACAGTCAGCGCCGCCGCCATCGTCAGGCTGGCCATGGCGCGCAGTGCTTTGGAAATAGTGGGTCCCACAGCTTTTGTCCTATTCTAAATATTGGTTCTTATTTTTGGCAAATGCGACCCCTCCCCGGACCCGCGCCTTGTTAGTATAGGGTTAGGTTAGGTAAAAACTGCCCTGCTGTGAAGCTGTGAAGCTGTGAAATCAACATTTTGTGGCCGAGCCTTGACCGATTACAACGAATCCTTCGCGCAATAACGGTGAAACCGATGACTGCGGCGGCCATTTTCTGTCGGGCGGAAAGACTGAAATTACCCTATTGCCTATGCCTTGGCGACAATCCCCCGCAAGCCCTTGAGATTGTTCTCAACCCCCTGACAGTGCCTTCGAATCTTCTTGAAACAAGCACCTTTAGACCTAAACCTCTATCCATCGGATCGCGAGGGTGGGACTTCGCGCGGCTTTGCCGATCTTGATTGCTGCAATGATAACTGGGGGACCAACTCATGATGAAAATGCTACTCGCCACCGCCGTCACCGGCTTGCTGGCCATGCCCGCTTTTGCCGGGGGTGTGAAATACGCCTACCACAACCAAAGCAAGGCGCATCCAACGGGCAATGTGATCCACGTCAGCTGCTACCGCGGCCCGTGGAATGATGTGATCTGGGACCGGCCAAACTCGGTCTTCGTGGATAGCCTCGTGGCCGTCGGCTATGACTTCTCCACAGCCCATGCCGTGGCCGAGCGTGTCTGCCGGGACCACACGCTAGTGGGCAACCCTGAGGGGCTGAAAGCGACGATGAAACGGATCTTTGCGGATGCCGCCTCGCATCGCAAGCACAACTACTGATAAGCTCAGGGTGCGCGGCAACGCGCACCCGCAACGGCCCTAGTGGCGGCCCGTTAGACCAAAACAGCTGCCAAAGAGTTCGTCTTGGCTTCGGTCACTCTTACGCGCTGGATGTCACCGATCTGCGCCGTGCAGTTCTCGATATGAACCGCGTGGAGATACTCTGACTTGCCAAGCATTTGACCGGGCAAACGGCCCTTCTTTTCAACCAGAACCGACACCTCGCGGCCCACCATCGACTGCTGGATTTCTCGTTGGTGCTGGGTGATTAACCCTTGCAGGCGCTGCAAGCGATCGTCGGCCACGGCTGCATCGACCAGCGGGCGTTCGGCCGCCGGGGTGCCGGGGCGGGTGGAATATTTGAACGAATAGGCATAGCCGTAGCGCACCTGCCGGACGAGCTCCATCGTCGCCTCAAAGTCGGCATCGCTTTCCTCGGGGAAGCCGACGATGAAATCGCCCGACAGCACGATGTCAGGCCGCGCCTCGCGGATGCGTTCGAGCAGCTTCAGATAGCTTTCGGCGGTGTGGCTGCGGTTCATCCGTTTCAGGATGTGATCGCTGCCCGACTGTACCGGCAGGTGCAGGTAGGGCATCAGCTCGGGCACCTCACCATGGGCCGCAATCAGATCGTCGCCCATGTCGTTGGGGTGGCTGGTGGTGTAGCGGATACGCTCCAACCCGTCGATTTTGGCCAGCGCGCGGATCAGACCGGCCAACGTCATACCGCCGTGGTAGGCATTGACATTCTGGCCCAGCAGGGTGACTTCGCGCACGCCGCGTTCGACCAGATCGCGGGCCTCTTCCAGCACCTTCTCGGCGGGGCGAGAAACTTCGGCCCCCCGCGTATAGGGCACCACGCAGAAGGCGCAGAACTTGTCGCAGCCCTCTTGCACGGTGAGGAAGGCCGCGGGCGCGCGTTTCATCTTGGGGCGGCCTTTAAGGTGGTCGAATTTGTCTTCTGCCGGAAAATCGGTGTCGAGCGCGCTTTGCCCGCTCTGCACCTTCGCCTCCATCTCTGGCAGACGGTGATAGCTTTGCGGTCCGACCACCAGATCGACAGCCGGCTGGCGGCGCATGATCTCTTCGCCCTCGGCTTGGGCCACGCAGCCCGCCACGCCGATCTTCAGATCGGGGCGCGCGTCTTTCAACGGCTTCAGGCGGCCCAGTTCGGAATAGACCTTCTCTGCAGCCTTTTCGCGGATGTGGCAGGTGTTGAGCAGGATCATATCCGCATCATCGGCCCGGTCGGTCGTGACATAGCCCTGACTGCCAAGGCTTTCGGCCATGCGTTCGCTGTCATAGACGTTCATCTGGCAACCATAGGTCTTGATGAACAGCTTTTTCGGTTGTGTCATGGCGGGCATCCAAGGGTTTTGACGGATTTCGGGCAGATGGCGTCGTCTAACAGCGGTGGCCGCGTCTTGCAATGGACCCGGAATTGACCGACTTTGCGGCAGGGAAATACCAGCGGGGGCCTATGCGGTATCGCGATCTAGACCATCTTATCAAAGAGGCCCGTCCGGCGCTGGAGGCAGGCCCCATCGCCATGATCTTGGTCGAGGATGAGGTCGAGATCGACACCACCCTGCGCCATCACCAGCAAGCGGGCTTTGACAGTGTGGTGGCGCTGATGCCCCCCGCTTTTGACCTGCCCCGCGACTTGCAGGAAAGCGTGCTGCGGGTGGACTATGACACCACCGCCGAAGCCGCGCTGGAGGCGGCGGTGAACCGCATGATTGCCGCGGTGCCGGGGCAATGGCTTTATTACTGCTATAACGCCGAATACCTCTTCCACCCCTTCAGTGAGACGCGCAACGTCAAGGAATTGCTGGCCTTTCACGGAGAAGAGCGGCGCGATGCCATGCTGGCCTATGTCGTCGACCTCTATGCGCTGGACCTCCAAAGGCATCCCGATGCCGTCTCACTCGATCAGGCGCATCTGGACCGCTCAGGCTATTACGCGCTGGCGCGCAAGGATCCGTCGCGGCAGGGGCATCCCAAGGAACGGCAGCTTGATTTCTTTGGCGGGCTGCGCTGGCGGTTCGAGGAACACGTGCCACCGCAGAGCCGCAAGATCGACCGCATCCCGCTGTTTCGCGCCAAACCGGGGCTGCTGCTGCGCGGCGATCACACGTTCAATGACGAGGAATACAATACCTACGCCTGCGAATGGCACCACAACGTAACGGCGGCAATCTGCTCTTTCCGCACCGCCAAGGCGCTGAAGAGCAATCCGGGCAGCCGTTACGATATCCCGACATTTCAATGGCAGAATTCCGAGCCGTTCGAGTGGCATTCCCGGCAGTTGATGGATTTGGGTCTGATGGAGCCGGGGCAGTGGTTTTGAACGGGGCCCGCCGGTTCTAAAGGCGCCGATTGGAGCCGCGACCTATTCAGACTGTCCCGCCCGGTGGCACACCGGGCATCGCCCTCCCTCCCCCCGGAGGGCGACACCCTCAGCGCATGGCAGCTAACCTTTTCGACGCTCGGACAGGACGCCGCCTGTATCCGGTGCTCTCACCGTTCAGCTCGCAACCGCCCAAAACCCGCGCCTGCCCAAAACCTCCTTGCACTCGCCCGCCATGCACCTATGACGGAAGACAGCCTGAACGGGAGGGTCCGATGTCCGTCAACTTGCTCGATACATTCATCAAACCGATGCACCGCGAGGGCATCAAATTCGTGGCGATCTTCGCCGCTGTCACACTGGTGCTCTTCGCCATCGAAGAGGTGCTGGGCTGGATCGGCGTCGGTCTCACCATCTGGTGCTACTACTTTTTCCGCGACCCGGAGCGCGTCACGCCGGATAGGCCCGACCTGATCGTCAGCCCTGCCGACGGCATCGTCTCGCTCATCGAGCCTGCGGTGCCGCCCGCGGAACTGGGCATGCCCGATGTGCCGCTGACCCGCGTCAGCGTCTTCATGAGCGTGTTTAACTGCCACATCAACCGCGCCCCCGTTGCGGGCAAGGTGCAGGCCGTGGCCTACCGCCCGGGCAAGTTCTTCAACGCCTCGCTCGACAAGGCCAGCGCCGACAATGAGCGCAACAGCCTGTGCATCCGCATGGACGACGGGCGCGATCTGGCCGTTGTGCAGATTGCGGGCCTTGTGGCGCGGCGTATCGTTTGTTTCGTCAAATCCGGCGACGGGCTGGAAACCGGCGAACGCTTTGGCTTGATCCGCTTCGGCTCCCGGCTAGATGTCTATTTGCCCGAAGGCGTCGACCCGATGGTGCGCATTGGGCAGACCATGGTCGCCGGGGAAACCGTGCTGGCCGAGTTGAAACAACCGGTGATCGACACCGCCCCACTTTAGGAAAGCCTGCATGCGCCCCCCTTCTGAAAAGACCGGCGCAGACCTTGCGCTGATCCAGCTTCTGCCGAACGCTCTGACGATTACCGCGATTTGCGCAGGGCTTTCGGCGATCCGTTTTGGGGTGCAGGGCAACTATGTGCTGGCGGTGCAGCTGATCTTGCTGGCCTGTGTGCTCGATGGATTGGACGGACGGCTCGCGCGGCTCTTGCGCTCTTCCAGCCCGATGGGCGCGGAACTGGATTCGCTGGCGGATTTCCTGAACTTCGGGGTGGCCCCGCCGCTGATCCTCTATTTCTGGGCGCTGCAAGACATGCGCAGCGCGGCGTGGATTTCCGTGCTGATCTATGCGGTCTGCTGCGTGGTGCGATTGGCGCGCTTCAACGTGAACGACAAAGCCGAAGCCGAAAAGGCCAAGAACGGCGACGCGGTGGGTGAAAGCGGCTCGTTCTTTACCGGCATCCCCTCGCCTGCCGGTGCGTTGCTGGTGCTGCTGCCGATGACTGCCTCCTTTGCCTTTCATAACCGGCCCATCGTGCCGGATTGGTTGATCTGCCTGCATATGGTGCTGATCGGATTCTTGATGATCAGCCGCATCCCCACATGGTCTTTCAAGACCACTAAGGTCTCGCGGCGCCATGTGAAATATCTGCTGGTGGGCGTGGCAATTTTTGCCGCCGCACTGGCGACCTATGCGTGGACCACGCTTGTCGTGCTCTGTGTGGCCTATATCGGCATGGTGATCTGGGGCCTATTGCGGGCGAAGAAAACGAATAAAACCAAAAGGATTTAAGATGGATATCAAGGCGGTCGAGACTTCTTATGCCCGCTGGGCGCCGATCTATGACAAAACCTTTGGCGCGCTGACCAGCGGCGGTCGCCGCCATGTGGTCGCCCATATCAACAAGGGCGCAGGCTCGGTGCTGGAAGTGGGCGTTGGCACGGGCCTCTCCCTGCCTCACTACGCGCCGCATCTATCGGTCACCGGCATTGATTTCAGTGATGAGATGCTCGCCAAGGCCCGCCAGCGCGTGACGCGGGAAGGGCTGAAACATGTGTCAGACCTGCGCCAGATGGATGCGCGCGCCCTTGATTTCCCCGACGCCAGTTTCGACACCATCGCCGCCATGCATGTTCTGTCGGTCGTGCCCGAACCTGAGCGCGTCATGGAAGAGATCGCCCGCGTGCTCAAACCCGGCGGTCAGGTGGTCATCGCCAACCACTTCATGCGGACCACCGGCGTGTTGGGCTTTCTTGAAAAGGTCTCGGCCCCCTTTGCCAATACGCTTGGCTGGCATTCGGATTTCGAGATGGAGACCGTGTTGCAACAAGACGCGCTGCAGGTCGAAGACGAACGCGCCTTGCCGCCGATGGGCATGATGACGTTTCTGGTGCTGCGCAAACGCGGCTGATCGCTCAGGCGGCGGGGCGTGCCCCGCCCGTTCAGGATTTCCGGCGCAGGCGGATCACCACATCGACCGAGGCAATCTCGGCCCCATCGGGCGCATCGGGAAGCTGCGCGATCACCAATTGCTCAGAGGGCGCGTCGGTCAGCTTGCTGTCGTCTTCCCAAAAGAAATGCGGGTGATCGTGGGTGTTGGTGTCGAAATAGCTTTTCGAGCCATCCACGGTCACTTCCTGCAACAGCCCCGCATCACAAAAGGCGCGCAGCGTGTTATAGACCGTGGCCAGCGACACGGCCTCGCCCTGCCCCTTTGCGGCCTCGAACAGGCTTTCGGCAGTGACATGGCGGTCTTGGCCATCGCCCACCAAAAGGCTCGCCAGCGTGACACGTTGGCGCGTAGGGCGCAGCCCGGCCTGAGCCAGCCAGCGCGTTCCGACCTCTTGTTCCTGTTCGGACATCAGTTCCCTGCCTTTCAGGGTCATATAAAGGAGGAAATCCCCGGTTTTCAATTGAAAACCTCAAACCAATCGTTGCAGCCCCCCGCGCCCGGGTCTTGCAGCAGCCCGGAACGCGGTGCTAAACCGGGCCGGTAATATAACAGAGCAGCAGGAGAGCCGCAGGATGGCCGACTACCCCACGAGTTTCGACAAGGAAGATCTGCTGAAATGCGCCCGCGGCGAACTTTTCGGCCCCGGTAACGCACAGCTTCCCGCCCCGCCGATGCTCATGATGGACCGGATCACCGATGTATCCGCCGATGGCGGCGCCCATGGCAAGGGCCATATTACCGCTGAGTTCGACATCACGCCCGACCTGTGGTTTTTCGAATGCCACTTCCCCGGCAACCCGATCATGCCCGGCTGTCTGGGTCTTGACGGTCTGTGGCAGTTGACCGGTTTCAACCTCGGCTGGCGCGGCTGGAAGGGGCGCGGCTATGCGCTTGGCGTGGGCGAAGTGAAGCTGACGGGCATGGTACGCCCTGAGCGCAAGATGCTGACCTACAAAATTGATTTCACCAAGGCGATCCAGACCCGCCGCCTGACCATGGGCGTGGCCGATGGCATCGTCGAAGCCGATGGCGAGGTGATCTATCAGGTAAAAGACATGAAAGTCGCGCTGAGCGAAAGCTGAGCCGAGGCGACATTCCGACAAGAAAAAGGGGGCCCGCGTGGCCCCCTTTTGCGTTTGCATCACCCGTTCAGAGCGTCTGCATCTCTTGCACCTTGCCATCGTGGCGCCCGGTCACTGCCGCCTCGGCCAATACAGCGGCCACATCGGCGCGATGCGCTTCGCCTTTCTGGTCCACCCCTTCGCCCAGATTGATCGCATTGGTCTTGGGGTCATCGGTCAGCGCCACAGGCCGCAGGATCGAATGGGTCAACCCAGAGGCTTGCAGATGCGCGTCTGCCGCCTGCTTCGCCTTCAGGTAATGAGTCATCTCATGGTCTTCCGGCGGATTGTCGGCACCGACGGAGCTCAGCATGACGAAACGCTCAACACCCGCCTCGCGCGCCAGATCGACCAGATGTTGCGCGCCCTCGCGGTCGACCTTCTCGGTCATCTCGGGCCCTGTGTTGCCGCCAGACCCGGCTGCAAAGACCACCGCATCGACGCCGTCACAGACGCCCGCCTGCAAATTGGTCAAATCACCCTTCCGCTGCTCGGTGCCCTCAGGCAGAACAGACGTGTCAGAACCGTCGCGCACCAGCGCGATGGGCACGGCCCCTCGGTCTTTCAATTCACTGACGAGCAAACGCCCGGTTTTGCCGGTCGCACCGGCGACAAGTACTTTCATAGTCATCTAGAACCTCTTGGAAACTATCGTTCAAATTGGCGAGCGGCGTGCACCACCGCCCGCCCTTTGCCACTTAGGACGGCAGGAAAATCGCCTTGGCGTTGACAAATTCGCTCATGCCAAAGCCGCCATGTTCGCGGCCATAACCGGAGTTCTTGACCCCGCCGAAGGGCATATTCGGATCCGCCAAACCAAAACCGTTGATCCGGATCATCCCAGTGTCAAACTCGGCTCGGGCCAACTCCAACGCGCGGTCCTCGTCTTTCGAGAAGATACCGCCGCCGAGACCATAGCGGCTGTCATTGGCAATACGCATCGCATCTTCGTCATCCTTGGCGCGGATCACCGAGGCAACGGGGCCAAAAATTTCGTCGTCATAAGCAGGTGAGCCGGGCTTCACATTGCCCAACACGGTCGATGGATAGTAAGCCCCCGTGCGGTCAGGCACTTCGCCGCCACAGAGCAGTTCGCAGCCCTTTTCGACGCTTTCCTTGACCTGATCGCGCACCGTCTCGAACTGTTCTTGGCTCGACAGCGGGCCAAGGCCGGTGCTCTTGTCCATCGGGTCGCCCATCTCGATTGATTTCATCTGCTCGACAAAGGCTTTCACGAAGGCGTCGTAGTTCTTGTCGGTCACGATAAAGCGCTTTGCCGAGATGCAGGTCTGGCCATTGTTGTAGATCCGACCAGCAGCAGAGAATTTCACCGCCGTGTCGATATCCGCGTCATCCAGCACGATAAAGGCATCGTTCGAGCCCAGTTCCAGCACCGATTTCTTGAGATGCTTTGCTGCCAGCGACCCGATGTGGCTCCCCGCTTTGTCCGAGCCGGTCATGGTCACGCCGCGCACCAGATCATGGGCGATCAGCTTGTCGCTGGTGTCATGGTCAATAATGACGACGTTAAACAGGTCTTTCGGCAGGCCCGCCTCTTCGCAGATTTCCTTAAGACGCAGCGCGCTGCCGGTACAAATTTGGGCGTGTTTCAACACGTTGCCATTGCCTGCCATCAGGTTTGCCGCCAGAACGCGGACCGGCTGGTAAAAAGGGAAGTTCCACGGCTGGACCGAATAGATCACGCCAATCGGCTGATAGGTCACCACGCCGTTTTTCTTGCCATCCATCAACTCGCGGGTTTCGTCCTTGAGCTTTTCCGGGCCCGCATCGGCGGTCCAGTCAAAGATCGCGGCGCAGAGGTCAACTTCGTCAAGGCTGTCTTTGTACAACTTACCAACCTCGCGGGTCATCAACTCGGCCAGTTCCTCCTTATTATCGCGAAGCTTTTCGGCGATCTTTTTTAGATAGGGCGCGCGCTCATCATGGGAGAACTTGCGCCAGTCCTTAAAAGCCTCATGCGTGGCCTCGACCGCGCGGATCGCTTCAGCTTCGGACATCACGGTGTAGGTGTTCAGGACCTCTTCGGTGGCGGGGTTTACCGTCTTGATCTCGGGCATTCTGTTCTCCTTTATGTCTCGTTGGGCAAACACCGCCCGTCCTCCGCGCGTTCCATCACAGAACCTTGACCGGCAACTTCCGCCCGGGTGGTTTTGGCAAACCGCTTGCGCCGTCCCGCTGTGCTGTCATACACCGGGGCTGATAAAACAAAGGAGTGCTGCCCATGCGCCGCGTCGTCGTCACAGGGTTGGGAATTGTCTCATCCATCGGAAATAACGCCGAAGAAGTGCTAGCCGCGCTGAAGGACGGCACCTCCGGGATCGAAGCAAGCCCGGAGATGGCCGAACACGGGTTCCGCAGCCGCGTGGCCGGGACGCTTAAGATCAATCTGGCCGACCATATCGACAAGCGCACGTTGCGCTTCATGGGTCCGGGCGCAGGCTATGCCTATGTCGCGATGGATCAGGCGATCAAGGATGCGGGTCTGGACGAGAGCCAGATCAGCAACCCGCGCACGGGTCTGGTGGCAGGCTCGGGCGGGCCGTCGACAAGCGCCATGTTCGCCGCGCATAACATCGTCAAGGACACCGGTGCGACCAAGCGCATCGGGCCGTTTGCCGTGCCGAAGTGCATGTCCTCGACAGTCAGCGCGAACCTTTCGACCGCTTTCAAGATCAAAGGCATCAACTATTCCATCACCTCGGCCTGCTCCACCTCGCTGCACTGCATCGGCAACGCGGCTGAACAGATCATGCTGGGCAAGCAAGATGTGATGTTTGCCGGTGGCGGCGAAGAGTTGGACTGGACGCTGTCCTGCCTCTTTGACGCAATGGGCGCGATGTCGTCCAAGTACAACGACGCCCCCGAAACAGCGAGCCGCGCCTTTGACGCGGACCGCGACGGTTTTGTGATCTCTGGCGGCGGCGGCATGCTGGTGCTCGAAGACCTCGACCACGCACTGGCGCGCGGCGCGAAAATCTACGCCGAGGTGACGGGCTATGCCGCCACCAGCGATGGGCACGACATGGTAGCGCCTTCCGGAGAAGGCGGCGAGCGTGCGATGCGTCTGGCGCTCGACACGCTGCCCGAGGGCCGCAAGGTCGGCTATATCAACGCACACGGCACCTCCACCCCCGTCGGCGATGTGGGCGAGATCGAAGCGGTCCGCCGCGTCTTCGGTAAAGGCAGCACGCCGCCCGTTAGCTCGACCAAATCGATGACAGGCCACGCCCAAGGCGCCGCCGGTGCGTTGGAGGCAATCTTTAGCCTGCTGATGCTTGAGAATGATTTCATCGCCAAGTCGATCAACGTGCAAAACCTCGACCCGGCGCTTGATCCTTCCGAGATTGCGCTGGAGCGCGTCGACAACGCGGGCCTCGATTCCGTGATGACCAACTCCTTCGGATTTGGTGGCACCAATGGGTCGATGATCCTGTCAAAGTATAAGGGCTGAGGGCGCGATATGTCAGGAATGCTCGCAGGAAAACGCGGCCTTATCATGGGTGTGGCCAATGAACGCTCCATCGCTTGGGGCATCGCCAAGGCGATGGCCGAGGCCGGGGCCGAACTGGCCTTCACCTATCAGGGCGAGGCCTTTGGCAAGCGTCTTGAGCCGCTGGCGGAGAGTGTCGGGTCGGACTTCATGGTCGATGTTGATGTAACCGATGACGCCTCGCTCGACCGCGCGTTTGAGGAATTGGGCGCGCGCTGGCCGACGATTGACTTCGTCGTGCATGCCATTGCTTTCTCGGACAAATCCGAGTTGACGGGACGCTTCTTGAACACCAGCCGGGCGAACTTCAAGAACTCGATGGATATCTCGGCCTATTCCTTCATCGACGTCGCGCGCCGGGCGCATCCGCTGATGGTGGAGAACGGCGGCACGCTGCTGACGTTGACCTACATGGGGTCGAACCGCGTGACGCCGAACTACAATGTGATGGGTGTGGCCAAGGCGGCGTTGGAAAGCGCCACGCGCTATCTGGCGAACGATCTGGGGCCGGAGGGGATCCGCGTGAACGCAATTAGCCCTGGGCCGATGAAGACGCTGGCGGGGGCTGCCATTGGCGGCGCGCGCAAGACCTATAAGCACACGGATCAGAATGCGCCGTTGCGGTCGAATGCGACGTTGGAGGCTGTTGGTGGGACGGCGGTTTATCTGGCGTCTGATGCGGGCGCTTGCACGACGGGGGAGATTGTCCGTGTGGATGGTGGTTTCCACGTGTTGGGGATGCCGCAGGCTGAGAACCTTTAAGGGTTTAACTACCTCGGCCCGGAATCAAGCCGTAGGCGCCGGGCCATCGCCTGCCCGTCCCCACGGGGAGGCGATTTGGTGAGGCTGGGCGCGCCTTTTCGAGGGTGCGCTAAAGCCGCACCATAAAGTGGGACGGATGAACGCTGCAATCGCCACCCCACGGGCGGGCGCTGACCCTCGGTCTCTATCGCAGCGCATCCGTTTGCCAGAGCCATATCTTCATCCCACCATGCGCAATCGCTGGCCCCTGCGGTTTCCACGGCAGCCCGGTCGCCCGCGCCAAGGGTGGCTCTGACGTGACAAGCCCCACACGCCAGCCTCGGAACCGCGACTTCAAGGTCTCACCAAGAGTCCCATACAACGGATACAGCAGCTTCTTATTCCCAATCCGCCCCCCATAAGGCGGGTTCACGATCACCAGCCCCGGCGGACCCTCTGGCGGCTGCACCTCCCCTGCCCCGTGGCAGGCGAAATGGCACCACGCACCCACACCCGCACGCTCAGCATTGGCCGTGCTCATGCGGATTGCGCCCGCATCCCGGTCCGAGCCGTAGAACCGCGCCGACGGGGGCGATACATCCCCACCGCTGCGCATCTCGTCCCACGCGAGGGCATCAAAGCTCGCCAAATCTTCAAACGCAAAGCTCCGGCTGCGCCCCGGCTTCAGCCCCGCCGCAATCTCTGCGGCTTCGATCAAAAACGTCCCCGAGCCGCACATCGGGTCCACCACCGGCTCGCCCGGCGTGTACCCACATGACCGCAGCATCAGCGCCGCCATATTCTCGCGCATCGGTGCCTTGCCCACCGCTTCCTTGTGGCCGCGCTTGTGCAACGCCTCGCCGGAGGTATCGATGCTGAACATCACCGCGTTGTCGTCGATCCGCACCTTCAGGACCAAGGCCGCCTCCGCATCCACCGTAATCCCGTGGCTTTCACGCAGCGCGGTCTCAACCCGCTGCTGCGCGGCCCCGGCGTGGTAAATTTTTGACGCCTTCGTCGTCACCTGCACCTTCACCGGCACATCGGCGCGCAGCACGTCACCAAAGGAAAACTTGCGGCAGCGCTTGTCCAACTGCGCCAGATGGAAGGCCATAAACCCACCGATCCGCGCCAGCACCCGGCCCGCGCCGCGCAGTTCCAGGTTCGCGCGCCAGACCTCGGGCCAACCGCCCTGAACGGTCACGCCACCGGGCTGCGCCTGCGCTTCGGCAAAGCCTTTTTCCTGCGCCTCGGCGCAGAGCAAATCCTCAAGCCCGGGCGGGCAGACAAGGAAAATCTCGAATGTATCTGGGGTATCCATGGCCCCTGCATAAGCGCCTGCGCGCTGCGGTGCGAGGGGAAAAAGACGCGCATCGCGCCTTGTCGGGTCACCGGGGGGATTGCCCCCCCGGTACCATTGTCAGATCGCTTAAGCGATCTTAACCAATTCGATATCGAACTGCAGGTCTTTGCCCGCCAGCGGGTGGTTGGCGTCGAGCGTCACGGTGGTCTCGTCCACTTCCACCACGGTCACCGGCAGCGCCTGACCTTCGGGGGTCTGCATCTGCAGCTGCGTGCCGGGATCGAGCGGGATGTCCGCCGGAATGCCTTCGCGCGGCACCGATTGGCGCATCTCAGGGTTTACCGGGCCGTAGGCGTCGTCGCTGGGCACCTGAACGACCTTCTTGTCGCCCTCAGCCATGCCGGGCAGCGCGCTGTCGAGGCCGGGAATGATCTGGCCGGAGCCCACAACGAACTCCAACGGGTCGCGGCCTTCGGAGCTGTCAAAAGTGGTACCGTCCTGCAGGGTGCCGGTATAGTGAATCTGTACTGTGTCGCCGGATTTGACCTCAGCCATTGTTGTCTCCAATTTGTCAGGGGAAAAGGGAAGGAGGCCGCGTATCTGCGCGGGTGCTCCAAATTCCGCGACAGCATGAAGATTGTGATCCCGAGAGTAAACCCCCAGTCCCGGCCGATTGGGGAATTCGCCCCTTTTCGCCGCTTCGCCCGCATGCCACTCTGCCGCGACATATGAGGGAGAGCCAGCCAGATGCCCATTACCACCTGTGTTTTCGACGCCTATGGAACCCTGTTCGACGTGGCCGCCGCCGCCCGCGAGGCCGCGCGGGAGCCCGCCTTTGCCGCCATCGCCGACACTTGGCCGCAACTGGCAGAACACTGGCGCCTCAAGCAGTTGCAGTATTCCTGGCTGCGCGCCGTGACCGGGGCGCATGACGATTTCTGGCAGGTCACCCAAGAGGGTTTGGACTGGTCGTTGGAGAAGATGGGTGTCGCTGACGACCCTGCCCTGCGCGAGCGCCTCTTGGCGCTTTATTGGGAGCTTCAGGCTTTTGCGGAGGTTCCCGCCATGCTGCGCGCGTTGAAAGACGGCGGCCTGAACACCGCGATCCTATCCAACGGCTCGCCCGCCATGCTGGAGGGGGCGGTGCAATCCGCGGGAATCAGTGACCTATTGGATGTGTCGCTCTCGGTCGAAAGTGTTGGGGTCTTCAAACCGCATGCATCGGTCTATGATTTGGTCGGACAGCACTACGGCTGCGCTAAGGATGAAGTGCTGTTCGTCTCCTCCAACGGCTGGGATGCAGCGGCGGCGACGGGCTATGGTTTCACAACCGCGTGGGTCAACCGGGGCGGCGATCCGGTGGACCGGCTGCCATGGACACCTGCGCATCAGTTGCGTGAACTCAGTGGCATCCCTGCATTGGCCGGCCTCTGATGGCGCGTTTCACCACCTCCGACGGGCTGTCCCTGCATTACACGGATGAAGGCGACGGGCTGCCGATCCTCTGCCTTGCGGGCCTTACCCGCACCGGCGCGGATTTCGACTATCTGGCCCCTCATTTGGCGGGCCATCGCCTGATCCGCATGGACCACCGGGGCCGTGGTCGGTCGGACTTCGACAAGAACTGGAAGAACTATAGTCTGCCGGTGGAATGCCGCGATGTGCTGGAACTGCTGGCGCATCTGGGGTTGGACAAGGTCGCCATCATCGGCACCTCGCGCGGCGGGCTCAATGCGATGGGGCTGGCGATGATCGCCCATGATCACCTGCTGGGCGTGGCGCTGAATGATGTCGGGCCAGAGCTGGACGCCAAGGGGATCGAGTTCATCATGGGCTATCTGGGCCGCAACCCCGCCGCCAAGACCTATGAAGAGGCCGCCGCCGCCATGGCCCGGGCCTTTCCCGAATTTCGCGGCGTGCCGGAAAGCCGCTGGCTGGAAGAGGTGCAGCGCCATTACACAGCCACCGACGACGGGCTGAAAATCACCTATGACCCGCATCTGCGCGATGCCATCGCCACAGCGGGGCAGCCGACTCCCGACCTCTGGCCGTTTTTCGATGCGCTCCAGGGCATGCCGCTGGCCGCGATCCGAGGGGCCAATTCGACCCTGCTCAGCCGCGAAACGCTGATGCAAATGCAGGCGCGGCGGCCGGATATGATCGTGGCCGAGGTGCCGGATCGCGGCCATGTGCCGTTTCTCGACGAACCCGAGGCGCTGGCCGCGCTGCACGAATGGATAGGACAATTGTAATGAACATCGACATGATCCGCGCCGCCGCCGTCCGTGCAGAGGGCCATGTGAGGCGCACGCCCCTGTTGAACTCGCCCTTTCTGGACGAGATCGCGGGCCGTCGCATTTGGGTCAAGCCAGAGTGCTTGCAACATACCGGCAGTTTCAAGTTTCGCGGCGCGTGGTCGGCCCTGTCATCACTGGATCCTGAAGCGCGGGCGAAAGGCGTCATCGCCTATTCCAGCGGCAACCACGCGCAGGGCGTGGCGCTGGCGTCGAAAATGCACGGTGCCCCCGCCGTGATCGTCATGCCCAAAGACAGCCCGCGCCTGAAAATCGCCAACACCCGCGCCTATGGGGCCGAGGTCGTGCTCTATGACCGCGCGAATGAGAGCCGCGAGAAGATCGGCGCGCAACTGGCCGAAGAACGCGGCCTCACGCTGATCAAACCCTATGACGAGCCGCAGGTGATCGCGGGCCAAGGCACCACAGGGCTGGAGATCGCGCAGCAGGCAGCCGAGGCGGGGATCAACTCTGCCGAAGTCATCGTCTGCTGCGGCGGCGGTGGCCTGACCTCTGGCATCGCCTTGGCGTTGGAGGCCGAGGCCCCCGCCCTCCGCGTGCGCCCGGCAGAGCCGGAAGGCTTTGACGATGCGGCCCGGTCGCTGGCCTCTGGCAAGATCGAGCAGAATCCGAGCGCCTTGGGATCAATATGCGACGCCATCGTCACACCCGCGCCGGGCGAGCTGACCTTTCCGATCATGCAACGGCTTGTCGGCCCGGGCCTGGTGGTGAGCGACGACGAGGCGCTGCAGGCGATGGGCCATGCCTTTAACCGGCTGAAGGTCGTGGCCGAGCCGGGCGGTGCCGTGGCGCTGGCGGCGGCACTGTTCCGTGGGGCTGAGATTGAGGGCGACGATGTGATCGTCACTATTTCTGGCGGGAACGTGGATGCGGATATGTTCGCGCGGGCGCTGCAGATGTTGGGGTAAAGACAAGGGCAGCGCCGGCCTAGAGGGCATTTTTGATCTGTCCCGCCTTTGACCTTGGCCCCTCGCGCGATATGCTGGCCACCACCGCCGCTTACAGGAGAGCCCCAATGCAGATATTCGACACCGGTGACGTCCAACTTCACTACCGCGTCGATGGCCCCGAAGACGGCGCGCCTGTGGTCTTTGCCAATTCGCTCGGCACCGACATGCGCCTGTGGGATCCTATTCTGCCACTGCTCGCCCCCGGTCTGCGCATCATCCGTTTTGATAAACGCGGCCATGGCCTCTCGTCCTGCCCGCCCGCACCCTATTCGATGGGGTCGCTGATTACCGATACCGAACGGCTGCTCGATCACCTGCAGGTGCGCAACTGCGTCTTCGTCGGGCTCTCGATCGGCGGCATGATCGCGCAGGGGCTGGCGGTGAAACGGCTTGATATGATCCGCGCGCTGGTGCTCAGCAACACCGCCACCAAGATCGGCAACCGCGACATCTGGGACACGCGCATCGCCGCCGTGGAACAGGGCGGCATCGAAAGCCTTGCCGATGCGGTGATGGAGCGCTGGTTCTCCGCAGAATTCCGCGCCACGCCGGAAATGGCGCTCTGGCGCAACATGCTCACCCGCCAGCCGGACGCGGGCTATGCGGGCTGTTCGGCGGCGATCTCGCACAGTGATTTCATGACCCCCACCTCCGGCCTGCGCCTGCCCGCGCTTGGCATCGCAGGGTCCGAGGACGGCTCCACCCCGCCCGATCTGGTGCGCGAGTTGATGGACCTGATCCCCGCCTCAAAATTCAAGCTGATCCGCCGCGCGGGGCACCTGCCTTGTGTCGAGCAGCCGCAAGAATACGCCGAAGTGCTGAACGAATTCCTCGCCAACGTCGGGCATATTCCCAAGGCGCAGGGCTGAGCATGGTGCCATGTGATCACGGCACCCCGGCTTTCCGCGACGGGCAGGCCAATCGCGCCCAGCTGACTGGCCCCAACCGCACCCGGACCGATGCGCAGCCGCGTCTCCTTGCACCGGGCGCCCTTGCCTTTGCCCCTCACGCGGACCACATCTGACCGGATGCCGCTGCCGCTGATCTTTATTCTTGTGACGGTGATGATCGATGCCATGGGCGTCGGTCTGATCCTGCCCGTGATGCCCGACCTGATCCGCGAAGTGCGCGGCGGGGGGCTGAGTGATGCGGCCCTTTGGGGCGGCGTGCTGGCCACGGGGTTTGCCGCGATGCAATTCCTTTTCGGCCCGGTTTTGGGTGGCCTGTCCGACCGTTTTGGCCGCCGTCCGGTGCTGCTGCTGGCGTTGGTCGTGATGACGGTGGATTACGGCGTCATGGCACTGGCGGGCAGCGTATGGCTTCTGCTGATCGGGCGGCTGGTGGGCGGTGTGACGGCGGCAACCCATGCCACGGCCTCGGCCTATATGGCCGACATCTCTCCGGCGCAGGACCGCGCGGCGCGTTTCGGGCTGATCGGCGCGGCCTTTGGCGCGGGCTTTGTTCTGGGGCCGCTGATGGGCGGCATCTTGGGTGAATATGGCACCCGCGCGCCGTTTTGGGCGGCGGCGGTGCTGGCGGCAGGCAATGCGGCCCTCGGCTGGGCCGTGCTGCGCGAAACCCTGCCCCAGACGCAGCGCCGCGCCTTTGACTGGCGGCGGGCCAATCCGCTGGGTGCGCTGCGTGCCCTTGGCCGCCTGCCCGAGATCGGCAGGCTTCTGGCGGTCTATTTCATCTACCACGTGGGCTTTGCCGCCTATCCGGCGGTCTGGGCCTATTTCGGCGTCGAGCGGTTTGGCTGGTCCCCCACGATGATCGGCCTGTCGCTGGGTCTTTTTGGCGTGCAAATGGCCCTTGTCCAAGGTGCGCTGATCGGCCCCGTGATCCGCCGCTTGGGCGCGCGTGCCACGGTGATCTTGGGCCATGTCTTTGCCCTTGCCGCCTTTGCCGCGCTGACCGTGCTGACCTCAGGCACCTGGGCGCTGATCATGACCCCGCTTGCCGCCCTTGCCGGGGTCATCCCCCCGGCACTTCAAGGCATCATGTCGGCCCGCGTCAGCGCCGATGCCCAAGGCGAGCTGCACGGCGCGCTCAGTTCCTCCACCGCGCTGGCGATGATCATCTCTCCCTTGGCGATGACCGCGGTCTTTGCCTATTTCACGGCGCCTGATACCGCGCTTTACCTGCCCGGCGCGCCCTTCTTGCTGGCGCTGCTTCTGACCCTCGGCGGGCTGGTGATCTTTGCCAGCCGCCCTCTCCTCACGTCACAAACCGGCACTTCGCCGCATTAGACCCATTCCCCGCCTTGCACCACCGGCCCTTCCGCGTCAGGCTGGCGAAAACCAAGTGAAAGGGACAGGCCATTGCAAACCATCAAAGCCGCCGTCTGCCATGCCTTTGACAGCCCGCTGAGCGTCGAAGACATCCGCCTGCAGGCACCACAATCCGGCGAGGTCGAAGTGACCTTGGATGCCGTGGCGATCTGCCACTCCGACATCCTGTTTGCCGAAGGCGGCTGGGGCGGCACCCTGCCTGCCGTCTATGGCCATGAGGCCGCAGGTCGGGTCAGCGCCGTGGGGCCGAATGTACAGGGGCTGGTCGAGGGCGACAGCGTGGTGGTCACCCTGATCCGCGCCTGCGGCAGCTGCCCCAACTGTGCCTCGGGTCAGCCGACGATCTGCGAAACACCGCAAGCGCCCGAAGGGCCGCTTCAGACCGCAGAGGGGGCGCCGCTTTTTCAAGCCATGAACACCGGCGGTTTCGCCGAAAAAGTGGTGGTCGACCGCTCGCAGGCCGTGAAAATCTCGCATGACATCCCCAAAGACGCCGCCTGTCTGATCGCCTGCGGCGTAATCACCGGCGTGGGTGCCGTGGTCAATGCAGCGGGGCTGCGCGCAGGCCAAGATGTGGTGGTGATCGGCGCGGGCGGGGTCGGCCTTAATGCCATCCAAGGGGCGCGCATCGCGGGCGCACGGCGGATCGTGGCGGTGGACATGACCGAAGAAAAGCTCGCCATCGCCCGCGAATTCGGCGCGACCGACACCGTGCTCGCGACCGAGGCGAAGCCGTGGCGCGCGGCCTTCAAGGCCATGGGGCGCGGGGCGGATGCCGTGATCGTCACCGTGGGCGCGATCCCCGCCTATGAAACCGCGCCGCGCTACCTTGCCGCCGGGGGCCGGGTGATCATGGTTGGCATGCCCCACAGCGGAGCCGAGGCCAGCTATGAGCCGGTGGTCCTTGCCGCCTTGGGGCAAGGTATGGTCGGCTCCAAAATGGGCGACGTGGTGATCCAGCGCGATATCCCGTGGATGGTCGACCTTTACCTTCAGGGCCGCTTGCAACTCGACAGCCTGATCTCCGGGCGCTGGCGGCTGGATCAGATCAACGAGGCGATAGCCGACACCAAGACCGGCGCTGCGAAGCGCAACGTGATTATCTTCGACCGCACCTAGGCGGACCCAGAACCGGCTCAGTTATTGGGTAGATCGCCGATCAGCAGGGCGCGGAAATCATTCACATTGGTCCCGGTGGGGCCGGTGTGAAACAGGGCGTCTACCGCCGCAAACGCACCGTAGGCATCGTTGTGCTGCAAGGCGCGGCGTGGGTCCACCCCTGCCGCGCGCATCGCGCCCGCCGTGCCCGGCGCGACGAATGCGCCCGCGTTATCCTCTGACCCGTCGATGCCGTCGGTGTCCGCCGCCAAGGCGGTGATGCCTTCCTGCCCGTCGAGTGCCAGCGCCAAGGACAGCGCGAATTCACTGTTGCGCCCGCCGCGCCCCTTGTGGCGCAGGGTGACCGTCGTCTCTCCGCCTGAGAGCAGCACCAGCGGCGCGGGATGCGGGTAACCACTTCGTTGCGCCTGCCGGGCGAGCGCGGCATGCACCAGCGCCACCTCGCGCGCCTCGCCTTCGATCGCGTCCGACAGTATCCATGCGGTCACCCCCCGCGCCTGTGCCGCCTTGGCCGCCGCGGTGAGGGACAGACCCGCAGAGGCAATAACATGCGTGGCCGTCTTGCTGGGCGCGTCTTGCGCAGGCTGCTGCGCGGCCATTTGCAGAAAAGCCATGCAACGGGGCGGCAGTTCCAGCCCCCGCGCGGCCACCTCCTCCAAAACCTCCGCCGCGGCCCTACGCCCCGGCACCGTGGGGCCAGAGGCCACGGCACCGGGATCATCCCCCGGCACATCCGAGACGACAAGGCTCACCACCTGCGCAGGATAGGCCAGTTCCGCCAGCCGCCCGCCGTTGACCGTGCTGAACTGCTTGCGAATGTCGTTCATGACAGAGATCGGCGCGCCGGAGGCTAGAAGCGCAGAGTTCAGGGCCTGCAAATCCTCCAGCGTCAGCCCCTCGGGCGGGGCGGGCAAAAGCGACGACCCGCCGCCGCAGATCAGCGCGATCACCTGATCCTCCGGCCCCAGCCCGCGCAGCGCATCCTGCAAGGCGCGGGCGGCCACGATCCCGGCCTGATCGGGCACCGGATGGGCGGCCTCCAACACCTTGATGCGCTCACAAGGCGCACCATAGCCATAGCGGGTGACCACGACACCGTCATAGGGATGCGGCCAGAGCGCCTCGAACGCCTGCGCCAATTGCGCCGCCCCTTTGCCCGCGCCGATCACCACCGTGCGGCCCTTGGGCGGCGGCGGCAGCCTGTCTTTCAAGATCAGCCCCGGATCGGCGGCGGCGACGGCGGTGTCGAACAGCTCCGCTAAGAACTGGCGTTTTGGATCATTAAGGTTGGACATAGGGCACTCCGGCTGCTGCGGCGATCATGGCGGCGCGGAGCCTGCTGTCAATCCGGCAGGGGGCGGTCGTGCTGCACAAACAGACAGTTGCGCGCCCCCATGAGGCCAAAGTCGGGGTCATTGCACAGGCCCAAGGGGAGCGCCGCGCGCCATTTGCTGTGCCGCCCGCCCGCGTTGAAGGCAGCGAGGAAGGCCTCATCCAATATCCAAGGGTTCTGCTGCGCCACGCCCCCCGTGATGAAAACCCCACCGCGTGCGCCCAAGACCAGACCCAAATCCCCCGCGACTCCCCCAAGATATCGCGCCATCAAGGCCACCGCCCGGCAGGCACTCGCGTCCTCCTCAGCCTTGGCCGCGGCAAAGATCGCCGCCGCCCCCTCCAGATGCGCCGCCTCGCCGCGTGCGGTTGCGATGGCGCGGTACCAATAGGGGATGCCGGTGCCCGACAGGATCGCCTCGGCCTCGACCGCCAGCGCGTCGCCCATCTGCACCTCGGGCCAAAGCGCGATCAGGGCTTCGAAATAGGCCACTTCCTCGGCGCTATGGGGGGTGAGCCGCAGATGCCCGCCTTCGCCCGGCACCGCCGTGGGCTGCGCCCCTTGCCAGACCAAAGACCCCACGCCCAAGCCCGTCCCCGGTCCAATGATCACCCGCGCGCCCGGTTGCGGCGCAGGGCCGCCCTGAAGAAAGCTCACCTTGGCCGCGTCCAGCGTGGCCAAGGACCAGGCCGCCGCCTCGAAATCATTGAGCAACAGCACCTTGCAGGAGGCCACATCACAGGCCCGCGCCAGATCATCGCGCGAGATGCTGCGCGCGGCGTTGGTCATGCGCACCTGCCCGTCGACAACCACCCCGGCCACCGCCACCGCGACCCCCTCGGGTGCGCCGCCCATCTCGCGACAAAGCGCCGCGCAGGCGTCTGGCAATGTGGTCAGCCCATCGGTGCGATGCGTGCAGCGCCGCAGCACCGCGCCCGCCGGGTCCACCGCCGCAAGCCGCAGGTTGGTGCCGCCGATGTCCCCTACAAGATACCACATAGTTCTGCCCCGATGCCCATGATACCGCTGCAAGATGGCCCGCCCGTGCGGCAGAGGCAAACAACAAAAAACCCGGAAGCAGAGGCTTCCGGGTCTTGGCGGTCAATACTGTTGGCTTGGGGTCAATCGGGTGCGACAGGCACGGTTGCCGTGTCGTCGCCTTCAATCGCGGTGCCATCGTCGACGATGACCTCGTCTTCGGTACCGGGGGCGGTGGCGACTTCCTCGCCCGTCCAGAAGACGATGATGCCGATGCCAAAGATCACGACAATCGCCATGCCGATCAGCGGCCATTTGTGACGGCTTTCCTGCTTCTTCAGATTTGTGTCTGGTGGACTCATGATCCGCTTCCTTTCGCTGGCTTCGGGCTATGCCGCACAACACCACGCCGCGCGCGGCCCTTGTTAGGGGGCAAACCCGGCAGGCCGCGGCAAAGTTCCCGAAGGCTGGAAGGTTTCACAAAAGCGCCGTCAACTCGGCCATGGCGCGCCGGTAGCCCGCCACGATCCGGTCACGCTGCCGGTGCCGCCCGCCCGTCACCGCATGGCGCCCCGCCGACCACAGATCCGTCACCACCCGATCCTTCGCTGCAAAGACCAGACCGTCGAGCAGTTGCGCGGGCCGCAGCGCACAAAGCGCCGGGTCTTGGCTGTCGATTGCCATCAGGTCGGCCCATGCGCCCACTGCAATCTCGCCCGCTCCCCGGCCAAGCGCCTGCGCACCACCGCGCGCGGCCCCGGTATACAGCGTCTCCCCGACCGAGCCTTCGCCCGGCACCATCACGTTGCGCGCCAAATCGCGCAGGCGTTGGGAGTACTCCAAGGTGCGCAACTCTTCGGTCAATGAAATTAACACGTTGGAATCCGACCCAATGCCAAACCGCCCCCCAGCAGCGAGGTAGCCCGGCCCATTGAACGGCCCATCGCCCAAGTTCGCCTCCGTCACCGGGCAGAGCCCCGCGACCGCGCCGGTGCGGGCCATGGCCGCCGTCTCTGCCTCGGTCATGTGGGTCGCATGGATCAGGCACCAGTTCTCGTTCACCTCAGCGTTCGCCAGCAACCAGTCCACCGGCCGCGCGCTGAGCCAGTCCGAGATGTCTGCGACCTCCTTGGGCTGTTCGGCGATGTGGATATGGGTCGGCACCTCGGGATGCGCGGCCAGCACCTCGGTCAGTTCCGCCGGGGCTGTGGCGCGCAGCGAATGCGGCGCGATGCCCACACGGCAGTCTGGGGGGAGATCAGCCACCGCCCGTTTCGCCCGCTCTATCAGCGCATTGAACTGCGCCACCCCATTGCCAAAACGCGCCTGCCCCGCCTGCAAGGGCACCTGCCCCGCGCCGCCGTAGGTATAGAGCACCGGCAAATGCGTCAGCCCGATCCCCGTCTCCGCCGCCGCCGCCGCGATCCGGGTCGAAAGCTCCCCTAGATCATCGTAGGGCGTGCCGCCGGGCTGGTGATGCACGTAATGAAACTCGCCCACGCTGGCAAAACCCGTCTCTTGCATCTCAAGGAAAACAAAGGCGGCGATGGCCTCAATATGCGTGGGCGTGAGATGGGCGGTGAAGCGATACATCAGGTCCCGCCACGTCCAAAAGCTGTCTTTCCCCGCCATGCGCACTTCGGTCATCCCGGCCATGGCGCGTTGGAAGCTGTGGCTGTGCAGATTGGCGAGCGCAGGCAGCAGCGTATCGGCGCGGCTGTCGTCAGGATGCGGCGACTGACCGGTCTGCACCGCCGTGATGCGGCCCTCTGCCACCGTAATCCGAACGTCCCGCGCCCAGCCCTGCGGCAGTTTTGCGTGTTTTGCGAAAATCATTTGACGGCCTTTCGGTTTTTTATGTATAGACATATAACAATTAAAACCGCGTTAGAAAAGTGAAACCTTAGGAGGAGGCGATAGAGATGGCAGAGCACGAACGGGTCTTGATCGACCTCACCGCCGCGACCCTAGACGGCACAGAGCCCTATGGCATGATTGAGAATGCAGCGATTGCGATTGCCGGGAGCGAGATCGCATGGGTCGGCCCGCGCACTCATCTGCCGCGTGCCTTTCGCGACCAGCCGGCAGAATCGCTGGGCAACCGCCTCGTCACCCCCGGTCTGATCGACTGCCACACCCACATCGTCCACGGCGGCAACCGCGCGCGGGAGTTCGAAATGCGCCTTGAAGGGGCCAGCTACGAAGAGGTCGCCCGCGCCGGGGGCGGCATCGTCTCAACCGTCACCGCCACCCGCGCCGCCAGTGAGGCCGACCTGCTGGCGGATGCCCTGCGCCGCGTCGATGTGTTGATCGCCGAAGGCGTCACGGGGATCGAGATCAAATCCGGCTATGGCTTGGACATTGAGACCGAGCTGCGCATGCTCCGCACCGCCCGCGCCGTGGGCCAGCAGCGCCCGATCCGCGTGCGGACGACCTTCCTCGGTGCGCACGCCACGCCAGTCGAATACGCAGGCCGCGCTGACGCCTATATCGACGAAGTCTGCCTCCCCGCCCTACGCGCCGCCCATGCCGAGGGGCTGGTCGATGCGGTGGATGGGTTCTGCGAAGGCATCGCCTTTCAGCCCGCCCAGATCGCGCGGGTCTTTGACGTGGCGCAGGAACTCGGCCTGCCGGTGAAGCTGCATGCCGAACAACTGTCGAACCTTGGCGGCGCGAAACTCGCGGCCTCCTATGGCGCGCTCTCGGCGGATCATATCGAGTACCTTGACGCGGACGGCGTGAAAGCGATGGCCAAGGCGGGCACCGTCGCCGTCATCCTCCCCGGCGCCTTTTATACCCTGCGCGAAACCCAAGCGCCCCCGATTGATCTGCTGCGCAAACACGGCGTGCCGATGGCGCTGGCGACGGATATCAACCCCGGGTCGTCGCCGCTGAACTCGCTGCTGCTGACGCTTAACATGGGCTGCACCCTGTTCCGCATGACCCCCGAAGAGGCGCTCCGCGGGGCCACGCACCATGCCGCCCGCGCGCTTGGGCTAGAGGGGTGCGGCATGATCCGCCCCGGCCTGCGCGCCGACCTTGCGGTCTGGAACATCAAACACCCCGCCGAGCTCGCCTATCGCATCGGCTTCAACCCGCTTCATTCTCGCATTTTCGGAGGCCAATCGTGACCACCCTGACCCTCACCCCCGGCGCGGCCACCTTGGACGATCTGGCCCGCATTTACCGCGAGGAGGCCGCGGTAAAGCTTGCCCCCGCCTGCCGCCCGGCGATTGAACTGGCCCATGCGCGCATCGCCAAAGCGGTGGCGGGCGAGGATGCCGTCTACGGCGTGAACACCGGTTTCGGCAAACTCGCCTCGGTCAAGATCGCTTCGGAAGACACGGCTACCTTGCAACGCAACCTGATCCTGTCGCATTGCTGCGGCGTCGGCCCGGCGATCTCGCGCGGCCATGCGCGGCTCTTGATGGCGCTCAAACTTCTGAGCCTCGGACGCGGCGCCTCGGGCGTGAGGCTTGAGGTCGTCGATCTGATCGAAGCCATGCTGGAGCGTGGCGTGACCCCGGTGATCCCCGCGCAAGGATCGGTCGGTGCCTCGGGCGATCTGGCCCCCTTGGCCCATATGGCCGCCGTGATGATGGGCCACGGCGAGGCGGAGTTTGAGGGCCGCGTCATGCCCGGCGGAGAGGCGCTGGCCGCCGCTGGTCTCACCCCGCTGGAGTTCGGCCCCAAAGAAGGGCTGGCGCTGATCAACGGCACGCAATTCTCGACCGCTTTCGCGCTGGCGGGGCTGTTTGACGCATGGCGGGCGGCAAACTCGGCGCTTGTGATCTCGGCCCTGTCCACGGATGCGATCATGGGCTCCACCGCGCCGCTGCAACCCGAGATCCACGCCCTACGCGGCCATCGCGGCCAGATTGAAGCAGGCGAGACCATGCGCGCCCTGCTCAACGGCTCGGATATCCGCGAGAGCCACGTGGCGAATGACGCCCGCGTGCAAGACCCCTATTGCATCCGTTGCCAGCCGCAGGTGACCGGGGCCGCGATGGACGTGCTGCGCATGGCCGCCCGCACGCTTGAGGTCGAAGCCAATGCCGCCACCGACAACCCGCTGGTGCTTGTGGGCGCGGACCTGATCGTCTCAGGTGGGAATTTCCATGCCGAACCCGTGGGTTTTGCCGCCGACATGATCGCCCTCGCCGTGGCCGAAATCGGCGCAATCGCGCAGCGCCGCGTGGCGTTGATCGTGGACCCGGTGCTCAGCTTCAACCTGCCGCCCTTCCTCACCCCGAACCCCGGCCTCAACAGCGGCTATATGATCGCCGAGGTCACCACCGCCGCGCTGATGAGTGAGAACAAACACCTCGCCAATCCGTGTGTCACCGACAGCACGCCGACCTCGGCCAACCAAGAGGATCATGTCAGCATGGCCGCCCATGGCGCGCGGCGGCTGGGGCAGATGATCGACAACCTGAACCGTATCTTGGGGGTCGAGTTGCTCTGCGCCGCGCAGGGCATCGACTTCCGCGCGCCGCTGACGACCAGTGAGACCCTGCAGCGTGTGGTGACACGGGTCCGCAGGGATGTCGCGACGCTGGATGAGGACCGCTACCTCGCCCCCGATCTGGAACGCGCGGCACAGATGGTAGCGCAAGGCGAGATCACCCGCGCCGCCGCCATCGAGATGCCGGAGCTTTCCGCATGACCCCCGTAGAGATCACCCGCAGCGACAGCCCCATCGTGCTTGGCCTGCCGCATACCGGCACCGATCTGCCCGACACGGTGCGCCGCGATCTGAACCCGCGTGGGCGCGAATTGGCGGATACCGACTGGCATATTCACCGGCTTTACCAAGGGTTGCTGCCCGGCGCGACCACCGTGCGCGCGACCTTTCACCGCTATGTGATCGACGCCAACCGCGACCCTTCGGGCGCATCGCTCTACCCCGGCCAAAACACCACCGGGCTGGTGCCGCTGACGGATTTCGACGGGCAGGACATTTGGACAACCCCGCCCGACGAAGCCGAGATCGAGACCCGCCGCGAGACATTCCACGCGCCCTATCACGCGGCGCTTGCGGCGGAACTGGCCCGCGTCCGCGACCTGCATGGCGTGGCGATCCTCTATGACTGTCACTCAATCCGCTCCCTGATCCCCTTCCTGTTCGACGGCCCCTTGCCCGATTTCAACATCGGCACGAACCTCGGCACCACCTGCGCACCTGAGATCGCAGCCGCCGTCGCGGACATCTGCACCGCCGCGCCCGGCTATACCTCCGTCACCAACGGGCGTTTCAAAGGCGGCTGGACCACCCGCCACTATGGCCGCCCCACCGAAGGGTTTCACGCCATCCAGATGGAACTGGCGCAAAGCAGCTACCTCAGCGCCGAAGCCCCGCCTTGGCCCTATGACACTGAAAAATCTGCGCGCCTGCGCGTGCACCTGACCGATATCCTAACCACTCTGGCCGCGATGGCCCCTACCTTGAAAGGCACATCATGAGCGATCCGCGCAAGAACACCCGTGACATCTATCCCGCCACCGGCACCGAGCTTTCGGCGAAAAGCTGGCTCACCGAAGCGCCCCTGCGGATGCTGATGAACAACTTGCACCCAGACGTGGCCGAGAACCCCCATGAGCTGGTCGTCTATGGCGGAATTGGCCGTGCGGCGCGGACGTGGAAGGATTATGACCAGATCGTCGCCTCGCTCCGCGCGCTCGAAGACGACCAAACGCTACTGGTGCAATCGGGCAAGCCAGTTGGCGTCTTTCAGACCCACAAAGACGCCCCGCGCGTACTGATCGCCAACTCAAACCTCGTGCCGCATTGGGCGAATTGGGATCACTTCAACGAACTGGATAAGAAGGGTCTGGCGATGTACGGCCAGATGACCGCGGGCTCGTGGATCTACATCGGCTCCCAAGGCATCGTGCAGGGCACCTATGAGACATTTGTCGAGGCGGGCCGCCAGCATTACGGCGGCGATCTGACCGGCAAATGGATCCTCACCGGCGGGCTTGGCGGCATGGGCGGCGCGCAGCCCTTGGCGGCGGTGATGGCAGGCGCTTGTTGCCTCGCGGTCGAGTGCAATCCCGACAGCATCGATTTCCGTCTGCGTACAAAATACGTCGACGAAAAGGCCGAAACGCTCGACGAAGCGCTGGAGATGATCGAGCGTTGGACCGCGGCAGGAGAAGCGAAATCCGTGGCCCTCTTGGGCAATGCCGCCGATGTCTTCCCCGAACTGGTGAAACGCCGCGTGCGCCCCGATATCGTCACCGACCAGACCAGCGCCCATGACCCGGTGAACGGCTATCTGCCGCAGGGCTGGAGCATGGCCGACTGGCGCGAGAAGCGCGAGAGCGCCCCCAAGGCGGTCGAAAAAGCCGCCCGCGCCTCGATGAAAGTGCAAGTCAAAGCGATGGTCGATTTTCACGCGGCGGGCATCCCCACGGTCGACTATGGCAACAACATCCGCCAGATGGCGCTGGAGGAAGGGTTGGAGAACGCCTTTGATTTCCCCGGCTTTGTCCCCGCCTACATTCGTCCGCTGTTCTGCCGGGGGGTGGGGCCGTTCCGCTGGGCGGCGCTGTCGGGCGATCCGGAGGATATTTACAAGACCGATGCCAAGGTGAAGGAAATCTTGGCCGAGGATACGCACCTGCACAACTGGCTCGATATGGCCCGCGAGCGTATTTCCTTCCAAGGTCTGCCTGCACGCATCTGCTGGGTGGGTCTGGGTGTGCGCCACAAGCTCGGTCTCGCCTTCAACGAGATGGTCCGCACTGGCGAGCTAAGCGCGCCCATTGTGATCGGGCGCGACCACCTCGACAGTGGTTCCGTCGCCTCGCCCAACCGCGAGACGGAGGCGATGAAAGACGGCTCGGACGCCGTGTCGGATTGGCCGCTGCTGAACGCGCTTTTGAACACCGCCTCGGGCGCGACATGGGTATCTCTGCACCACGGCGGCGGGGTCGGCATGGGCTTTTCGCAGCACTCCGGCATGGTGATCTGCTGTGATGGGTCCGAAGACGCCGACCGTCGCATCGAACGGGTGCTGTGGAACGATCCGGCGACGGGTGTGATGCGCCATGCGGATGCGGGCTATGACGAAGCGCTTGATTGCGCCCGCGCGCATGGGCTGGACCTGCCGGGCATTCTTTGAGCACCACGCGCCGCCGCCCTCACGTGGCGGCGCATCAATAGCGCGTGGTCAGCCGGTGACCGGGGCGATGGGACAGACGCACATAGGTCACCGCCTGCCCCTCCCACCAGGTTGACCGCTCAACCGTGAAAACCGGATCGCCCAAAGCACAGGCCAGATACTCGCTCAGCCGCTGATCGGCCAAACCGGCGGAGAGGCTGATCTCAACATCCGAAAACGGTATTGCCGAGATCAGCCATTCGTTCGGCCCCACCTCTGCGAAATCCTCCTCCCGCGCCTGCGGCAGGGTCGCAAGATTGATCCAGCGGTCTTCATATTGATAGGGATCGCCGTCGGCGTAATGCATACAGACCAGATGCAGCGCCTCGCTGCCTGCGGTCAGTTTCAGCCGCGCGCGCAGCCAGTCCGGCGCAGGCTCGATCGCGTGGCTCACCAGCGAATAGCGATAATCAGCGCCCTTCTCTTCGATCTCTGCCCGGACCAACGGAATGTCGAAGCGCGCCTGCCGCACCGGGGCCATGCGCACCCGCGTCCCGGCTTTGCGGCGGCGTTCGATAAACCCTTCGTCGGCCAATTCGCGCATGGCACGGTTGACCGTCGCGCGGGCGCAGCCATAGGTCTCGGCCAGATCGACTTCATTGGGCACAAGACTGCCCAGAGGCCATTCCCCCTTGGTGATCTTTGACAAGATGTCGGTTTTGACATCCCGGTAGGTGACTTTCATAAGGGCGGCCCTGCTGGGTTCATGACTGTTTTATCAAGCATTACACTAGATCAATCGTCAGCCCAAGCGCCCCCGCGCGCCCCGCCCGGAGAGAAACCGCCTGAGCCGGGGCGCGGGTCTTGCCTCGCCCCGCGTTTGCTGGAAAATTACGCGCCACCTGCCCCCTCACCCAGAAAGGCCGCCCATGCGCGTTCAGCTCCCGAAAATCCGCACCGCCGCTTTGATGCTGGGCCTTGGCCTGCTCGCCGCTTGTGGCGGTAAGCAGACCGAAGTGGTCGCGGTCCCGGTGGGTGAGGTGGAGTGTATGGCGCGGGCGATGTATTTCGAATCCAACCGCTCCAGCCGCGACGGGATGGTTGCCGTGGGCACAGTGGTGTTGAACCGCGTCCATTCCGAAGCCTTCCCCGATACGGTCTGCGGGGTGGTCGGCCAGCGCAATCAGTTCGCACCGGGCGTGATGACGAAACCGATGAGCGACCGCGGGGCCCCGCTGGCCCGCGCCACGGCGCTGGCGGTGCTTCAGGGTGAGCGGCACCCCAAGGTCACCCGCGCGAAATTCTTCCACGCGGCGTGGTACAACGCCAATTACAACAACATGCATTACGTGGTGACCGCAGGCGGCAATGCCTTTTACGAAAAGCGCCGCCCCGCCCTTGTGACCACGCCCAACCCGCTGCCGCCGCTCGAAGGGATCACCCCGCTCTGAGCGTCACAGAACCCCGCGCGCGAGCAGGATCAGCACCAGATAGCGCCCGCCTTTGGCAAGGGTGACAATCAGCAAAAAGCGCCAAAGCGGTTCGCGCATCATGCCCGCGGCCAAGGTCAGCGGATCGCCAATGATCGGCACCCAACTGGCCAGCAGGCTCCAATAGCCCCAGCGTTGATACCAGCCAGAGGCCCGCGCCATCTGCCGCGCCGAGAAGGGAAACCAGCGGTGATCGGCAAAATGGCTGAGGTAGCGCCCGAGGAGCCAGTTCAGCAGCGAGCCCAGCACATTCCCCAGCGTTGCCACCAGCCACAACAGCGCCTTGGCATGGGCACCCGACCACATCAGCCCCAAAAGCACCGCTTCGGATTGCGCAGGGATCAGCGTCGCCGCCAACAGGGCCGCGAAGAACAGGCTCAGCAGGGCCAGCATGTCAGCGGCGAAGGACGGAAAAGGCAAAAAGGCCGGGCATGCCGCGTCAGTAAAGACGCCGTGGCGTGAGGGCAAGCCGCAGCCGAGCCTTAGGCGTTCCGCACCACACTTGGGGAGCCGCGCGGCCTATTTCGTCAGGATCAATTTCCCTGCCCGCGTGATGCGCAGCGTATAGGTTTGGCCGTCCAGCACGATATTGGCCGTCGAGCCATTGGGCACCAAGGCACGCGCATCATGCACGGCGTCTTCGACCGGTTGGCCTGCGGGCGAGGGATCGGGCAGCTTTTGCATCAGGCTCATCCTGCGCCCCCCATCCGGCGGGCGCGTTTCAGATCAATGAGATGCTCAAGGCCAAAGCCATCGCAGGGCGCGGTATCGTTGCTGCCAAGCGCGATATCGCGCCAGCTGTTGTTGGATTGCGTCTGTAGCCGAGCATGGGCCATTGGCTCGGGCGTGGTCACGGGTGTCCTCACGGGGGCGGGCTCCTTTCCATTGACATCCGGGCTTCCGACGCGCGGTGGCTTGGACGGTTTCGGCGTAAAGTCGTTCATACCCCGGCCAAAATACCGGGCTCTTATAACGGCTACTTAATCCGATTATTTTAGTCAAGTATAGAAAGGTCCGGCCTGCCCCGCGTCAGACTGCTTCGATTTGGTGGATGGTCCGAAAGCCTTCGAACCGTGGGGCGCCTTCGTGCAGCTTGCGGGTTTGCCCCGCCCGCGCATGCGCCGCGCGAAAGGCGTCGCTGGTGGTCCATGCCCGAAATTGCGCTTCGCTTTCCCAAATGGTGTGCGAGGCATAGAGGATCGTCCCCTCCTCCTCTGGCCCTTTGAGCATGTGGAAGGACACGAACCCCTCTGTCTCTTTCAGATGGCTTTCGCGGTTCAGCCAAAGCTCTTCGAAAGCGGCGGCATTCTCGGGCAGTACGGTGAAACGGTTCATGGCAAGGTACATGGGCGGGTCCTTTAATTCTTGGTCAGGGCGCTACAGGGGTCTTCGCGCTTGGTGGGCGGGATCAGGTGTGTCTCGTCAAAGGGCATCTCTGTCTCAGCCTCAACAAAGCCGATGGCATGGGTCGTGACCTCGGGGGCTGCTTGCGCGATCAGCGCGGGAATGCCCCAATCGGTGCGGGCATGGCCGTTGCCGGTGATCACGGCCACGGGCGGGCCGTAGGTCTCGAGCGCTTCGAGCGCCGCGCGCGCGAATGTGGCGTCGCGGTAGCGTTGCACTGCGACCATGCCGCCCATCATGTCGCGCGGCATGGCCCGGCAATGGGCGGCGAACTGCACCTCGATGCGCGCTGCCTGCTGATCGTCCGGCAGCGGTTGATCAAGGCCAAAGCGCGCCGCCTCCGGCCCGAAAAGCGCGGCTGCGCCCTCAAGATACACGCTGCGCACCGCTTCGCGGGGGGCGGCGGCACCGATGATCCGGGCTTCGCCCAAAGCATCGAAGATCGGCGCGTAGATGTCGAAATCCTGCCAACCGCTTGCCGCCCAAGCCTGCGCGATCTGGCTGCGATCGGCATCGGCCTTTGCCCCTTGCGCGGCGGTGAGCATCTCGAACACGACGGCAGTGGGGCGCAGCGTCTCCAGCGCGGCGGCCTGTTCGAGATGGGCATGGGGGTTGTCATGTACCTCCCCCAAGATCACGATCTCTGCGAGGGGGTCGGCGCCCGCGGGCAGCGCGAGCCAGAGCAGCAAGGCGGCGCTGCGGGTCTTACCGCTCACGATTTGCGCTCATCCGTGTCGGTTTTCACTTCGGGATCGTTATAGTCGTTGGGGTCAAAATCGCCGGGGTCGAAGGGGTCTTCGTCTTCGGCGATGCCGCTGACATGGGTGGTGCCGCTTTCCTCATCGAAAACCAGCCCATAGTTCGCCTTGCCCTCGCTTTTGTAGCGCCGGAACTCGTGGATGCCTGCGTAGACAAAAACCAATGTGATCGGCAACAGAATCAAAAATGCGATAATCTGGGCGTCCATAAACGCGCTCCTTTAGATGCTTGTCGGGGGCCTGTATCACCGAAGGGGGCGCGGCTGGATGGCGCTGCGCGACCGGTGATCCGGCCAGAGATATTGCGGTCCGCCGCGCAGGGCGGCGCGGTCTGACCCGATGCGGCCCTATCGGAACCGCCCTGTAAGAGAAAGCATTAATCCGGGGGCTTTGTTCCGCAAGCTCTATTTCACTGGCCCTTGTTCTATTAAGGTTAGCTGGCCCTCGCGCCGCACATTCCCCAGCCTACGGACTGCCCCGCGCGGGGGCAGCCGCGCTGTGCAACCGCCTATAAAACCAGCACAAACGCCCGCCCCGGGGCAGCCGTTCCCGAAAAAACCGCGCGTTACAAAAGCTTCGTCAAACTTAAACATTCGTGACATTCACCGCTGCGATAGCTCGCCCCGCAAACCCCGGGGGACTTATGCTCGTCATTTCTGAACTGACCAAAACATTCGGCGCGAACACAGCGGTGGCCCGCGCCAATCTGCAGGTCGACAAGCCGCAGATGATCGGAATCATCGGCCGTTCCGGCGCGGGGAAATCCACGCTGCTGCGGATGTTGAACCGGCTGACCGATGCCTCCTCTGGGCAAATCCTGTTTCAAGGGCGCGATGTGACCGACCTGCGCGGCGCGGCCCGGCGTGGCTGGCAGGCGGAATGCGCGATGATCTTTCAGCAGTTCAACCTCGTCCCGCGGATGGATGTGGTGTCGAACGTGCTGCACGGCACGCTCAACCGCCGCTCGACGCTCAGCAGCATCTTCAACCTCTATCCCGATGCCGACATCACCCGCGCGATCGAAATCCTCGACCGTCTGGGCATCGCGCAGCACGCGCCCAAACGGGCCGAGGCGCTGTCGGGTGGCCAGCAGCAGCGCGTCGCCATCGCCCGCGCCCTGATGCAAGACCCGCAGATCATTTTGGCGGATGAACCCATCGCCAGCCTCGACCCGATGAACGCGCAGGTGGTGATGCAATCGCTGCGCCGCATTCACGAGGAAGACGGCCGCATGGTCATCGCCAACCTTCACACGCTGGATACTGCGCGCCGCTATTGCGACCGCGTGGTGGGGATGCGCGACGGCAAAATCGTCTTTGACGGCACGCCCGCGCAGCTGACCACCAGCATGGCCCGCGAAATCTACGGTGCAGACAGCAGCTTCTCCGAAGCCGCCACCTCAACCGAGATCGAAACGCTGGACAAGGTGCCAGCCTGACACGACCCGCCCCAATGGGCATATTTTCAAACTGGAGACGACAAAATGAAGAAGCTCATCGCCGCCGCACTGGCAACCACGGCCCTGACCGGCGCTGCACTGGCTCAATCCGCAGATGTCACCGAATTTCGCATCGGCATCCTTGGCGGGGAAAACGCGCAGGACCGGATGAACTCCTACGAATGTCTGCGCAGCTACACCGAAGAACGCCTTGGCGTTCCGGCCAAACTCTTTGCCCCTGCCGACTATAACGGCGTGATCCAAGGTCTGCTGGGCGGCACGCTCGACATGGCATGGCTCGGTGCCTCGGCCTATGCCGCCGTTCACCTGCAAGACCCCGAAGCGGTCGAGCCGGTTCTGGTCAAGATCAACCTTGACGGCTCCTACGGCTACCACTCCATCGGCTTCGCGCGCAAAGATGCGGGCATCAACACGCTGGAAGACATGCAGGGCAAGGTCTTTGGCTTTGGTGATCCGAACTCCACCTCCGGCTACCTGATCCCCTCCATCGAAATCCCCCAGACAACCGGTGCCACCATGGAATCCGGCGACTACTTCGGCGAAGTGAAATTCACCGGCGGTCATGAGCAGACCATCGTCGCGGTCAACAACGGTGATGTGGCGGGCGGCGTGACATGGGCCGACGGTCAGGGCAACTGGGAAGACGGCTACAACTCCGGCGCGCTGCGCAAAGCCGTGGACGCGGGCCTGATCGACATGAACGATCTGGTGGAAATCTGGCGCTCCAAGCCGATCCCCGAAGGCCCGGTCGTGCTGCGCAAAGATCTGCCCGAAGAAGTCAAAGCGACCATGACCGCACTGGTGGATGAGCTGCACGAGATGGACGCCGACTGCGCCTATGGCGTGGCCGCGGGTGAGAGCCTTGGCTTCGATCCGATTGCCCATGACGCCTATGTCTCGATCGTCGAAGCGCGCAAGGCGAAATCCAACTGATCCTGAGGGACAAAAGACATCTGGCAGGTCCCGGCAACGATTGTCGGGGCCTGTCGTCATAGGGGGACGACAGATGCACCAGACCACCACCGCGCCGCAGATCACGGCGGATTACCTTGCCCACACCCGACAAAAGCGGGTGATGAATATGATCCTGCTGGTCGTTTTCTTGGCCCTGCTGATCGGCGGCTTCGGCACCGCCAATGCCCGTAACGCAGGCGGGTTCTGGAACGGGCTGCCCAACGTCTTTGACTTCCCCGCCGATGTGCTGAGCGAGGCTTGGGAGCGCGTCCATCTGCTGCCCGGCTATTTCGTGAAATACCTCCCCTCTCTCATCGAGACGGTAAACATCGCCGGGGCCGCGACGCTGATCGGCGCGCTTTTCGCCTTCTTCGCCGCCCTGCTGGCCACCCGTGGCCTTGCCCCCGCGCCATGGCTCGTCGGCCCGCTGCGCCGCCTGCTGGATGTGCTGCGCGCCGTGCCCGAGATTGTTGTCGCGCTGGTGCTGATCTTCCTGCTCGGCGGTGGCCCGGTGCCTGCGATGATCGCCATCGCGCTGCACACCGTGGGCGCGCTTGGCAAGCTCTTCTCTGAGGTGAACGAGAACGCATCGCTCAAGCCCGTCGAAGGGCTTGCCTCTGTCGGGGCGGGCTGGCTGCAGCGGATGGTCTTGGGCGTCGTGCCGCAGGTCGCGCCCAACTACCTCTCCTACGCACTGCTGCGGTTCGAGATCAACATCCGCGCCTCGGCCATCCTCGGCTTCGTCGGCGCAGGCGGCATCGGCTATGACCTGCGCAACACGATGTCTTGGGGTCAGGGCAAATTCGACGAGGCGGCGGCGATCTTTCTGTTGCTCTTCGGCACCATCATCATCGTTGACCAAGTCTCAAGCCATTTCCGCGACCGGCTGACCCATGGCCGCGCCTATAAGGACAAGGGAGCCATCCTGTGACCGACCTTACCGCTTCCACCCTCCCCGCCCAGCAGGTCGCCAGCCGCAGCTTCCGCCGCAAGCGGATGGCAAGCCTCGCCGCGCCGGTGCTGATCATTGTCTACCTCACCTACGTCTTCTTCGCCTTCGACGTGGCCGGGCTGGGCGATCGGATTAATGTCTCGAACATGAAGACGCTGGTCGCCGATAGCTACAGCTACAAAACCCATGTCGCCCGCGACAACCGCAACGGCGAGATGGAGATCGCTATCGAAGGCGAGCGCAAAGGCCGCTATGCCCCCGGCACCGCGCCCGATTGGGTCACTTTGGGCGAGACGACCCGCGTCGAGCTGGGCGACGGCCATACCGTCGAACTTGGCCCCGAAGTGCGCTATGACGTGCCCGGCTACGGGCTGATCACCGCCACGCCGGGGCGCAGCGGCGTCAATGCCACCCTGCCGGGTGGCCCCCTGCCCGAGTGGATCAACGCCTCCAAAAACCGTCTTGCCGTGACCACGGATGCAGGCCGTTTGACGATCACCCGCAACCGGGCCGAAGTGTTCCGCTATTTCAACGGGTGGGAGCTGTTCTTCTTCACGCTCGACAGCCCCTATCACGGCATGTCCCCACTGGAACTGCTGCGCAGCGGTGAATACGGCGCGATCTGGCAGGATTTTTGGACCAACAAAATGTGGCGTCACGGCGATGTCGCTTGGGCGCTGGTTGAGACCGTTCTCATGGCCTTCCTCGGCACCTTTGGCGCAGCGATGATTGCCCTGCCGCTGGGGTTCCTCGCAGCCAAGAACTTCTCACCCTTAGGCGGCCTGCGCTTCACCGCGCGACGGTTATTCGACTTCCTGCGCGGGGTCGACGGGCTGATCTGGACCATCGTCCTCTCCCGGGCTTTCGGCCCTGGCCCGCTGACCGGATCGCTCGCGATCCTGCTGACCGACACCGGCACCTTCGGCAAAATCTTCTCTGAAGCGCTGGAGAATGTGGACGACAAGCAGATCGAGGGCATCGCCTCCACCGGGGCAGCACCCGTGCAACGCTACCGCTTTGGCGTCATCCCGCAGATCACCCCGGTGCTGCTGAGCCAAGTGCTCTACTATCTGGAATCCAACACCCGTTCAGCCACCATCATCGGCGCGATCACCGGCGGCGGGATCGGCCTGCTGTTGACCCAAGCGATCATCACCCAGAAAGACTGGGAGGAAGTGAGCTATTACATCGTGCTGATCAGCCTGATGGTCGTGGCGATGGACAACTTCTCAGGCTGGCTGCGCCGCAAGCTGATCGCGGGCACCGAGGCGGGTCACTGATGGCGCGTCTTAAACCCGACGCGCCCTTCCTCCACCCCGACTGCGAAATAACGGACACGCAGTTCGGGCGCTATGTCGAGATTGGGCGCGCCAGCCGCCTCGCCCATTCCGAGATCGGCGACTACTCCTATTGCGACCGCTGGTGCGACATCGCCAACACCCAAGTCGGCAAGTTCAGCAATATCGCCGCCAGCGTGCGCATCGGGGCCACGGATCACCCGATGGAGAAGGCCAGCCTACACCACTTCCACTACCGCGCCGGAGACTACTTTGACGGGGCTGAGGATGACGCCGATTGGTTCGCCCTCCGCCGCAGCCGCCGCACGGCAATCGGTCATGACACATGGCTAGGCCACGGCGCGCAGGCCCGACCCGAGGTGACGATCGGCCATGGCGCGGTGGTCGCGGGCGGGGCCATCGTCACCCGCGATGTCGCCCCCTATATGATCGTCGCCGGTATCCCCGCCAAACCGCTGCGCCGCCGCTTTTCCGACAGCATCGCCGCGCGGATGGAGGAATTGGCGTGGTGGGATTGGCCCCATGCGCAGTTGCAGGCATCGCTCAAAGATTTTCAGACCCTGCCTGCCGAAGCGTTTTTGGAGAAATACGGCTAGTCGCCGGGGTTGAGGGTCAGCGTCACGCGGTCACCCGCGAACCACGTCACCCCGTATTCCACCGGCACCCCATCCGAGTCCACGTTGATCCCGGCAGACCGCAAGATCGGCGCGCCTTCGGTCAGCCGCAGATGCAGCGCTTGCGTGGCACTGGCCAGTTTCGCCGTCAGCCGGGTCGAGGCGCGGGTGTAATCCGCCACCCCGCCCTGCCCCAAGGCCGAGGTGACCGAACGGCTGGTCTCAAGCGCCTTCAACAGGTCCGGAAACCGCGCGGCAGGAAACAGGCTGCGGAAAATCGCGATGGGCTGGTCATCGGCCAGCGACAGCCCCTCATAGACATGCACGAGCGCCTCTCCCCCTAGCCCAAGCTGCTCGGCTTCATGAGCCGACGCCGCGCGGGTCTCCAACATCAAGATTTCTTTGGCCGGCACCCGCCCCGCCGCCGCAAGGTTCTGGTGGAACCGCACCCTTTTGCCGATGGGGTAATCCGTGGGCCGCTGCGCCACGAAGACCCCCGCGCCCCGGCGGCTATAGGTCAGCCCGCCCTCGTTCATATCGCTGATCGCGCGGCGCACCGTGTGGCGGTTCACCCCGAACCGCGCGGCCAATTGCGCCTCGGTCGGGAGCCGGTCGCCGGGGGCGTATTTCCCCGTGGCGATGTCATGGGTGAGCGTGGCGGTGATGGTTTTCCAGATCGCAGTACGGGCCATGTCGCAGAAGTTTCACATATCCAAGCTTGCGCCAGCGTGAGGCCAGCGGCTAATACTTGTCTAGTTGTATAGTAAATTAGACAAATGCACAAGGTGTCTAGATGACGGTTGAAACCAAAGAAAAGACCCGCGACCGGCAGGCTTGGATGGGGCTGCTCGCGCGGGCCGAGGCCGCTGATCTGGCCCGGCTCTGGGCGCGCTACGGCGCGGCTCCCGCCCATGACCTGCTCCGCGCGCCCGAGATCGGCGGCGTCATGCTGCGGGGCCGGATGGGCGCCGTGGGCGACGCCTTTAACATGGGCGAAATGTCGGTCACGCGCTGCTCGGTGCGGCTGGCGGATGGCCCTGACGGCCACGCCTATGTGCAAGGCCGCAGCCGCGACAAGGCGCTGCAGGCCGCCCTCGTCGACGCGTTGATGCAAAGCGAAGCCGCCGATGAGGTCCGCGCCAAACTGCTCGACCCGCTGGCTGAGATTGAGGCCCAACGCCGCGCCGGCCGCGCCGCCAAAGCCGCCGCCACAAAGGTCGATTTTTTCACCATGGTCAGAGGAGAAGACTGATGCAGACCCTATCGCTGACTGGCGGGTTTCGCGACGCGCCCAAAGACGCCGCTTTTGCCTTTCGCGCCGTGATGAACGCCATGGCCAAACCGGGGGAGATCAACAGCGTTGCCGGAGCCGAACCGCCCGCGGGCCTGTCCATCGCTGCCGGGGTCGTCTTGCTAACGCTCTGCGACCCCGAAACGCCGCTCTACCTCGCCCCCAGCCTCGACCGGCCCGAGCTGCGTGACTGGATCACCTTTCACACCGGCGCGCCCTTTGTCGCGGCCAGCGCCGCGCAATTCGCCTTGGGCACTTGGGACGAACTGCCCCTCAGCGACTTCCCCCTCGGCAGCGCCGCCTACCCTGACCGCTCTGCCACGCTGATCGTCGAAGTGGATGATCTACGCGCCGAGGGCGCAACCCTCTCCGGCCCCGGCATCAAAGAAAGCGCAGCGCTGTCGCTGCCCGACCGCGCAGCCTTCCAACGAAATGCGGCGCTCTTCCCGCGTGGTTTGGATTTCATTTTCACCTGCGGCGACCGACTGGCGGCGCTGCCCCGAAGCACAAAGGTGTCCTGATGTATGTAGCGGTAAAAGGCGGCGAGCGGGCGATCGACAACGCCCACGCATGGCTTGCCGAAGAGCGGCGCGGTGACGCAAGCGTGACCGAACTGAGCGTTGCACAAATTCGCGAACAGATGACGCTGGCGGTGAACCGGGTAATGGCCGAAGGCTCGCTTTATGATCCCGACCTCGCCGCGTTGGCGATCAAACAGGCGCGGGGCGATCTGATCGAAGCGGTGTTCCTGATCCGCGCCTATCGCACCACCCTGCCGCGTTTCGGTGCCTCGCGCCCGATGGAGACTGGCACAATGGCCTGTGACCGCCGCGTGTCGGCCACCTTCAAGGATGCGCCTGGCGGTCAGGTTTTGGGGCCGACCTTCGACTATACGCACCGTCTGCTGGATTTCAAACTGGCCGCCGATGGAGAGGTGTCCCCCGCCCCCGAGGTGACCGATGCAGAGCCGCCCAAGGACACGCCGCACATCATGGAGTTCCTCGACCGCGAAGGGCTGATGCAGCGCGACACGGACAGTCAGACTCCGCCGCGCGACTTAACCCGCGAACCGCTGGAACTGCCCGCCACCCGCGACCTGCGGCTGCAAGCGCTAACCCGCGGCGACGAAGGTTTCGTGCTCGGCATGGCCTACTCCACCCAGCGCGGCTATGCGCGCAACCACGCTTTCGTCGCGGAACTGCGCATCGGCAAGGTCGCGGTGGAAATGGACATCCCCGAACTGGGTTTCGCCATGGAGATCGGCGAAGTTGAGCTAACCGAATGCGAAACGGTGAACCAATTCACGGGCTCCAAAACCGAACCGCCACAGTTCACCCGCGGCTATGGGTTGGTCTTCGGCATGTCCGAGCGCAAAGCGATCTCCATGGCGCTGGTGGACCGGGCGCTGCGCTGGGAAGAACTGGGCGAAGACAACCTCGGCGCGCCTGCGCAAGACGCGGAATTCGTGCTTTATCACGCAGATAACATCCAAGCGACGGGGTTCTTGGAGCATATCAAACTGCCCCATTACGTCGATTTCCAATCCGAACTCGAACTGATCCGCAAGCTGCGTCGCGAGGCGACGGCGGCGTCCCAAGACGCGCCCCGGGAGGCCGCAGAATGAGCCCCACCATGACCGAAAGTGATCAAGACACGAATGAGGATAGCGGCATGAACGACTACAACTTTGCCTATCTGGATGAGCAGACCAAGCGGATGATCCGCCGCGCGATCCTGAAAGGGTTGGCGATCCCCGGCTATCAGGTGCCCTTTGCCAGCCGCGAAATGCCGATGCCCTACGGCTGGGGCACGGGCGGGGTGCAGGTGTCTGCCGCCGTTCTGACGCCCGAGGATACCTTCAAGGTGATCGACCAAGGGGCAGACGACACGACCAACGCCGTCTCGATCCGCCGCTTTTTCCAGAAGACCGCCGGGGTCGCCGTGACCGAAGCCACGACCGAGGCCAGCGTCATCCAAACCCGCCACCGCATCCCCGAAGCCGCGCTGCGCGAAGATCAAGTGCTGGTCTATCAGGTGCCAATCCCCGAACCGCTCCGCTTTCTAGAGCCTTCAGAAGTCGAGACCCGCAAGATGCACGAGCTGGAGGAATACGGGCTGATGCATGTGAAACTCTACGAAGACATCGCCCAACACGGCGCGATTGCCACGGCCTATGCCTATCCGGTCAAGGTCGAAGGGCGCTATGTGATGGACCCTTCGCCGATCCCGAAATTCGACAATCCCAAACTGGAAATGGCGGCGATCCAGCTCTTCGGCGCGGGGCGCGAGCAGCGGATCTATGCGCTGCCGCCCTATACGCAGGTCGTGTCGCTAGATTTCGAGGACTACCCCTTTGAGGCCAGCAAAGCCGATCACCCCTGCGGCCTCTGTGGGGCCGAGGACAGCTATCTGGATGAGTTGATCGTCGATGACGCAGGCGGGCGTTTGTTCATGTGCTCCGACACCGATTATTGCGCGGCGCGTCAGGCGGCTGGGCATCGCGGCGCGGATGCGGCCCCTGTGTTGGAGAGCGTGGCATGACCCCCTTGTTGCAAGTTGAAAACATCGCGAAATTCTATGGTGCGCGGATTGGCTGCACCGATGTCAGCTTTGATCTCTACCCCGGTGAGGTGATGGGCATCGTCGGCGAAAGCGGGTCGGGCAAGTCGACGCTGCTGAACACGCTGGCGGGGCATCTGACGCCGGATCGTGGGGCGGTGCGTTTTGACACCCGCGCCGATGGGCTGCGCGACACAGTGACGATGAGCGAGCCGGAGCGTCGGATGCTGTCGCGCACCGATTGGGCCTTTGTGCACCAACACGCCCGCGACGGGCTGCGCATGAACGTGAGCGCGGGCGGCAATGTGGGCGAGCGGCTGATGGCCGTGGGCGCACGGCACTACGGCGACATCCGCGCCAGCGCCACCGATTGGCTGGGCCGAGTGGAGATCAATGAGGATCGGATCGACGACCGGCCTTCGGCCTTTTCAGGCGGGATGCAGCAGCGCTTGCAGATTGCCCGCAACCTCGTGACCGGGCCGCGACTGGTGTTCATGGACGAACCCACCGGCGGGCTGGATGTGAGCGTTCAGGCGCGGCTGCTCGACCTCTTGCGCGGGCTTGTGCGCGAGATGGGGCTGAGCGCCATCATCGTGACCCATGATCTGGCGGTGGTGCGGTTGCTGGCGGACCGGCTGATGGTGATGAAGGACGGCCATGTGGTGGAAACCGGGCTGACGGATCAGGTCTTGGACGACCCGCAGCATGGCTATACGCAGCTTTTGGTCTCTAGCGTGCTACAGGTTTGACGGTGCAGGGAAATGTTTCGCACGCGAAACAAATGACAAACGTTAACAATAGGTTAAACAAGGCTGAACACATGATACGCGTGGAAAATGTGAGCAAATCCTTCACCCTGCACAATCAAGGTGCGGCGGTGATCCCGGTGATGCGTGGCGGTGAATTGACCGTGGCGCGCGGCGAATGCGTGGCGCTGACCGGGGCCTCGGGGGCCGGGAAATCAACGCTGATGCGGATGATCTACGGCAATTATCTGACCGCTTCGGGCCGGATCATGGTGGGCGATCTGGATGTCGCCCGCGCCGCCCCGCGTGAGATATTGGACCTGCGCCGCAATGTGCTGGGCTATGTCAGCCAGTTCCTCCGGGTGGTGCCGCGGGTGGCCACGCTTGACGTGGTGGCCGAACCGCTCCGCGCGGTGGGCAGCAGCGAAGCCGACGCACGGGCGCGGGCCGGAGAGTTGCTGGCGCAACTCAACATCCCCGAGCGGCTTTGGCAGCTTAGCCCCACGACCTTCTCGGGCGGGGAGCAGCAGCGGGTGAACATCGCACGCGGCTTTGCACATCCTTACCCCGTTTTGCTGCTGGATGAGCCGACGGCGAGCCTTGATGCCACCAATCGCGCCACGGTGCTGGCGCTGATCGAAGAAGCCAAAGCGCGCGGCACGGCGATCTTGGGCATTTTCCATGATGAGGCCGCCCGCGACCAAATCTGCGACCGCGAGGTGGATGTCACCCGTTTCACCCCCGGACTGGCCGCATGAGCGGGCGCTTTATCGCGGTGGTGGGACCCTCAGGCGTGGGTAAGGACAGTGTGATGGAAGCGCTGGCGGAAGCACAGCCCGACCTCTTCCTCGCCCGCCGCGCCATCACCCGTCCAAGTGCTGCGGGGGGCGAAGACTTTGACGGGATCGATGAGGCCGCGTTCCTGCGGTTGGAGGCGGAGGGCGCCTTTGCCCTGAGTTGGGCTGCGCATGGGTTGCGCTATGGCATCCCCATCGCGGTTGAGTCGGCCCTTGCCGAGGGGCGCGACGTGCTGGCGAACCTCTCTCGCAGCATGCTGACCCAAGCAAAGCTGCGGTTTGCGGGGTTGGAAGTCCTATCGCTGACCGCTTCGCCAGACGTATTGGCGGACCGGCTGCGGGGCCGTGGGCGCGAAACCGAAGCGGAAATCACCGCACGGCTGGCCCGGGCCGACCGCGCCCTGCCGGACCATATCGCGGCGATCGAGATTGATAACTCCGGCCCGCTCAAGCAGACCGTGGCGCAGGCGTTGGCGGCGCTTTATCCCGAGAGGGCGGCGCGGTGAACCTCGTGGAACATACCGTCTTCGGCCTGCCCCACCAGCGTCAGGCTGCTCAGCACAAAGGGCTGTGGCAGATGCGGCGCGATATAGGGGGCCAGCGCTGCGGTGACCTGTGGCAGATCGCTTTTCGGCAGTTTGCCGGTCAGGGTGATGTGAAAGCGAAACGCCTCCATCACATAAGGATAGCCCCATTTCGTCAGGTTCGCCTCTTGCGCCGGGGTCAGGTTGGCTTGACGTCGGCGGGCCAAATCCGCCTCTGCCGGGGGCGCGCGGAAGGTATCGAGGCCACGCACCACCTCGGCGGCCATGGCGTTGAGCGCGGCGGTGTCACTCTCAGGCGTCAGCGCCAGAAAGCGACCCAGCGGGGTCAGGCTGAGACCATCCAGCGTGACGGGGGCAAGCTGCGTGCACAATGTCTCGAACGCGGATTGCAGGCCGTCAGCCGTAGCCCCCTCGGCCAAAACGAAAGGCGGCTTGATCGTCGCATGCAGCCCGTATTTGCGCGGCGTTTCGGTCAGGGCGGCCACGTCCAGCCCGGCGATCTCCGGATGCGCCACGGCCTGCCCGCGCGCCACATCCCAGCCAAGCCAAGCGGCTCCAGCCTCGGCCAGACTGCCCTGCGGCGTGTAATAGATCGCGTAGCGGTCGAACTTCATTCATCTTCTCCCTGCATCCATGGATGCGCAACAAGCGTGACGTTCACATGACAAAAGAAACCATTCTCGCCAATGCCAAAATCATCCTGCCCGATGCGGTGATCCCCGGCAGCGTGGTGCTGCGCGACGGGATGATCGCCGATATCGCCGACGGCACCGCCGTGCCACAGGGGGCGGTCGATTGCGAAGGCCGCTACCTCGCCCCCGGTCTGGTGGAACTGCACACCGACAACCTTGAACGCCATATGAAACCGCGCCCCAAGGTGGATTGGCCGCATCGCGCGGCGATCATCGCCCATGACCGCGAGTTGGCGGGCACCGGGATCACCACGGTTTTCGACGCGATCCGGGTCGGGTCGATCCTGTCGGACGCGGGGCGCAAGCGCTATGGCAAATATGCCCGCGACATGGCCGATGAAATTCTAATGATGCGCGACAGCGGGGCGCTTGCGATCAGCCACCATATCCACCTGCGCGCCGAGATCTGTTCGGAAACGCTGGAGGAAGAACTGGCCGAGTTTGGCCCCGACGACAAAGTCGGCATCGTCAGCCTGATGGACCACACGCCGGGCCAGCGGCAATTCCGCGATGTGCAAAAGTTCGAGGATTACGTCTGCGGTAAAAACGGTCTCCCGCGTGAGGACTTTGGCGATTACGTCACCTTCCTGCATGGGCTGCAAGAACGGCTGGGCGCGAAACATGAGGCGGCAGCGGTGGCAGCCGCCGCGCATTACGGCGCCGCACTGGCGAGCCATGATGACACCACGGCAGAACAGGTCGCGACCAGCCACGCCCACGGCGTGCGCTTGGCTGAATTCCCCACCACCCGCGCGGCGGCAGCGGCCTGCCACGCCCAAGACATCGCAACGATCATGGGCGCGCCGAACCTCGTGCGCGGCGGGTCGCATTCGGGAAATGTGGCGGCAAAGGAATTGGCGGAACTGGACCTGCTTGATATTCTGTCGTCTGACTATGTCCCCGCGGCCCTGCTGTTGGGCGCCGTGCAACTGGGCAATCTATGGGGCGATATGGCGCGGGGGCTGGCGACCGTCACCCGCACGCCCGCGCATCACGTAGGCCTGACCGATCGGGGCGAGATTGCCTTGGGCGCGCGGGCCGATCTGATCCTGTTCGAGGTGATGAAAGACGCGCCGATCCTGCGGTCGGTCTATGCCATGGGCCATCGCGTCGCGTAGCCTCTCATCCTCTCCGGCATCCGCCAGCTTGGCGGGGGCTGGCCCGCGTTTTTCTGCGCGAAAACCCGCCCCTTGAAAGAATGTGCTTTTTGCGCTCGTCTTGCCGCTTCATAAGACTAGGTTACATATACCCTGCAACTTGCAGGTCGAATTTAGCCGGGTCCAGCGACCGACAAGCTTGAGGAAAATAGTGCAAGAAGCATTGAGATTGGCGAGCGATCGCCTTGGGCAGATCGTAGAAGACGCGGCAAGCGAAGTTTACCTGTTTTCAGTCGAAGACTTTACCTTCACCCTCGCCAATCGCGGCGCGCGGGAGAACCTTGGCTATTCGATGGAAGAGCTGCGCGGCATGGCGGCGTGGGACATCAAGCCCGAACTGACGCGCGAGGCGTTTCTAGACCTCGTTGAGCCGCTGATCAACGGCGAGACGACAACGCTTGAATATGAGACGGTCCACCAGCGCAAGGACGGCTCGCGGTATTGCGTTCTGACCCATTTGCAGCTGATCTCAACCGAGGGCGAAAAGGTCCTTTATGCGGCCATTCAGGACATCACCAAACAGAAAGAGACCAACGCGGCGCTGACCAAAGTCTCGGCCCGGCTGGACGCGATCCTGAGCAACACCACGATGGCCATCTTCATGATGGACGACAAACAGCAATGCGTCTTCATGAACCGCGCAGCCGAAGAGTTGACCGGATACAAGTTCGAGGAAACCGTCGGCAGACCGCTGCATGACGTGATCCACCACACCCACCCCGACGGGCGGCATTTCCCGATCGAAGACTGCGCCATCGACCGCGCTTTTCCGGAAAACCACCAGACGCAGGGTGAGGAAACCTTTGTCCATAAGGACGGCAGTTTCTACCCCGTGGGCTTCACCGCCTCGCCGATGAAGGATGAGACGGGCAAGACCGTGGGCACCGTGATCGAGGTCCGCGACCTGCGCGAAGAACTGCGCGCACGCAACGCCGAGATTGAGTTCAACAACGCGCTGAAAACCAAGGTCGAAGAGGCCATGGCCGAACGGGACCGGCTTGAGGCGCAGTTGGTACAGGCGCAAAAGATGGAAGCCGTGGGCCAACTCACTGGCGGCATTGCGCATGACTTCAACAACCTGCTTCAGGTGGTGGGCAGCAACCTTCAGCTATTGTCAAAGGAACTGGCCGAGGGCGACGCCAAGCGGCGGTTTGTCGACAACGCCATGGCGGGTGTGTCGCGCGGCGCAAAGCTGACCGCGCAGCTGCTCGCCTTTGGTCGCCAGCAACCCTTGGAGCCGAAGCCGCAGAACCTTGGCCGATTGGTGCGGGGCATGGACGACATGCTGCGCCGCACCCTTGGCGAGGGGATCGAGGTCGAGACGGTGATCTCGGGCGGGCTGTGGAACTGTCTTGTCGATCCGGCGCAGTTGGAAAACGTGATCCTGAACCTTGCGATCAATGCGCGCGACGCGATGGCCCACCATGGCAAGCTGACAATCGAAGTGGGCAACGCCGCACTTGACGATGCCTATGCCCAAAGCCACCCGAATGTGGCCCCCGGTCAATATGTCATGCTGGCGATCACCGATACCGGCGCAGGCATCCCGCCCGAGATTATGGAAAAGGTCTTTGATCCTTTCTTCACCACCAAAGAGACGGGCGAAGGCACGGGGCTTGGCCTCAGCATGGTTTACGGCTTCATCAAACAGTCCGGCGGGCATATCAAACTCTACAGCGAAGAGAACCAAGGCACGACCGTGCGGGTCTATCTGCCGCGCACGCAGCGCCAGGAAGAAAGCGCCCCGTTGCCTGCCACCACCGAAACGCCCACGGGCAGCGGTGAGGTGATCCTCGTGGTCGAAGACGACGCCGCCGTGCGCGAGACCGCCGTCGATCAGCTGCGCGATCTTGGCTATGGCGTGCTGACTGCCGAGAACGCCGATAGCGCGCTGGCGATTGTCAAAAGCGGTGTGCAGATCAATCTGCTCTTTACCGATGTGGTCATGCCCGGCAAAATCCGCAGCCCCGAGCTTGCCCGCGAGACCAAGGCGCATCTGCCGAATGTCGGCGTGCTCTTTACTTCGGGCTATACCCAGAACGCGATTGTCCACGCCGGGCGGCTGGACGAAGGGGTCGATCTGCTGAGCAAGCCCTACAACCGCGAGCGGCTGGCCCTGAAAATTCATGAGATTCTCTCTCGCCAATCCGGCAGCTATGCCGCCCACGGGGCGCAGGAAGACGCGCACAGCGCCCCCGATGACGCACCTAAAATTTTGCTGGTCGAAGACGATGCGCTGATCAGCATGGCGACCGCGGATATGCTTGCCGATCTGGGCTACGCCGTGACCGAAGCCGACAGCGTCGCCGCCGCCGAACGTAGCCTAGAGGCCGAGCGGTTCGACATCATGTTCACCGATCTCGGCCTGCCCGACGGCTCTGGCATGGATCTGGTGCAGCACGTCACGCAACTGCGCCCCGAGATCGCGGTTATCATCGCCTCTGGGGCCGATCCGCGAGAATATGCCGAAGGCGAGACCGAGCCCTCGCGCTATGTCAGCTTGATGAAACCCTATGACGAGCATTCTTTGAAACGCGCCTTGGAGCAGTGCAAAGAGCCCACGGGATAAGGCGGCTAGGATCAGCCCCGTTTTCGATCTATGACATGAGAAAACAAAAGAGAGGCAGATCATGCGCAGGATCACATTTGCAGCCGTTTCCACCCTTATTTTCGCCGCAGGTTGTGCGGGCATCGCCGCCGATCAGGTGATGGTTCACCGCACCGGACCGGATGAGCTTTTGAAGCTGCGGTCTGGGCCCGGGCTTGATTTCGGGGTCATCATGGGGCTGCCCGATGGCACCATCTTGAACCGTCGCGATTGCGTGACCGAGATTGGCCAGCTTTGGTGCCGGGTGTCCTTGGCCGATGCGCCAGAGGTGCAGGGCTATGTCTCGGCGGACTATATCTCTGACATCTGATCTATAGGTCAGACTACGGGTGGCGCGCATTTGGTGCCGCCCGCGACGCCCTTCGGGCAATCCACCGCGCCCCGGCCCAGTTAGCGGCGCCCTTCGTAGACCGGGCGCGGCATTCGCCCCCTACAAGCCCCCTGTCGCCCCCCCCCTGTTCGGCCACCTGTCGATTTCCGCGTGCACCGCTCTATCTCAGCCCTTCACACCCTTCGTGAAACCGCTGAAATATCTCAAGAGTAAGGAAAACCATGTGCCGCTTCCTCGCCTATATCGGACCTGAACTGCCAATCGAGTCGCTGCTCCTTGCGCCTGAGAACAGCCTGCTGAATCAGAGCCTTGATCCGGAACTTCACCCCAGCCTGCAACTGGCCGGTTGGGGCTTTGCCGCCTGGAGCGCGCATCTGCTGAAACCCGACGCGCCGCTGCTTTATCACCGGCCCAAAGCGGCCTTTCACGACGACAATGCCAAGACCCTGATCCCCAGCCTACAGGCCCATACGATGCTGTCGCATATCCGCGCGGCCTCTTATGACGCCAGCGTCGTGCAGGCCGATGAAAACTGCCACCCGTTTTCCTTTGACCATACCCCGTGGATCATCGCGCAGAACGGTGCCCTGCCCCATTGGCGGCAGTTGCAACGTGAGCTCTTGCCCCATTGCAAAGATCAATACCTCACCCAGATGCGCGGCACGACGGATACGGAATTTCTCTATGTGCTGCTGCTGTCATTGCTGGAAGGCGACAGCGATGACGATGTGCAGCGCGGGTTTGAAAAACTGCTGAAGGTGATTTGCAAAGCTGCGCGCGACCTCGATCTTGCGGCGCTGACCAAACTCAAGATCGCGCTTGTCAGTTCGGATCGGATCATCGGCGTGAACTTCGGCTGCGGCCATGAAGGCGAAACCGATGTGACGGGCGATTGGAAAAAGCTGCGGGAGGAGGACCTGCCCCTTTCGATGCTGCTTGAGCCGATCTACCTCCTTACCGGCGCGAATTTTGAGGACCATGCGAATTCTTATGACATCGACCCCTGCCCCGAGGGGGAGGCCACCTCGGCCATACTCGCGTCAGAGCCGCTGACCGAAGACGGGGACGAGTGGCTGAAAATCGAATTCGGTGAGATTGTCCTTCTGGAGCGGAAAGACGGGCGGATCAGCAAGACGGTGCGCAAGCTCGACGTCTAAGCGCCGCCCCCAACTGATAGGAGCCAGTCCATGACAGATCGTTTCGACAATTTCGCCGACCTCTCTGCCGAGATGACAGCGGATCTCGACTACCGCATCCGCGCCGAGGATCGGGGCAGCGCGGTGGTCATTCTGGCGCCCCACGGCGGCACGATTGAGCCTAAGACCAGCCTGATCGCCGAGGCCATCGCGGGAAGCGACTATTCCTACTATCTGTTCGAGGCGTTGAATGCCGGGGCGCATGGGGATTTCCACATCACCTCGCACCGCTTCGACGAGCCGCAGGCGTTGCAGCTTGTGGCGGAGGCGACGCTGGCCGTGGCGATCCATGGGCGCAAGGATGATGGCACCGAAACGGTCTGGCTTGGTGGGCGTGCCGAGGCGCTACGCGATGCCATCGGCGCGGCCCTGCGCGACGCGGGCTTTGACGCGGCGCCCAACACTACCCTGCCCGGCGTGCATGAGACGAACATCTGCAACCGCACCCGCTCTGGCGAGGGGGTGCAGCTTGAACTGCCTCGGTCGCTGCGGCGCACCCTCGCCGAGGATGCGGATATGTTAGAGAGGTTTAGTCTAGCGGTGCGCGGGGCGCTTTAACCAAACGCAGCAGGCCCAGCGCGGGCCTGCCGAGGTCTTAGCTTCGTTTTTGAAACAGGATCACCATCAGCGCCAAAAGCGATGAGCCCAGCATCAACAGCAGTGACACGGCGTTCAGCAGCGGGGTTGAGCCTTCTTTCAACCGGTCGAACATCGCAATCGTCAGCGGCGCGTCAGAGCCCACCAGCATCAGCGTGGTGTTGAAGTTCTCAAAGCTCATGAGAAACGCCACCACGACCGCGCCAATCATCGCAGGTGCAAGGAACGGCAGCGTGATCGTGCGAACGGCGGTCAGCCGATCAGCACCAAGGTTCAGCGCCGCCTCTTCCAGGGTGCGGTCAAACTTCTGCAAGCGGGCCGAGATGACGAGTGTGGCGATGGTAGTGATAAAGCTGAACTGCCCTAAGATCACCAAAAGCAGACCGGGGCGCAGCGCCTGAATGTCAATCTGCGCCACGTCCCAGACGCCATTGGCCAGCGTGGATGAGAACACCAGAACCGAGATGCCCAGCACGATGCCAGGGATCACCAGCGGCAGCAGCATCAGCACATAGAGAAACCCTTTGCCGCGAAACTCATAGCGGTTGAACAAAAAGGCGTTCGTCGTGCCAACGCAGACCGACATGGTCGCCACGCAAAGCGCCACGAATGCCGATGTGCCGACCGACCGCAGAATGCCGCGTTCATGAAAGACGCCGATCTGCGGGCGTTCCTCGCCAAAGAACCAGTTCCATGTGAACCCCTCCCACGGGAGGGAGGGGAACTGGCTGTCGTTGAAGGCAAAGACTGCGACCACGGTGAGTGGGAGGGCCAAATAGAGAAAGAACAGCGCCACATAGCCGCCATAGAGGATGCGAAAGCTGCGCGATTGCGGGATTGTCGGGATCATTGGATCACCCCATCGTTTCCTTGAGGGTCCGGCCTGTCAGCCAGAGCATCCCCCAGACGATCACCGAAGACAGCACCAACAGCATAAAGCCAAAAGCGGCGCCAAGCTCCCAATTGGAGCGCACGATGAACTGGTTATAGATCATTTCGGTGAACCACAGGCTGTCCTTGCCACCAAGCATTGTCGGCGTCAGGTAGTTTCCCAAGCTCAGCATAAAGACCACGATACAGCCCGAGACGATGCCGGGCATGGCGTGGGGGATGATGATCTCTCGCAAGACAGACAGACCGCTGCCGCCCAGATCATAGCCCGCCTCAATCACACTGTCGTCGAGGCTTTCCAGTGTGGTGACAAGCGGCACCACCATGAAAAGCATAGAGGTATAGACCAGCCCCACCATCATCGTGGCATCGGTATAGAGCATCTCAACCGGTCGATCCGCCAGCCCCGCCCATTGCAGCAGGCTCGAGACGAGACCCGTCTCGCGCAGCAGGATCATCCAGCCAAAAGTACGCACCAGCTCAGAGACATAGAACGGAATCAAGCAGAGCAGGAACAACACCTGTTGCAAGCGCCCCTTGGCCATCTTGGCGATGTAATAGGATACCGGAAAGGCGATCAGCAGCGTCAGCGCGGTTGCCAGAACCGACATCACCGCCGTGCGCCAGAAGGTGCGTAGGTAGAGCGGTTCGGTCAGCGCCTTTTCGTATTGCGCTAAGCTGGTTTCATAGACGCCAAAGCTGATCCGTTCGCGCAACGAAATCAGCAGCATGTCGATATGCGGGATGATGATGAGCAGACCCAGCCAGAGCACCAAAGGCGTCAGCAGCAGGTAGAATGTAATGCGGGATTGGCTGCGCATCAGGCGGCCCCAAAGCAGGTCGCCTGCCCCGCGCCCCAGCCGATATGCACCGCGTCACCGCGTTGCAGGCTTGAGAATTCTCCCGATTGCGGCAGCGTGACTTCGAGCGTCTCGCCAACATCGTCCTGCACCAACACACGCGAGGCCGCGCCGTTAAACAGCAGGCTCGTGACAGTGCCCGTCAGTTGATTGTCGAAGCCCGAGAGCGCATCGGCGCTGGCGGCAAGGCGAATGGATTCAGGTCGTACGAAAATCTCGGCCCGTGCGCCTTGGACAAGGCCCGCGCCCGTCGCCCGCATCGCGAGCCCGCTGTCGGTGCGCAGTTGCAGCGCGTCGCCCTCAACCCGCTCGATCCGGCCTTTCCAGCGGTTTGATTCCCCGATGAAGCCTGCCACGAATGGCGTCTCGGGGCGGTAGTAGAGGTCTTGCCCTTTGCCGACCTGCTCAAACTGGCCGTTGCTCATGACAGCGATTTGGTCGGACATCACCAGCGCTTCGGACTGGTCGTGGGTAATATAGACGAATGTCGTATCAAAGGCGGCTTGCAGCGATTTAAGCTCAACCTTCATATGTTCGCGCAGTTTCAGATCCAGCGCGCCCAGCGGCTCGTCCAGCAGCAGCACGTCAGGCTCCAACACCATGCAGCGCGCGATGGCGACCCGCTGTTTCTGCCCTCCCGAAAGCTCATCCACCTTGCGGGCGCCGATCCCCGGCAGGCCGATCCGGTCGAGCGCCTCATCCACTTTGCGCGCGATCTCTCCCTTGGCCATGCCACGGCGGCGCAGGCCATAGCCGATATTCTCGGCAATCGTCATCATCGGGAAAAGCGCCAGATGCTGGAACACCATGTTCACGGGCCGCTTGTTCGGCGGCGTATCAAGCACCGATCCGCCCTTGATCCGAATGTCGCCCGAGGTCGGGTCAAGAAACCCCGCGATCATCCGCATGATCGTCGTCTTGCCGCAGCCCGAAGGCCCGAGGATGGAGAAGAAACTGCCCGGCGGCACCGTGAAGGAGACGTTGTTAACAGCGGTGGTATCGCCGAACCGCTTAACGAGGTCGACGCATTCCAGATCTGGGGTCATGTGAATTCCGTGTAAAGGAGCGACACCCCCGAGATGAGGGTGCCGCCCGATGGTCAGTTATCAGTTGGCAGCTTGGACGCGATCCAGCACTTCGCCTTCGATCGTTTCCAGACCGGCAGGCACCGGCGGATACCATTTGATGTTGTCGATTGCTTCTTGTGGGAAGCTGGCCTGATACTTGGCTTTCAGGCTGTCTTCGGCAAACTCATCCGCGCCAGCAGAGGCAGTGAAGTTGCCCGCCGCTGCGGTGATCATCGCTGCGACTTCGGGCTGCATGACAAAGTTGATCCATTCATAGGCCACATCGTCGGCCTGGCCTTTTGCGGGCAGTACGAAGGTGTCGATCCAGCCCAACGCACCCGAGGTCGGGGCCACGAAGGTCAGATCAGCGTTGTCGTCGTTCAGCTTCCAACCGCCGGTGTCCCATGCCATCGACGCGGTCACCTCGCCCGAGCGCAGCAGGTTCATCAGCTCATCACCGCCGCCCCAGTAGGTTTTGACGTTCTCTTTGCATTCGATCAGCTTGGCTTCGACCTTGCCCATGATCTCGGCGTATTTGGCTTCGTCGCCATAGGCGGCAAAGGGGTCTTCGCCCATGGCGAAGGCGAAACCGATGAGCGTCGGACGCTTCAGGCGGTAGGAGACCTTACCCGCCACTTCCGGCGCGCAGAGGTCGGTGTAATCCTTGACCGTCTCGCCCGCTTCGGCGGTGTTTATCACCAGACCAGAGGTGCCCCAGACATGCGGCACGCCGTAGACGTCGCCGTTTACGGTGGTGTTCGCCATGGTCGAGTCGAGCATGGAGGTGATGAACAACTCTTTGTTCAGCTTGGAGACATCAATCGGTTTGTAGATGCCGAATTCCATCTGCGGGCCCATGATGCGGTCTTGCGACGGCTGAGCGAGGTCAAAACCACCGCCGCCCGTCGCGCGCAGCTTGGCGATCATTTCTTCGTTGTTGGATTTCGTGACTTCGACGGTATGGCCGGTCTCTTCTTCGAATTTCGCGACCACGTCCTCAGGTGCGTAGCCGCCCCATGTCAAAAGACGCAGCGTGTCGGCTTGAGCCACGGAGGCGAGACCCGCCAGCATGGTGCCGGCCAGCAGAATGGTTCGTGTCATGGGAAATCCTCTTTCTAGTGTACTAATTGTCGGCAGAATGCGCGCGTTAGACCATTTGGTCAATTTATACTTCGTCGCATTGCGGCCCCTTGTGGCCTGACAATGCAAAACATTTGTGACAGAGGCGGACAATGCTGTTTGTTTTGGCAGGGTTGCTGCGGGCCAAAGGGCGCCGTGGGCCCAAAGCTACGGGGGCGTTGCTCACACAAGCGCCACAGCGGTCGGATTGCAAAGCAGCCTTAATGAGGGTCGAAGCCAAGTGCTGCAACTGGGCAAAACCCTTTTCCATACGCGGGCAATCACCGCGGGGATAAGGGCCGCGCCGGGAGGCGAAACCGTCGTAGTCTCAGCAAAACGCATGCAGTCTCGGGCAGGATGACCCACCCGAGAATGCATTAATCTTGCTCAATCAAGGTAGTGCGTCAGCGCGAGGGAGACCTCGGGCACATAGGTCACCAAAAGCAGGACAAACGCTAACACGGCGATGAACGGCAAGTTGGTGCGAGACGTTTCCCAGATGCCCGCGCGGGCGATGGAGCAGGAGGTGATAAGCACCGATGCCACAGGCGGGGTCTGCTGACCGATCGCAAGGTTCAGCGTTACCATGATGCCGAAGTGGATCGGATCAATCCCCACCGCATTGACCAGGGGCATCACCACAGGCACGACCAAGATGATCGCGGCGGCCCCATGCAGGAACATCCCCAAGACCAGCAAGAGCAGGTTCAACAGTGCCAGAACGATCAGCGGGTTCGTGGTGACATCGGTGATCTGGGCCGCCAAAGTTTGCGGCACCTGCGCTTGGGTCAGGAACAACCCCAAGGCGGCGGAGGTGGACACCAGCAGCATCACCACGCCGGTCTGGCTGACGCCTTCGAGCATGGTCTTGCGGAGCCGCGAGACATCCAGATCACGGTAGATGAACAGCCCGATTACCAAGGCCGCCATAACCGCAAGCCCCGCGCCTTCGGTGGCGGTGACCAAACCAGAAAAGATACCGCCAAGGATGATGACCGGCATGGTCAAGGCCCAGAACGCCTCTTTGAAGGTCCGGCCCACATGGCCCAGATCAAAGCTCTCGGCACGCGGCAGGTCATAGCGGACGGCCAGCACATAGGTCACCGTCATCAACAGAAAGGCCCCCAAAAGGCCGGGCACGACCCCCGCGACAAAAAGCTTGATCACCGAGGTTTCGGCAATGGCCCCGTAGAGGATCATCGGGATCGAGGGCGGGATGATGATGGCAAGCGATGCCGAAGAGGATGTGATCGCCGCCGCCAATGTCCGTGAATAGCCGCGCCGCTTCATCTCGGGGATCAGGACGGTGCCGGTTGCGGCCACATCGGCCACAGCCGAGCCAGAGATCTCGGCAAAGACCATCGAGACGCCGATGTTTACCATACCAAGCCCGCCGCGGATAAAGCCGATCAGCGCGGTGACAAAATTGATCAGCCGCAGCGAGATGCCGGAGGTGTTCATCAGATTGCCCGCCAGAATGAACAACGGAATCGCAATCAGCGGAAAAGAGGTCGAGCCGGAATAGAGCTTGATCACCATGTCATAGAAGGCGTCTGGCCCGGAAGTCAGCAGAAAGCCCGCCATAGAGGTCACCCCGATCGCGACGGCGATGGGCACGTTGATCAAGATCAGAGTGATCAGGGCAATGGTGGTGTAAAGGAGGATCATTTGGCGGTGTCCTTTAGGTCGAGCGTGGCGGTTTCGGCCTCGGCCTCGGCGATGGCTTTGTCGATTTCTGCATGTTCGGGATCAATCCCTTGCGCGGCCAAGCGCAGGGCGCGCGGCAGGGTCAACAGGGTGCCGATGATCATCAGGACAGATGCGATCGGGATCACCGATTGCACGATGTCCAAAGTCATCCAGCGCAAGGAAAGCAGGGAATCCCACTTCGCCACCGCCAACACGGCATTGCCGTAATAGGCTGTGACGGAGAAATAGATGATGACGAGCAGCTCGGAAAATAATGTCAGCACGATGGCCGCAGATTTCGGCAAGGCGATGACAATGCCCGAAAATCCCATGTGTTGGCGCATGAACACCGCATAGGCAGCGCCGAAATAGGTGAGCCAAGCCAGCAGGACGCTGGCGATCTCATCGTACCATGCGGGGGATGCACCGAGGTAACGCATGGTGGTGGAATAAACGACCGCTCCCGCCAGTGTCACCAACAGCGCGAGGCAAACCGTTTCGATTGCCCAAAGAAGTAAACGCTCGATCTTAGCGACCATGCCTGTCTCCTGTTCTGAGTGGCCCCGGCCAGCCCATGCCAACCGGGGCGAAGCTGCGTTTACTTGGCCAGTTCTTGCGCGCGCGAGACGAGCGCGTCGCCCCCCGGCACTTGGCTGGAGAAGGCAGCGTAGATCGGCGCGGAGGCTTCGATAAAGGCGGCCTTGTCGGCCTCATTGACCTCTACCCCCGCTGCGCGGACCTTCTCGACCAGTTCACCGTCGGCGGTTTCGCCTTGGTCCAGCGACCAGTCCTGAACGGATGCGGCAACTTCGGTCGCGGCGGTTTTGACCTCATCGGGAAGTTCCGACCAAGTTTCGGCCCCGGTGGTCAGATAGGTAGGTGAATAGACGTGGCCAGTCAGGCTGAGGTAGCCCTGCACCTCTTGGAAATTCGCGCCGACGATATTGGTCAGCGGGTTTTCCTGCCCGTCCATTGTGCCTGTCTGAAGGGCCACGAACACTTCAGAGAAAGACATCGGCGTTGGGTTTGCGCCCCATTCTTTGAACATCGAAACCCGCCATTCAGAAGACGGCGTGCGGATCTTGAGCCCGTCCAAATCGCTGGGGGTGTTGATCGGGCGAGCGTTGTTGGTGATCTGGCGGAAACCGTTTTCCCAAGTGGAGAGCACTTCAAGCCCCGCTTTGCGCGCCAATGGGGCCAAGTCGGGCTGCACGATCTCGGCGTCGATTGCTTTTAGGTGCGCGCGATCCTGTACCAAGAACGGCATGTCAAATAGCGCAAATTCGGGCGCAACGTTGGTCATGATGGAAGAGATCAGCGTGAAATCCACGGTGCCCAGACGCAGCTTTTGCATCAGTTCCTTTTCGTTGCCGAGCTGCGCATCGGCATAGAATTCCACCGTGTGGGCGTCGCCCAGTTGCTCTTGCAGCTGTTCGGCAAAGCGTGCGGCGCTTTTGCCCTGCAGACTGTTCGACGCCGCACCCACGGCCACCACATAGGTGTCCGCGGCCACGGGTGTCACAAGCGCAAAGGTCGCCGCGGCCAGACTGGCGCTCAGGCTCTTTGTAAGGGTTTTCATCGTATCTCCTCCGTTGGTTAAGAAAGTTCTGCCGCATCCATTGCACCTTTGCCTATCGGGAAATGAGCCACGAACGCGCGGCAGCTTGTGCAGTCGTTCATTTTTCATTCCTTCCCCTCCGTAATTTGGCGCTTTAGCATTTTGGCATTCCAAAACTCCAATATGATGCTAAGAGTGATGTCAACATGATTCGTCTTCGGAAGTGTCCGGCAGAACGAGAAACAGCGAAAAATGAGAGGCCCTGATGACTAAGATCAAATCCGTCCGCACCCGTGTCTGGAACTGGAAAGGGCCGACCGTGCCCCCCTCGGGGAATTTCTGCACCAATGCGTCAGATGCCCTTTGGATTAAGGGCGATGCCATGGCGAGTTTTCGTTTTCACCAATGGCTGACCTGCGAGATCGAGACAGAAGACGGTACGATCGGCATCGGCAATGCGGCCTTGGCCCCGACGCTGGTGAAACAGGCGATCGACGAATGGTTCGCCCCGCTGGTCGTTGGCGAAGACCCCTTCGACTACGCCTATCTGTGGGAGAAGATGTACCGCCGCAGCCACGCTTGGGGCCGCAAGGGGGTCGGGATGACCGCGATCTCGGCCGTCGACATCGCGATCTGGGATCTGATGGGCAAACTGGTCGGTAAACCAGTGTTCAAACTCTTGGGCGGGCGCACCAAAGAGAAAATCCCGGTCTACTATTCCAAGCTTTACGCAGGGTCTGTCGAAAGCATGCAGGCCGAAGCGGAAGAGGCGATGCAGCACGGCTACACTGGCTTTAAAACGCGGTTTGGCTTTGGCCCGAAGGACGGCATGGCAGGCATGCGCGAGAACCTCAAACGGGTCGAAGCGCTGCGCGAGGTGATCGGCTACGACAAAGACCTGATGCTCGAATGCTACATGGGTTGGAACCTCGACTACGCCAAGCGGATGCTGCCCAAACTGGCGAAATACGAGCCGCGCTGGCTCGAAGAGCCGGTGATCGCCGACGATGTGGCAGGCTATGCCGAGTTGAACGCCATGGGGATTGTCCCAATCTCGGGCGGCGAACATGAATACAGCGTGATCGGTTGCGCCGAACTGATCAACCGCCGCGCGGTCAGCGTGCTGCAATATGACACCAACCGCGTTGGCGGCATCACGGCGGCGCAAAAGATCAACGCCATCGCCGAGGCGGCGCAGATCCCGGTCATCCCACATGCCGGGCAGATGCATAACTATCACCTGACCATGGCCAATATTAACTGTCCGATGTCCGAATACTTCCCGGTCTTCGATGTCGAGGTCGGCAATGAGCTGTTCTACTACATCTTCGAAGGCGACCCGGAAGCGCAGGACGGTTTCTTGCAGCTTGACGACGATAAACCCGGCCTTGGCATCACCATTTCCGACAAACATCTTTCCAATTTCGAGATCACAGAATGACCAAATACTCCGGCATCTGGCCCGTCGCCCCTACCCCGTTCAACGATGACGGCACGGTCGACTACGAGGGCATGAAACGTGTGATCGACTGTATGGTCGATCAGGGCAGCGATGGCATCTGCATCCTCGCCAATTTCTCTGAACAGTTCCTGATCACCGATGAGGAACGCCGCCTTTTGACCGAGGTCTCGCTCAAACATATGGCGGGGCGGCTGCCCGTCATCGTCACCATCAGCCACTACGCCACCCAAATCGCCGTGGCCCGCGCGCAGCACGCCAAAGACCACGGTGCCGCGATGGTCATGATGATGCCCCCTTACCATGGGGCGCTGCTGAAAGGCTCCGCAGAGCAAAGCTTTGAGCAGTTTGCCCAAGTGGGCGAAGTCGGCATCCCGATCATGGTGCAAGATGCGCCGCTTTCGGGGGTGGACCTACCAGTGCCCCTGCTGGTGCGCATGGCGCGCGAGATCGAAGAGGTGCGTCTGTTCAAGATCGAATGCCCGCAGGCCGCAACTAAGCTGCGTGACTTGATCGCGGCAGGTGGCGACGCCATCGAAGGCCCCTTTGACGGCGAAGAGGCGATCACGCTGCTCGCCGATCTCGAAGCCGGGGCCACTGGCGCCATGACCAGCGCCATGATCCCCGACCAGATCAAGCCGGTGATCGACCATTTCGCTGCTGGCGACCTTCGGGCCGCGACCGATGCCTATGCCCGCGTCTTGCCCGCAGTGAACCATGAAAACCGTCAATGCGGCTTCCGCTCGGCCAAAGCGGCGATGGTCGAAGGCGGCGTGATCCGGTCAGAATTCTGTCGTCACCCGATTGCCCCATTGCATCCTCAGACACGAGAGTCCCTACTCCGCTTGATCCGGCCGCTTGAGCCGGTGGTGCTGAGCTGGGGAAAATGACATGAGCAAGAAGACCGACATCACGGACCTCGACACGGGCGAGCTTGCCCTCGCGCGGCCCCGCGCCACATTGGTAGAGGTCGCCGCCGACAAGCTGCGCGAGTTGATCTTGCTAGAGAAACTGCCCGCCGGGGCGCATATCTCAGAGCGTGATCTGGCCGCTGCCTTGGGCATCAGCCGCACCCCCCTGACCCGTGCGCTGACCATTCTCGAACAGGACGGGTTGATCGAATATTCGGTCACCCGCCGCCCCCAAGTGGCCAACCCCCGGCTGGATGAGATCGAACAGAACCTGATCGTCATGGGGGCACTCGAAGCCTTGGCCGGGGAGTTGGCCTGCGCCTGCATCACAGATGCCGAGATCGCTCAAGTGGCCGAGTATCAGCGCCAGATTGAGGCCGGAGACAGTACCCTTTCCCCGCTGGAATCCTTTCGCCTCGATATGCAGATGCACGAAGCCATTGTGCAGGCAAGCCGCAACGCCCCGCTGATCGATACGCATCTCAAGTTCAATGCGCGGCTGTGGCGGGCGCGGTTTCAATCTTCGCAACGGCGCTCGGGCCGTGGCCAAACCTTGGCCGAGCACCGCGCCATCGTCGACGCCCTGTCGCGGCGCGACCCCAAAGCCACATCCGAGGCGCTGCGCCATCACCTCGCCTCGGCCGTCACCAATACCAAAAACGCTTTGCAAGAAGACGGCAAAGCCAAGGACCACAATACAGAAACGGAGTGAACATGACCCCAAGAATTGGTGTTATCCCCGGTGACCCCAGCGGCATCGGGCCGGAACTTGTCGCCCGGCTGCTGGCCGATGACTGCTGCGATCAGGCGCAGATCCTGCTGATCGGCGACCGTCATGTCTTTGAGATGGGGCAGCGCCAAGCTGGGTGCGACCACACACTGACGGCGGTGGATGCGGCGGCACAGGATTGGACGGCGCATGCGCCAATCGCCCTGCATGAGATGGAAACCATCGGGGCCGAGGATGTCGTCATTGGCCAAAGCACCGAAGCCTCGGGCCGGTCCACGCTACGAGTCCTCGACCAAGCGCTCGCCTTTGTGCAGGAGGGGGTGATCGACGCGATTGTCTTCGCCCCGTTCAACAAGGCTTCGATGCATATGGCTGGGATCGGGCATTCCGATGAGTTGCATTACATCGCCGAAAAACTCGGCGTGACCAACTATATTTCCGAACTCAACACGCTCGACGATATGTGGACCAGCCGGGTCACCAGCCATATCGCCCTGCGGGACGTGGCTGATGCCATCACCCCCGACCGCATCCAAGAAGCCACTCGCCTGATCGACCGCACCCTGCGGCAAGCCGGTCACGCGCGGCCCCGCATCGCCGTTGCAGCGCTCAACCCCCATGCCGGGGACGGCGGCAACTTTGGCCGTGAGGAGATCGACGTGATCGAACCGGCAGTGCGTCACATGGCAGGCGGTCAAATGGCTGTCACCGGCCCCCTGCCCTCAGACACCGTCTTTCTCAAAGTCACGAAAGGCGAGATCGACGCCGTGGTCACGATGTATCACGACCAAGGCCAGATCGCCCTTAAATTGCTGGGGTTTGACCGCGGCGTGACCGTTCAAGGCGGGCTGCCGGTGCCCGTCACCACCCCAGCGCATGGCACGGCATTTGACATCGCAGGCCAAGGCACAGCCGACCTCGGTGCCAGCCGCGCCGCTTTCGAGATTGCCTGCAAAATGGTCAGAAATTCTCAAAAGGAGACAGCAGCATGAGCTTTACCCCGCATGGTAAACATTTGATTGCCGGCACATGGGTCGGCGCTGAGCAGACCTTTGCTTCCGAACCCGCCAGCGGTCCGGCGCATGATTTTAGCGTCGGGACAACGGCGCTCGTCGATCAGGCCTGCGAAGCGGCAGAGGCCGCCTTCTGGTCCTACGGCTATAGCACCCGCGAGGCGCGGGCCGCATTCCTCAACACCATCGCCGACGAAATCGAAGCCCGCGCCGAGGCGATCACCGATATCGGCACGCGCGAAACCGGCCTGCCCGAAACGCGGCTGAACGGTGAACGCGGGCGCACCACAGGGCAGCTGAGGCTTTTCGCCGATCATATTCTCAAGGGCGACTACCTTGATACGCGGATTGATCCAGCCCTGCCCGACCGGCAGCCCCTGCCCCGCCCGGAGCTGCGCATGGTCCAGCGCCCGATTGGCCCTGTTGCCGTCTTCGGCGCGTCGAACTTCCCGCTGGCCTTTTCCACCGCCGGGGGCGACACCGCCGCGGCGCTGGCTGCAGGATGTCCGGTTGTCGTAAAAGGGCACTCCGCCCACCCCGGCACGGGCGAGATCGTGGCCGAGGCCGTGCATGCCGCGATTGAAAAATGCGACATGCCAAAAGGTGTCTTTTCCCTGATCCAAGGCGGCAATCGCACGGTCGGTCAGGCGCTGGTGCAGCATCCGCTTATCAAAGCCGTGGGCTTTACCGGCTCGCTTGGCGGGGGCCGCGCATTGTTCGACCTTTGCGCCGCCCGGCCCGAGCCAATCCCGTTTTTCGGCGAACTCGGCTCGGTCAATCCGATGTTCGTGCTGCCCGAGGCGTGTAAAGCGCGCGGCCAAGCCCTTGGCGAAGGCTGGGCCGGGTCGCTGACAATGGGCGCGGGCCAATTTTGCACCAACCCCGGCATCGCAGTTGTGCCGAAAGGCGCGGAAGGCGACAGTTTTGTCGAAGCCGCGACCGCAGCCCTGCAAGACGCACCTGCGCAGGTGATGCTGACTGACGGGATCGCGCAGGCGTACCGCGACGGCAAGGCCCAGTTTGATCGGCGCAATGCCGTGCAGCCGCGCCTGTCCACCGAAAGCGAAGGCCGCAACGCCCTGCCCAACCTGTATGAGACCGATAGCGCGGCCTATTTGCAGGATCACGAGCTTGGGGAAGAGGTCTTTGGCCCGCTTGGCCTCGTCGTTCGGACCGGGTCAATCGAAGAGATGGAGAGCCTCGCCAAGGGGCTGGAAGGCCAGCTTACGATCACGTTGCAAATGGACGACGCGGACACTGAAACTGCACGGCGTCTGATGCCAATCATCGAACGCAAAGCCGGGCGCCTACTGGTCAACGGCTTCCCCACCGGCGTCGAAGTGGCCGACAGCATGGTTCACGGCGGGCCCTACCCAGCCTCGACCAACTTCGGAGCAACCTCGGTCGGCACCCTGTCGATCCGGCGTTTCCTGCGCCCAGTGTGCTATCAGAACATCCCAGCGGACCTTTTGCCCGAAGGCTTCTAATCAAGAGGCTCGCCCAGATCGGGCGGGCCACATCGCTTATGAACTCTTGAGGCGTGCGGCATTGCCTGCTGGTTCGATGGCATTGGCGCTATCGGCGTTTTCTGAACCAAGCGAACCTCACACCGCTTGGTCGATCTGATCGCTGGGCTGACCGGCACCCCACTTTTTTTTACCTTACAGAAATCTGGGGGACAGCTTGCGGTCGGGCGACCCCACGCAGGGCGTTGTTGGAATGACCGACGCGCGGGAGCACTGCAAAAGGTCGATCGCAAGTAAATTCGGGTCGCCCCAAATGTCGCCCCAAGCCCAAACGACGAAAGCCCCCGGAAGGGGGCTTAGCTCGAAAATCTTTAATAAGTAGAAGATTTGGCTCCGGCGGTAGGGATCGAACCTACGACCAATTGATTAACAGTCAACTGCTCTACCGCTGAGCTACGCCGGAATGCCTATGTCTGTCTTTCGGGCAACGCCTTCGGACAGCGGCTCTTTAACGCGGGCAGTCCGGGGTGCGCAAGGGCAATTGATCCTTTGTGGCGATTTTTTTTCGATTATTTGCCTCTGCTTGAAATTAGCATCTGTCGCCCGCGGTTTCGGGCGCGCCTAAATCACAGGTACGTGACATATCCCCCTCCCCGGCGCTTGAGGCTGGACGGGTCGCGCGGACTGGGATTGATACTGGCCCGGTGAGCACAACCCATAGTCCTGAAAGGGAAAATCATGACCTTCCTCTCCCCATACCGGCCGCAGATACTATCGCTTTTTCGCATCATGTCGGGCCTGTTGATCCTGCAACATGGCACGAGCAAAATTCTCGGCTTCCCGACCAGCCAGATGAGCGGCGTGTCGATCGCCTCCTTAGGTGGCATCGCGGGCGTAATTGAACTGATCTTCGGCGTCTTGCTGGTGATCGGCCTGTTCTCGCGACTGTCGGCCTTTATCCTCAGCGGTCTGATGGCTGCGGCCTATTTCATCGCACATATGCCGCAGGGGTTTTTCCCGATGCTGAATGGCGGTGAACTGGCCGCGCTTTACAGCTTCGGCTTCCTCTACCTTGCGGCTGCCGGTCCGGGGCCATGGTCGGTTGATGCGAAACGCGCTCAGGGCTGAGCGTTCAAAATAAAATGGCATGGCCCGATACCGGGCCATGCCAATCCTACTGAGGGCAGATACCCTGCGGCTTAGAATCCCGCCGCCTGCCCGTCTTTGCGGGGATCGGACCCGGCGGAATAGCCGCCTTCGGGCAAGCGCTGCACCAATTGTGCCCCGCCAAAACCGAAAGCATTGTCAGGCGCTTCGACATGGACGACATGGCCCAGATCGCGCAGCCCTTGCAAAAGATCAGGCGCCATCGCCGGTTCGCAAGCCACCTCCAGCCCCGATAGGATCCGCCAGCGCGGCGCATCGGCGGCGACCTGAACGTCCTGCCCCCAAAGCTGCGTGCGCAGCAGCAGTTGCATATGGCCCTGCGCCTGAATCGGGCCGCCCATCATGCCATAGGCCATCAAGGGCTGGCCGTCCTTCATCGCGAAACCGGGGATGATCGTGTGGAAAGGCCGCTTGCCACCCGCCACGATATTCTGATGCCCCGCCTCGGTGGTGAACCCAAAGCCACGGTTCTGCATCGAGACCCCCGTCCCCGGCACCACCACGCCCGAGCCGAAGCCCGCGTAGTTCGACTGGATAAAGCTAACCATCATGCCCGAGGCATCCGCCGTGCTCATCAAAACCGTGCCGCCCTGTTTCGGCGCACCCGCGCCGAAATCTTGCGCCTTGTCGGCTGAGATCAGCGCGGCGCGAGATTTGAGGTACGCCGGATCAAGCAGCGCCTTTTCGTCGACCTCTGTCATGGCCGTCCGGTCCGCCACATAGGCATGCAGATCGCTATAGGCGAGCTTACAGGCTTCGATCTGCAAATGCACCGCCATCAGGTCGTCGGCCCCATGGGTGCGAATGTCGCTATGCTCCAGAATACCAAGCGCCATGAGCGCGGCGATCCCCTGCCCGTTTGGCGGAATTTCATGCAGGTCCACATCGTCGAAGCTTTGGCTGATCGTGCCGCACCATTCGGGCTTGTTGGCGGCCAGATCGTCCATGGTCATCGCGCCGCCATTGGCCTTGGCATGGGCCACGATCTCTTGCGCGATCTCGCCTTCGTAAAAGGCGCGGCCATTGGTTTCGGCGATCAGACGCAGGGTGCGTGCGGCGCCGGGGTTGCGGAACCGCTCGCCCGCGCGCGGGGGGCGGCCCTCGGGCAGAAATGTCTCGGCAAAGCCCGGCTGCTTGCCCAAAACCTCGGCCCCGCGCGCCCAGAGCGTCGCGATGGTGGGCGAAACGAGGAAGCCCTCTTCGGCATAGCGGATCGCCGGGGCCAGCACGGTCGCCAGATCAAGCGTGCCGAACTTCTCCATCAATTCAACCCAAGCACTGACCGCCCCCGGCACGGTCACACTGTCCCAACCATGTTCGACCATGCCATCCGGAAACCGCTCGGGCGACCATGCCGCTGGCGCCCGGCCCGAGGCGTTGAGCCCGTGCAGTTTCTCGCCGTCCCACAGGATACAGAAGGCGTCAGACCCCAGCCCATTGCCCGTCGGCTCCACCACCGTCAGCGCCGCGGCGGTGGCGATCGCCGCATCCACCGCATTGCCCCCCTGCTGCATCATCAAAAGCCCGGCCTGCGTGGCCAATGGCTGAGAGGTCGCGACGACATTGTCGGCAACCACGGGGGATCGGTGGGACGGGTAGATGGGATCGTGACGAAGCATAGCTGTCCTTTGCTTGGGTAAGGCCAGCGGCGCGGTCAAACCGGCCGCCTGTTGCGTTGCCGGCAAAGTGAACCTGAATGCATCTGCATGCAACTGCTCAGCAGAATAATTCCGAGGTCAGAGAGTGGGCCGATTGCTGTCGCGCCAACCCCGGTTGCCTTGCGACCTGCGCGCCTTGAGGCGCAGTATTTTGCGATGGTGACGGAAACTTCGTTCACAATGAGAAGGGGTGAAAACCACAACCCAAAGGGCCCAAAGACGGCTCGCCTCTCGATATTGCCATGCCCTTGCACAAAGCGACTGGTCGGCATCGGAAAAGATGCAATTGTGTAGGATACGAGACCAGTCTCTAACGTTAACCAACATCTGGAACCTCCCTTTCGCATGGCGACAGGGCATCGCGCCACTGCGACCGCCTAGGATTTGGTCCCCCCGGATGGTGAGAATGCTCGCCTAAAAATCTGCCGAGAATAAGGCGGAGGGCTGCCAAAACCGTGCCGCGCAAATGTAACGAATTCGCAAAGCGGGGGTACGTTGGGTGGAATTGGGGGGAGATAGCCCACGCAGGGCGCAGTGCCACAGGTTTGGTCTGGGTGGCGGAGACGAAGGGATTCGAACCCTCGAGACCCTTCCGGGCCTACTCCCTTAGCAGGGGAGCGCCTTCGACCACTCGGCCACGTCTCCGTCGACCCGTTTAGAGAGGTAGCGCCCGGGTGACAAGGCGAAATTCACGGGAATTTCTGCATTTTTCTAAGTTGGTTTTAGTTCGGCTGGCTGGCCCGCAGGCGACGAGCCGCCGTGAAGCGCGCTTGATCGTGCTGCTTTGCAGAAAGATGGCTGTTGCGCTGCTCTGTATGAGGCCGTTTCCCGAGCATGCGGGGCGGCTGTAGCAACTAACACAGGAGCGTGAATGACTTGTGAAACGCCGCAATGATTAAGATAACCATTTGATATACAACGCATATTACCGCGCAAACCAGCCCCTGCGCCGCTCAAACGCCCCGGATCGCACCCAATCTTGCTGCAGGGGCGAAACTTTCATGATCGGACACCCGTTACTTCACCACAAACGATGACATCGCAATGACGCGATTTAAGATAAACCTGAAGGAACACATTATGAAACTCATTCTGACCACCGCCGCCGCCGCTTTGATTTCCACCGCTGCCGCTGCCGATAACTCCACCCGCTACAACGACATTTTTCTCGACACCTCGGTGACCGCTGAGACAAGCGATGTCTATGGCAACAATGACCGCATGCGGAACCCGAACGCTTCGACCAAAGCGAACGACATCATGCTGAACACCGCCGACGTCGACAAGAACCGCGACACCGTGATGAGCACGCGCAACGCCCTGCGCAGCCCCGGTGAAGGCTATGTCTACGGTGGCTTTGGCCCGGGCAACGACAGCAAATAAGCTGTTATTTCCCACAAAAAAAGCCCGGCAGCGCAAGCTGTCGGGCTTTTTTGCTGGCGGGGTCAAAGACCCCTGCAAAATCGATCAGGTGTTAAACAGGAAGTGCAGCACGTCCCCGTCTTTGACGATATAGCTTTTGCCTTCGGCACGCATCTTGCCCGCCTCTTTCGCGGGGCCTTCCCCGCCGAGGCTCACGAAATCATCATAGGCGATGGTTTCGGCGCGAATGAAACCTTTCTCGAAATCGCCATGAATAACGCCCGCCGCTTTGGGCGCCGAGGTGCCGGTTTTGATTGTCCAAGCGCGCGCTTCCTTGGGTCCGACGGTGAAATAGGTCTCAAGATGCAAAAGCTCATAGCCCGCGCGGATCAGACGGTCGAGGCCAGCTTCTTTCAGGCCCATTTCTTCGAGGAACATCTCAGCCTCTTCGGCCTCAAGCTGGCTGATTTCTTCTTCAATCTGGGCAGAGATCACCACATGCGAATTGCCCTGCGCAGCAGCCATCTCGGCCACTTTGGCGGAATGGGCGTTGCCCTCGGCGGCCTCGGATTCGCCCACGTTACAGACGTAGAGCACCGGCTTTGTGGTCAGCAATTGCAGCATACGCCAGGCTTTGGCGTCATCTTCGTCGACCTCGACCACACGCGCGGGGTTGCCAGCTTCCAATGCCTCAAGCGCCATGCGCATCAGACGTTCCTGCTGCACCGCTTCCTTGTCCCCGCCGCGCACTTTGCGCACGATGTTTTGCAAGCGTTTCTCGATGCTTTCAATGTCGGCCAGCATCAGTTCGGTGTCGATGGTTTCGGCATCTGCCACCGGGTCCACGCGGCCTTCGACGTGGGTGACATCGCCGTCTTCAAAGCAGCGCAACACATGGGCAATGGCGTCGACTTCGCGGATGTTGGCGAGGAACTGGTTGCCCAAGCCTTCGCCTTTCGACGCGCCCTTCACCAGACCAGCAATATCGACAAAGGTCATGCGTGTTGGGATGATGCTTTTTGACTTGGCGATCTCGGCCAGCGTGTCGAGCCGCGCGTCGGGCACGGCCACTTCGCCGACGTTGGGCTCAATCGTGCAGAACGGAAAATTCGCCGCCTGTGCCGCTGCGGTGCGGGTCAGCGCGTTGAAAAGGGTCGATTTGCCGACGTTCGGCAGACCGACGATGCCCATTTTGAAACCCATGACGATACCCCTATAAAAGCTGCGCGTGTGTTAGGGGTAGCGGGCGCAAAGCGCAAGGCTCAGCGCGCGCGGCGGTCCTGATGCGCCTGATAGATCAAGATCCACGCCAGCAGGATGAACATCGGATGCGTCAGCCCGCCTGAAAAGATGATCGCGGGCAGCCAGATCAGGAACACCACGATAGACAGGATCGGCCGGCCGATTAACAGGATCGACAGCGGCGGCAGGAAAAGGGCGAGTACATAGTTCATGCGCCATGAGATAGGCGGCTTTGCGCAAAATGGAAGGGCGCGGCCTGCCGTGCGCCCCTGATAGGGGAATTTTGCCGCCCCCTGCCCTGCGGTGGATTGATTTTCGCCGCGACATTCGGCATTGCCGAGGAAAGCACCAAATGAGGCAAGCCACATGACCCGTATCGACGCCAAATTCGAAGACCTCCGCGCCCGCGGCAAAAAGGCGTTTGTGTCCTATGTGATGGCCGGCGACCCTGATTTCGACCGCTCCCTTGAGATCGTGCGCGGCCTGCCTGCCGCCGGGGTGGATATCATCGAACTTGGCCTGCCTTTCACCGATCCAATGGCCGACGGCCCCACGATCCAGCTTGCCGGTCAACGCGCCCTCGAAGCGGGGATGACGCTGAACCGCACGCTGGAAATGGTCCGCGCCTTCCGCGAGAATGACGACACGACCCCGATCGTGCTGATGGGCTATTACAACCCGATCTATTCCATGGGTGTTGAGAAATTCCTAACCGAAGCCAAAGACGCTGGGATCGACGGGTTGATCGTTGTTGATCTGCCGCCTGAAGAAGACATCGAACTGTGCTTGCCCGCGCAGGATGCCGGTCTGAACTTCATCCGCCTTGCCACGCCGACCACGGATGACAAACGCCTGCCGCGCGTGGTGCAAAACACCTCCGGCTTTGTCTACTACGTCTCAATCACCGGCATCACCGGCTCGGCCGAGGCGAATGCCACGGATGTTTCGCCCGAGGTGGCGCGCATTCAAAAGGCCAGCGGCCTGCCCGTGATCGTGGGCTTTGGCGTGAACACCCCTGAAAAAGCCCGCGCCATCGCCGAAGTGGCAGACGGCGTGGTGATCGGTTCGGCCATCGTGAACCGTATCGCCAATGGCGACAGCCCCGAGGATATTTTAGCCTTCGTCAAAACCCTCGCCGACGGGGCGCATTCGGCGTAAATCCCTCGCCTCAAGCAATGACCCAAAGCCCGCGCTGCCTCATTGGCCGCGCGGGCTTTTTCATTGCTGCGGCCTTCCCAATTGCCAAGCCCCGCGCCAGTTGCTACCAAAAGTTAACCCATTCAGCACAGGTGGCCCATGCCCATCATCACCAGCATCGACGATCTCAAACGCATCTACAAACGCCGGGTCCCGCAGATGTTTTACGACTATGCGGAATCGGGCAGCTGGACAGAACAGACATTTCGCGAAAATTGCAGCGACTTTGACCAAATTCGTCTGCGCCAACGGGTCGCGGTGGATATGTCAGGCCGCAGCACCGCAACCCAGATGATCGGCGAAGATGTGGCCATGCCGGTGGCACTTGCTCCGGTTGGGCTGACCGGCATGCAATGCGCAGACGGGGAGATCAAAGCCGCCCGCGCGGCAGAGGCTTTTGGCGTGCCCTTCACCCTGTCGACCATGTCGATTAACTCAATCGAAGATGTGGCCGAGGCGACGACGAAACCCTTTTGGTTTCAACTCTATACAATGCGCGATCAGGACTATGTCAGCCGCCTGATCCAGCGGGCTAAGGATGCGAAATGCTCGGCCTTGGTCATCACGCTTGATCTGCAAATCCTTGGACAGCGGCATAAAGACCTGAAAAACGGCCTCTCCGCTCCGCCCAAACTGACGGTGAAAACCCTTGCCAACCTTGCCACCAAATGGGGCTGGGGGCGTGAGATGCTGGGCGCCAAGCGGCGGCATTTCGGCAATATCGTCGGCCATGTGCATGGCGTGACCGACAATGCCGACCTTGGCGCATGGACGGCAGAACAGTTCGACCCCTCGCTTGATTGGGACAAGATCGCCAAGATCAAAGAGCAATGGGGCGGCAAGGTGATCCTCAAGGGCATCTTGGATGCCGAGGACGCGCGGATGGCGCTCAAGGTTGGGGCCGATGCGATCATCGTCTCCAACCACGGCGGGCGACAGTTGGATGGGGCGCTGAGTTCGATCCGCATGCTGCCCGAAATCCTCGACGCCGTGGGCGACCAGATCGAAGTCCACCTTGATGGCGGCATCCGGTCGGGTCAGGACGTGCTAAAAGCCATGGCGATGGGCGCCAAAGGCACCTACATCGGGCGCGCATTCATCTATGGCTTGGGCGCGATGGGCCAGCAAGGCGTGACCCGCGCGTTGGAGCTGATCCACCGCGAGCTAGACCTGACCATGGCCCTTTGCGGGGAAACCCAAATCGCCAACCTCGGGCGGCACAATCTGCTGATCCCGCGTAATTTCGGCGGCGACTGGCAGGAATGGCCGCGCGATCCGGCCAAATGCTGATCTTTCTCAACCGCAACCTCACCTTTCTCGCCACGCCGAAGACCGGGACCACCGCCGTAGAAATGGCGCTGAAACCCGAAGCCGAGATCGTCTTTTCGCGCAGTCGCAAGCATCTGACCGCGCTGCGCTATCGGCGCCGCGTGCTGCCCTTTTTGCAAGAGACCTTTTCAGCCTCGCCCGAACCCTTGGCCGTGATGCGCGATCCCATAGAGCAGATCCGAAGCTGGTACCGCTACCGCAGCCAGCCCCGGCTGGATGGCAAGAAGCTCAGCACCAAGGGGCTCACCTTCGAGGCATTCGCGTTGGAAGTGATCTCTGACGCGCCGCCGCCGCGCGCGCAAATCGGCAGCCAGTTTTCCTTTCTGACCTCGGGCCAAGATGACCTTTTGGTGCAACACCTCTTTGCCTATGAACGCCAACCGACCTTTCGCGATTTTCTGGCCGACAGGCTGGGGCGCGAGGTCAAGCTGAAGCCCAAGAACGTTTCGCCTGATCTGCCCGCGCCACTGTCAGGGGCCGTCGAATCCCAACTGCGCGCTGCACGAGCCAAGGAGTTCGCCCTCTATGACCGGCTGATGGCCGCGAATGGCTACCTGCAGACCCCGCAGGAATAGCGCCTTCGCTGCCCTTTTGCCCTTTCCAGCCGGGCAAAACCGGTCTATACGCGCGGCTTCACGCGGGAATACAGCCTTGGAGGATTCCCGCCCTAACAAATTTGGAGACTAAAATGGCCGGAGAGATTCCTGATCTTGAAGCCCAGGTACGCGCGGGGACAGGCAAGGGCGCCGCTCGCCAAGCACGTCGTGACGGCATGGTTCCTGGTATCGTATTTGGTGGCGACAAAGAGCCGCTGCCGATCAATATCCCGTTCAACAAGCTGCTGACCAAGCTGCGCGCAGGCCGCTTCAAAGCGACCCTGTTCAACCTCAAGGTTGAAGGCCACGATGACGTTCGTGTGATCTGCCGCGACGTGCAGCGCCATGTTGTCAAAGACCTGCCCACGCACATCGACCTGATGCGCCTCAAGCGGACCACCAAGATCAACCTGTTCATCAACGTCGAAGTCAAAGGCGAAGAAGAATGCCCCGGCCTGAAAAAGGGTGGCGTGCTCACTCTGGTGCGTCCGGAAGTTGAACTGGTTGTGACTGCTGCGGACATCCCTGAGTACGTGACCGTGGACATCACCGGCCTTGAGATCGGCGACAGCGCGACCATCAGCCGTGTCGACCTGCCCGAAGGTGCCAAGCCCACAATCGACCGCGACTTCGTTGTGGCCACGATTTCGGCTCCTGCTGGCCTTGCCGCGTCGGATGACGACGAAGACGAGACTGCAGCGGACGAAGTACCGACAACCGAAATGGGTCCGCCCGACGGTGAAGAATAAGCATCAGCCGCAAGGCAATGCTGGAACGGGGTCGCATCACGCGGCCCCGTTTTGCGTTTAGGGGGTGATTTCTTCAAAAGAAATCACCACGGAATTTTCAAAAAATCCCGACACACAGCAGCCCATTCCATCCCCCTGCCCCGCTTGTTAAACTGCCGCAAAACCACAGGAGACACCCCATGAAACTGATCGTCGGCCTCGGCAATCCGGGTGCGAAATACGCCCGCAACCGCCATAACATCGGCTTCATGGCGCTGGACCGCATCGCGGATGACCACGGCTTTGCCCCGTGGAAGGGCAAGTTTCAGGGCAGCGTCAGCGAGGGGCGCTTTGGCTCTGACCGGGCGGTGCTGCTTAAGCCTGAAACCTTCATGAACAACTCCGGCCAATCGGTGCAGGCGGCGATGAAGTTTTACAAGATCGACCCCGTGGATGTGATCGTCTTTCATGATGAACTCGACCTCGCCCCGGGCCGCGTGAAATGCAAGACTGGCGGTGGCCATGCGGGCCACAACGGCCTGCGCTCGATCCACGCGCATATCGGGGCGGAATATGACCGCGTGCGCATGGGCATAGGCCACCCCGGCCACAAGGACGCGGTCGCGGGCTATGTGCTGCGCGACTTCCCCAAGGCGGACGAAGGCTGGCTGGACGATGTGCTGCGCGGCGTCTCGGACGGGGCCGCCGATCTGGCGCGGGGCGACACCGGGCGCTTTATGAATGCCGTGGCGCTGCGCGTGGCCCCGCCCCGGTCGGGCACCGGCAGCAAGGGCCCAAAGAAACCCGCCGAAGCCCAGCCAAAGCCTGCCCCCAGCAAGCCCGAGCCGGAAGCAGAGGCCCAATCACCGCTGCAAAAGCTGATGGACCGCTTTCGCTGAGCGGCCCAGCCTGACGCCCAGCCTGACGCAATGTCGGGCTGGCCCCTGCCCCCGCGCCGTGGTTCACTGAAACTGAACAGGGGGGACATCATGCGTACATTCGGAAAATGGCTTGGCCGGGTCCTGCTCGCGCTTTTGGTGGCGGCAGTGGTCATCGGACTTTGGAAGCGCGAAGAGATTGAGCGGCTTCTGGCGGTGAACTCTCTCTTCTCCGAAGAGAAGATCGTACACAACTTCAGCCATATGGACGGCGCGTTTCTTTCTGCCCCGATTTCGCGCGGGGACGGGCTGACCAGCGAGTTTGCCTACGGCCCTGAGACCGAACTGCCCGATGCCGTCGACGACTGGATCGCGGCGCGCGACGTGACCGCGCTGGTGGTGCTGAAAGACGGTGCCATCGTCTATGAGAACTATTTTAAAGGCACCGGCCCCGAAGACCGCCGGATCAGCTGGTCGGTGGCGAAAAGCTATCTCTCGGCTCTGGTGGGCATCCTGCTGGAGGAGGGGCAGATCGCATCCCTTGACGATCCGGTCACAAAATACGCGCCCAATCTCAAAGGCAGCGCCTATGACGGGGCAAGCTTACGCAACGTGCTGCATATGGCCAGCGGCGTCACCTTCGACGAGGACTATCTCGACTACGATTCCGACATCAACCGCATGGGCCGGGTCGTCGCCCTGGGCGGCAGGCTGGATGACTTTACTGCCGAACTGACCGAGACTTTCGCCCAGCCGGGCAGCCAGTGGCAGTATGTCTCGATCGACACCCATGTGATCGGCATGGTGGTGCGCGGGGCCACCGGGCGCAGCGTGCCAGGGTTGCTGAGCGAAAAGGTCATCGCGCCCTTGGGTTTGGAACACGCGCCCTATTACATCGTTGATGGTTCAGGCACCGCCTTCGTGTTGGGGGGCCTGAACATGACCACCCGCGACTACGCCCGCTTCGGCCAAATGTATGCCCAGGGCGGTGAATGGAACGGCAAGCAGGTCGTGCCAGAAGATTGGGTAACGGAATCGACCAGCCCCACCGCCCCGACTGCGGCGGACCAGATCGGATATGGCTACCAATGGTGGATCCCCGTGGGCGCGGCAGAAGGGGAATATATGGCGCGCGGCATCTATGGGCAGTACATCTATGTAGACACGGCGCGTGATGTGGTCATCGCCACCAATGCCGCCGACCGTAAATTCCGCGAAGCCGGGGTTTCGGACCAAAACATCGAGATTTTCCGCCAGATCGCGGCATCGGTCTCAGGCGGGACCTGAGGCAGAAAGGCAAGTTATGACACCCGACAGCAGCATCAACGTCCTAAACCAGCCCCTCGTGATCTGCGGGACCGACCCGGTGACGGGGTTCTTTCGCGACGGGCATTGCAACACCTGCGCGCAGGATCAGGGCAGCCATACGGTCTGCGCGGTGATGACGGCCGAGTTTCTGGCTTATTCGAAATATGTCGGCAATGACCTCAGCACCCCGCGCCCCGAATTCGGCTTTGCCGGGCTCAAGCCGGGCGATCCTTGGTGCCTTTGTGCCGCGCGTTTCTTGCAAGCCGCGGATGAGGGCTGCGCGCCGCGGGTGCACTTGGCCGCCACGCATCTGCGCGCGCTCGATATTGTGCCGCTGGACGTGCTGCGCAACCATGCCATCGACGAAAACGAGGGATAATTATGCGCCTGCACCTCCTGCCCCTTTTGCTGCTGTTGCCTGTCTCAGCATGGGCGGAAACCACGCTCCGCTCCGCCGATAGAGCCCGGCTGGACAATTTCGACGCTGCCTTTGGCGATGCCGTGATGCAGGGCTTGGCGGGGGGCGAAGCGGGAGACGTGGCCGCCCTGACACGCGCACTCTCCGGGCAACCGCAGGTCGCCTTCTCCGCCGATTTGCAGGGGGACTGGTCCTGCCGTACGATCAAGCTTGGCGGGATCAGCCCGCTGGTGGCCTATTCCCCGTTCAAATGCCGTTTCACCGCCAGCGATCGCGGTTTCACCTTTGAAAAGCTTACCGGATCGCAACTGACGCGGGGGGAGATCACCCTGCGCGCGGGCCGTGCGATCTATGCTGGGGTGGGCTATGTCCGGGGCGAAACACCCCCCGATTATGCCGACCTGCCCGAAGATTTCACCTCTGGCGGCAAGGTGAAAAGCGACGTGGCGGTCTTTCAGCGGGTCGGCCCCACACGGGCGCGACTGTTGTTTCCGTCACCGGCCATTGAGAGCGATTTCGATATTCTGGAACTGACGCGCTAAGGCGCCACGCCGCCCTTAGGCCGCGTGGCAAAGCTGCAGTTTCGACTTCGGACGCGGCATCAGCGCATCGTCCATCAGGTCTTCGATAAAGGTACTCAGAAGCTGGGTCCGTCCGGTCACGCCCGCTTTGCGGTAAATCGCGTTAGTCTGCGCTTTCACGGTGCCTTCGGAAGTGCCGCGCATCTCAGAAATATCTCGTGTATTCAAGCCCTTAGTCAGGAAAATAGCCACGTCCCGCTCTGCCGGGGTGAGGTGCCATTCGCGAAAGTGTTCTTCGAGCACATCAGCGAATTCCACCGTACAATGACGCAGCGCCGTCTCTGCCCGTTCGGCGCGCTGGAGGCTCATTCGCAGGGCCATCCAGCCCAGAACGACCCCAAGGATCAGACCCAAAACCTGGATCCCTTTGTTCGGCCCGATGTCAGCCAGAGGGGTGCCAAAAAGCGTTACGCCCCGACCCTCAAGTGCAAAAACGAGCACGAAATAGACAGTGGCGTTAAACTGTAGAGCGGCGATAACCCACAGTGCGATCTTTTTCTTATTATTCATGGTGAAGCCTTGCCTTGGTATCCGCCGTATTTAACCGCGGCACACCGAAGTGCAAGGGATGGCGGCCATGCGCCGTGATCAACCCTTAGTGATTTGGCACCCGCCCCGAAGGGCGAGTGCATTGTCTTGAGGCCAGTTCAAGGGAGGCTTCGCTGGCCGGAAGATCGTTTTAGCGCAATGCCTTAACAGGCATCAGCCCGGATTTAGCGCGGGAAGCTGTTCACTTTCGCGGCGTCTTGCGCGGCGGGGAAAACGGTGACGGTGACGTCGGATGTGTCTTCGGCGCGGAAGGTGCCGCTGTTGAAGATGTCCAGTTTCACATTGTCGACCGCGTCGTTGCGGCTGGAGTAGGAAACGCCTGCATCCGCTTTGTCGTTATAGCCGATTTTCTGGCCTTCCATGCCTTGGGCGAAAGCGGCGGAACCTGCTGTTGCAAGGATCAGGGCGGCTGTTGTGAGTGTCTTTTTCATGTCGTGTCCTTTCGGGGGGAAGTTGGGGTCGCGCCGTGATCAGCGCGGGAAACGGTTGACCGAAGCGTCGCTCTGCGCGGTCGGGAAGACGGTGATGGTCACGTCGGACAGGTCTTCGGCGCGCAGGATACCGTCTTTGAAGTTTTCCAGTTTGGCCTCATCCACAGCTTCGCTGCGGCTGGAGTAGGAAACGCCATTGTCGGTCTTGTCATTGTAGCCGATGCGCTGGCCTTCCATGCCTTGAGCGAAAGCAGCGGTGCTTGCTGTGGCGAGGATCAGGGCGGTTGTTGCGAGTGTCTTTTTCATAGTCTTAGCCTTTCGGGGAGGAAAGTTGGGGGGAGGAGCCGTCGTTCGCGATTAGCGGACGAAGCGGCCGTCTTTTTGTGCGTCTTGGGTTGTGACGAATACGGTTGCGGTCGCTTCGGCAGGTGTCTCGGCGCGCAGATCGTCAAGGTTCAGCGCGTCGGATGTGACGTTACGTGTGGAATAGGCGGCGTCTGCGTTATCTGCGGTATAACCGACCTGCTGGCCTTCCATGCCCTGTGCGAAGGCGGCTGTGCCTGCTGTGGCAAGGATCAGTGCGGCGGTTGCGAATGCGTTTTTCATATCGTGTTCCTTTTCAGTCCCGGGGTGGGTTGCGAGCCGATCATCAGTGACGCGGCGTCGTTGGGATGACAGGGAAAAGGGCATTCGAGGGGGGATTGGCTATCTGCCTCGGGTTTAAATCATCCGATCTAAACCCCTGTAAGAGCACCATAAACTTTGGTTTACGAAGCCGTGACAGAGCGAAAAACGAGGAACAGATGCCTTAGCGTCAAGCCTGCATGGGCGAAACCAAGTTTCGCGAGCAGGCGCGCGGGCTGTAGGCGAAGGCTAGCGGGTCTTTCCTCAATGTGAAAGTTTTTTCGCTCTTTTTCGGCAAAGAACTTCGCCCCCTGCGCAAAGTTTATGCGAAAATTGGGCGATTGGCTTCGGCCCACAAAAAACGGGCCCGCGTTTTCACGCAGGCCCGTCAAATTCCACTCAGATTCGGAAGCGGATTTAGGCGAATTCACCCATGTCGAAGTCCAAGGCACGGGCGACGGTGAAGATGTCTTTGTCGCCACGGCCACACATGTTCATCACCAGCAGGTGGTCTTTCGGCAGTTCCGGCGCGATCTTCATCACATGCGCCAGCGCGTGGCTGGGCTCCAGCGCCGGGATGATGCCTTCGAGCGAACAGCACAGCTGGAACGCCTCCAGCGCCTCCCGGTCGGTGATCGAGACGTATTTGGCGCGGCCAATGTCGTGCAGCCACGAATGCTCTGGCCCGATGCCCGGATAGTCGAGCCCCGCTGAGATTGAGAAGCCTTCGAGAATCTGCCCATCGTCGTCTTGCAACAGATAGGTGCGGTTGCCATGCAGCACGCCGGGGCGGCCCCCGGTGAGGGAGGCGCAATGTTCCATCTTCTCGTTCACGCCTTTGCCGCCCGCCTCAACGCCGATGATGTTCACCGACTTGTCGTCAAGGAAGGGGTAGAAGAGGCCCATGGCGTTAGATCCGCCCCCGATGGCGGCGATCACCGTGTCGGGCAAACGGCCCTCTGCGGCGTCCATCTGCTCGCGGACTTCCTTGCCGATGATGCTTTGGAAATCACGAACCATCGCCGGATAGGGGTGCGGCCCGGCCACGGTGCCGATGCAATAGAAGGTGTCGCGCACATTGGTTACCCAATCGCGCAGCGCGTCGTTCATCGCGTCTTTCAGCGTGCCACGACCCGAAGTCACTGGCACGACCTCGGCCCCCAGCAGGCGCATGCGGAAAACGTTGGGCGCCTGACGCTCAACATCATGCGCGCCCATATAGACCACGCATTTCAGCCCGAACTTGGCACAGACCGTCGCGGTCGCCACGCCGTGCTGGCCCGCCCCGGTTTCCGCGATAATGCGTTTCTTGCCCATGCGCCGCGCCAGAATAATCTGGCCCAGCACGTTGTTAATCTTATGCGCGCCGGTGTGGTTCAGCTCGTCGCGCTTCATATAGACCTTGGCGCCGCCCAGATGCTCGGTCAGCCGTTCGGCGTGATAGAGCGGGCTGGGGCGACCAACGTAGTGGGTCCACAGATCATGCATCTCGGCCCAGAAACTGTCGTCGGTCTTGGCCTTCTCATACTGTTCTTCCAGTTCGAGAATGAGCGGCATCAGCGTTTCTGAGACAAAGCGCCCGCCGAAATCGCCGAAACGGCCCTGTTCGTCGGGGCCGGTCATGAAGCTGTTGAAAAGATCGTTGGCCATTGCGCCTCTCCTAGAATGTTGCGCCAGCCTTACCGCAGCCCGCCCGCCTGCGCCACCATGAGTTTCGCACAAAGGGCGGGCGGGCAAGGCTTCGCGCTAGTCGAAGAGTTTGAACAACTCGCGTTTCAAGGCATTCTCCAGCTCATCCTTCACGATATCCTCGGTTGAGCGGCTGTCATCCGGCGCGATGTTCAACTCTTCTTGGATTTTCTCGCGCACCACATCCTCGGCCCGCTGCTTTTCCTTGGCAAAGTTCAGATCAATCGCAGCGCGCAGATCGGCCTTGATCTCAGGGTCGGCCCAAGGCCCCCTGATCCGCACCGGCACCGCCAGCCCGCCGCGCGACGCATTGACGCGCAGCGCCTTTGGCGTGACGGTATAGTCGAGCGTCCGTGCGCCCAGATTGACCTGCCCTGCCCCGGTCGCGTTGAAGTTCGGCAGCAGCATCAGCAGATCGTCATTGCGCAGGATACCCTGAGCGATATCGAACGTCGCCTCCACGGAATCAAATACCGTACTGCCGCCCTTGGCATCGACCGACCCCAACAGCGCATCCAAATCGATCCCCGCAATCGTGCCGCGCCCCATGGTCAGCACCCCCGCCCCACTGAGCGAGCGCATGATCGCATCCACCGATTGCCCGGAGCCGAGGAACGACACTTCCGCAGTTCCGTCCCCGGTAAAGCGCGTCACCCCGGCGGTATCCTCCAACAGATCGCGCATCTGCACGCCCTGCGCCGTCAGCTTGCCCCCCACCGACAGACCGCTGCGGTTGTTCATCACGAATTCACCGGCAACCTTGCCGCCATAGGCGCTCATATCCTGTAGATCGACCACCATCCGCGCGCGGTCGTTGCGCAGCACGGCGCGTGTGGCCCCAAGCGCGAGTTGCCCCAGATCAATGCTCTCGGCGCTCAGCGCGATGTCCCCGTCAAAAGCCGCAAGCCAATCCGCGTTGATTTCCTGCCGAGACCATCCCTCAAGACCTGCCGCTGTCGGGCTGCCGCTGCTGCCCGTCTCTGTGGCTTCATCCGACAGGGCAGAGAGGTCCAGCGCCCCGGCACGCAGGTTCGCGGTGATCCTCGGCGTGCCGTTCAACGCCAGATCGGCTTGCCCGGTCAGGCTGTTGCCGCCCAAATCCACCGCGATATTGCGCAGCGCCAAACGCCGATCCGCCGTCAATGTCAGCCCACTGCGCAGATCGACCGACTGGCCCAACCCCCGTGGCAGGGTGACACCGCCCGCACCGAAAGACGCCAGAAACCGTGCCGTATCGGGGCTATCAACCCGCAGGTCCCCCGCCAGCGCACCGTTAAGCGATCCGCGCCCGTCAAAAGAGATTTCGCCGCCCCGCGTCGTGACATCGGCGCGCAAGGGCTGCACGCCCCCCTCCAGAAAATCCGCAAAGCCTTCGATCCGCGCGGCAAGCTCAACTGCCTCCCCCGCCGGGGCCAAGCTGGCGGTGATATCCGCAGCCCCGCCCCGCTCGGGCCAATCAAGCGCCAAATCGACACCTTCGTAGCGCAGCACATCTGCCCCTTCGGCGTCATAGATGAGCGTGGCATCGGTCACTGTCAGCTTCTGAATGCTCAGCGGTCGACGGCTGGCGGTCGGTTCACTCTGCGTCTCAATCCGCGCACCGCTGCTGCTGTCGGTGAACTGCCAACTCGCCCGCCCGTCGCGGCGTTGCTCTAACCGGATCACCGGGCTTTGCGCCGCGATATTGGTGATGCGTATCTCACCGCGCAGCAGCGCGCCCGCATCCAACCCAAACGCCGCATTTGCCGCCGTCAGCATCGCACCCTTATCGGTCCAATCGGCATTGCCGACCTCAAGCCCGCCTGCCGTCACCCCCAGCACCGGCCAGAGCGTCACGCCCACATCGCCGGTGATCGACACCTCGCGCCCGGTCATCCGGCTGAGTTGGTCACTGGCGATCCGGGCAATCCGCTCTCCGGGCAGCAAAAACAGCCCCCCCAGCACAATCACACCGATCAGCAACAGCGCGCCGATGCCGCGTATAATCCATCTCATGGCTCTCTCCTCCTGCCCGGCGGCTCTTTCCCCGCTCACTTGCATGCCTTATAGCGCAATGCATGAGCACAAACCCACCCAATCTGCGCCCCGACCTCGCCCCACAAGCGAAGATCAGCAATCCCGCCCGCCCCGGCCAGCCGACAATCGGCATGGTCAGCCTTGGCTGCCCCAAGGCGCTGGTGGATTCTGAACGCATCCTGACGCGGCTGCGCGCCGAGGGCTATGGCGTGTCGCCTGACTATGCCGGAGCCGATGCGGTGATCGTCAACACTTGCGGTTTTTTGGACAGCGCCAAGGCCGAAAGCCTCGACGCCATCGGCGAAGCGCTCAAGGAAAACGGCAAGGTCATCGTCACTGGCTGTCTGGGGGCGGAGCCCGACTACATCCGCGAACACCACCCCAAGATCCTCGCCGTGACTGGCCCGCATCAATATGAACAGGTGCTCGACGCGGTGCATGGCGCAGTGCCGCCCAGCCCGGATCCATTCATCGATTTGCTGCCCGCGCAACAGGTCTCGCTGACCCCGCGCCACTACAGCTATCTCAAGATTTCCGAAGGTTGTAACCACAAGTGCAAGTTCTGCATCATCCCCGACATGCGCGGCCGCCTGCAAAGCCGCCCCGCCCATGCAGTGATGCGCGAAGCCGAGCGGCTGGTCGACAATGGCGTGAAGGAGCTTCTGGTCATCAGCCAAGACACCTCCGCCTACGGGGTCGACATCAAACACGCCGAAGATCGTGGGCACCGTGCACATATCACCGATCTGGCGCGCGACCTCGGCAGCTTGGGCGCTTGGGTGCGGCTGCATTACGTCTACCCCTACCCCCATGTGCGCAAACTGATCCCGCTCATGGCCGAAGGGCTGGTGCTGCCCTACCTCGATATTCCCTTCCAGCACGCCCACCCGGATGTGCTGAAGCGCATGGCCCGGCCCGCGGCGGCCTCCAAGACGCTGGATGAGATCGCCGCATGGCGCGATACCTGCCCCGACATCACCCTGCGCTCGACATTCATCGTCGGCTATCCGGGTGAGACTGAGGCAGAGTTCCAAACCTTGCTCGATTGGCTGGACGAGGCGCAACTCGACCGGGTTGGTTGCTTTCAATATGAAAACGTCGAAGGCGCGCGGTCGAACACCCTGCCAGATCATGTCGCGCCAGAGGTCAAACAAGACCGCTGGGATCGCTTCATGGCAAAGGCGCAGGCCATTTCCGAAGCCAAGCTCGCCGCGAAGGTCGGCAAGCGCATCGACGTGATCGTCGACGAGATCGACGAAGACGCCGCCACCTGCCGCACCAAGGCCGACGCGCCTGAGATCGACGGCAACCTCTTCATCGACGAGGATTTCCAGAACCTCAAAATCGGCGATATCGTCGCTGTCGAAGTCGAAGAAGCCGGCGAATACGACCTTTGGGGACGTCAGATCACCTGACGCCCCCCCGGTGGCCGATCAGGCGTAGGCGCCTGCCGAATAGGTCAGCTCATAGCTGTGGCTGTAAAGCTCGAACACGATGCCAAAGGGGTCTTCGACATAGACCATGCGGTAGGGTTTTTCGCCCGGAAAATACTCCCGCACCGGCATCCGCTGCTTGCCGCCCGCCGCGACGATCCGCTCTAACAAGCCTTCGACATCCGGGTCTTGGATGGCAAAATGGAACGTGCCGTGGCGCTTGTGCTCTAGCTTTTCTTCGGGTGCGTAATTGCCGGGGAATTCAAAGATTTCGATGCCGATGCCATCCGCCGTGGCAAGATGGGCAATGCGCAGCGATCCCCAGCCGGGGCCGAAGACATCGGTGCACATGACGCCGATGGCGGTGTCTTCTTCTACCGCTTCGGTGGGCTGCATCACGACGTAAAAGCCCAACACTTCGGAATAGAATTTCACCGCAGCGTCGAGGTCCGGCACGGATAGGCCGATGTGGGAAAAGGTACGGGGGGTGGTCATGGGGTATCTCCTGTTTGCGTTGAGCTTAAGATAGACAGGCACGCCCCACATGTGAAATTATCAAAACTCATCGAAATCATAACGAAACATATCCCATGCTAAACGCCACGTGGCTTGAGACCTTCACAACCCTTTGCGAAACGGGCCATTTCACCCGCACGGCAGAGCGGCTCAACATGACTCAGCCCGGCGTGTCACAACATCTGCGCAAGCTTGAGGATCAACTGGGTCAGCCGCTGATCGCGCGCGACGGGAAAAGTTTCACCCTGACCCCGGCGGGCGAAGCGCTCTTCGAGACTGGCCTTGCCCGCCGCCGCGAAGAGCAGCGACTGCGCGAACGGATCGCCATCGACCTGCCCGACCGCGGCGTTGTGCATATCGCCTGCTCCGGCAGTTTCGCCATGCTGCTCCAGCCCCTGCTGCTGGAGTGGATGGCCCAAGCGCCGGACCTCACCCTGCATCTCGAAGCCGCCCCCCAAGCCACGATCCGCGCCGGGTTGCTGGATGGGCGGTTCGATCTGGGCGTGCTGGCCGATGATCCCGCCCATGCCAGACTGGAAGCTCAGCATCTGGGGCGCGAGGAACTTTGCCTTGTTCTGCCGGTTAATGCATTGGAACAGATAGAAAGTTTCGCCGATCTTGAAGCGCGCGGCTTCATCGCCCATCCCGATGGCTTCGCCTATGCCGACGATCTGTTGCAGTTAAATTTTCCGGGCAGCTATCCGGGGGCAGACCGGATCCGCCTGCGGGGCTATGTGAACCAAATCGGCCAGATTCCGGCGGCGGTGGCGCGGGGGGTGGGCTACACGCTTTTGCCACGCAGCGGGGTCGAGACTTTTGCCGCGAAGGACCAGCTTCGGCTGCTGCCTCTGCCCAAACAGCGCTGGCATGATCTTTGGCTCGCTTCGCGTCGCGGACGGCCCTTGCCTGCCCGAATGCGCAGAGCGGCAGAGCTTATCGCCGAGGCCGCAGCGACACTCCAATAGGCTTACATTTCGCCGATATTGTGGAACCAAACCACCCCGCTACTAGATATACCATTAAGGAAGGGCAAGAATACGGAGAGACTTGAACATGTTCCCTTTCTGTTCTATATGTAGAACGCAGTAGCAGAGGAATGACCACATGTCTTTTCAACCTCAGTTTCCCGGCATCTTCGACCCTGACCAACAGGGGCGCCCGCCGCGCGGCAGCGACAGTGCGCAGCCCAAACAGGCCGACCGCCGCATGCCCGCGACCGAAAAACAGATGCAATACGCCCGGACCCTTGCCAAGAGAACGGGCAGCACGTTGCCCGAAGGGATCGAGGGTGATCGCACGGCGGTGTCAGAATGGATCGACGCGCATAAACCACAAGCGGTAGAGGGGCCCTTCGCCGCCTACCCGTCAGCCAAACAGGTCGCCTTTGCGGAACGGATCGCGCGCCTGAAGCGCCGCGATGTGCCGCAGGAGTGTTTTCGCGACAAAACCCTGATGTCGCGCTGGATCGACGGCAACAAACCGCGCTGATCCGTCGGGCCACCCGATTGACGCGGCGTCATCTATGGCATGGCAGAACGACGCTGCTACCTTTTCGGCATGGCTTATCCGACCTCCACCTCTGAGACCTTGGCTGATGGCACAGTGCATCTGCTCAGCCTCGGATTCGCTATCCCGGCCAGCATCTTTCTGATGATGCATGCCGCAGGTCAGGAGGGCACGCTGACCGCCACCGTGATCTATGCGGCGTGTATCCTTGCCTCCTTCACCGCCTCCGCCGTCTACCACCTGCTGCCCTTTGACCGCAGCCGCGCTTTTCTGGGCCGCGTTGACCACGCTGCGATCTACTTCAAGATCGCGGGCACTTACACGCCGCTGGTCATGGTGATCGGCTCGGGGTTTGCCTACGGCATTTTGGGCGTGGTCTGGGCGCTCGCGGTGATCGGCGCAGTGGCGAAGCTCTGGTTCTGGCGGACCGATGCGCGGGGGTCACTGGCGCTCTACCTCGGAATGGGCTGGCTCTCGGTCCTGTTGATCTACCCGATGTGGCACAATTTGCCCGGTGCCGCCTTGGCGCTAGTAGCTGCGGGCGGGCTGACCTATTCGGCGGGCACATTGATCTACGCCCACCCCGGCATGCGCTATCAAAACGCCATTTGGCATATCTTTGTGTTGATCGCCACGGCCTGTTTCTTTGCCGCGATTGCGCTGAGCCTTTAGGCCGCCGCCGCGTCGAGATAGGTCCGCACGCAGGTTTGGACATGGCGAAAACGATCTCCGCCCAGATGTTTGCCGCCGTACCAACGGGTGACGACGATGAGGTGATCTTCCAGCCCTTCCCGCTCCAACATGCGCAGGATCACCATCCCGGCACCGGATTCGCCATCGTCCCCTTTCAGCGGGCCGCCGTCTGATAGCAGCACCGCCCATGTGTTATGCGTGGCCTTGGCGTAGGATTTCTCGCGCTTGAGGTCTTTCAGCGCGGCTTCGACCTCGGCACGGTTGCGCGCGGGGCAGCCCGACACCGCATATTTCGACCCGCGGTCGCTTAGTACCTGCCCCAACTTGCGCAAACCGTCACAGCCCCGCCATGGTGCGCCGCACGATATCAATGCGCGAACTGTTGGGCGGATGCGTGCCAAGGAAACGATCACCCGGATCGGGAATGCGGGTAAAGAATTCCGCCCCGCGCAACGGATTATAGCCCGCCCGCGCGGTGATAATCGTGCCAAGGGCGTCAGCCTCAAGCTCAAAGTCCTTGGAGTACCGCCGCGCGCCGACCTCAGCACCCAGTTCCTGCGCCGTGCGCACAGCGGTCGCGTCCCCCCCGCTGAGTGTGGCGATCCCGGCAAAGATCACCGCGCCCGCCATGGCGTTTTGCTGCTGGCGGGCGATATGGCCCGCGATGTGATGCGCGGCCTCATGGCCTAGCACAAAGGCAAGCTCGTCTTCGTTGCGGGCATCGGCGATCAACGCCAAGGTAAAGGCGACAATCGGGCGACCGTTTTTATCTAGCGTTTGAAAGGCGTTGGCAGGCTGGCCGGGACGGTCATCGACCACGATGTTGAAGTCGCAATTCATCCCTGTGGTGCGGTTGCGGCACTCACGCTCGGCCACGGGCTCGAGCGTGCGAACCACCTGCACAAAGCTCCGCGCGGCGGCGTTCGCGCTCAGCCGTGATCCAGATTGCCCCGTGGTCTGTGGCCGGTCGACCTGAATCGGCGCTGTCTGAACCGGTGCCACCTCGCAGGCCGAAAGCAGGGCGATGACGGCAAATGCGCCAAGGGCATTCAACAATTTCACGGCAAGTCCTCGCTCGGTTTTTCCTCGCCCACCTGTCTATCATGACGCCCCGGCGCTGCCACCCCCGTTCACAGAGCTTTGACGTCCCAACGGCGGTCTTGCGCTCGCGAGTACAAAGCCTAATGTGCCCTCATGTTTACCATCGAGCACGAATTCGACGCCACCGTCATCACCCTGATCGACGAATCCGACGCCCCCCTGCGCGAGGACGTGACTGTCTCTGCCTTTGCGGGGCAGATCACGATCGAGCAATGGGACGCGCGCACTGACCGCGTGGTCAAGATCACCCTGTCCCCCGCGCAGCTGAGCGATCTGACGGCGGCATTGAACCTGCCCGAGGGCATCTACCGAAGCAATTCCTAAGGATCGTCACATGGCCACCGGCACAGACATCAAGACCTATTTCAACGGCGCATGGCACGACGGCGATCTGCCCACCATCAAGGCTGCCGATCACGGCGCATGGCTCGGCACCACCGTTTTTGACGGGGCGCGGCTGTTTGACGGGCTGGCCCCCGATCTTGAGGCGCATTGCGCGCGGATCAACCGCTCTGCCCGTGCCCTGATGATCACCCCCACGGTCGAGACTGAGGATATGATCGAAATGTGTCGCGAGGGGCTGAAAAGCTATTCGCGCGATCAGGCGGTCTATATCCGTCCGATGTATTGGGCGCTGGCCGGGGATGAGCTGGGCATCGTGCCCCGCGAAGGCGCCACCGGATTCGCCATCAGCCTTGAAGCAATCCCCATGGCCCCGCCAGAGGCCGCCACGACCCTGACCCGCACCCGTTTCCGCCGCCCGGTTCTCGAAGACAACGTCGTCAACGCCAAAGCGGGCTGCCTCTACCCCAACAACGCCCGCATGATGGTCGAAGCACGCTCCAAAGGGTTCGGCAACGCACTCGTGGCCGATGCCATGGGCAATGTCGCCGAAAGCGCCAGTGCGAACGTGTTCATGGTCAAGGATGGCGAGGTCTTCACCCCCATTCCCAATGGCACGTTCCTTGCCGGGATCACCCGCGCGCGGCATATGTCGAACATGCGCGACGCGGGCATGAAGGTGCATGAGACCGTCCTCAGCTTTGACGATTTCCATGCCGCCGATGAGGTGTTCCTGTCGGGCAATATGATGAAGGTGACCTCCGTCCGCGCCTTTGACGACACGCAATATGGCACCGGGGACAACCAGAACCCGGTGACCCGCCGCGTGCGCGAAATGTATTGGGATTGGGCCGCAAGTCAGCGCGGCTGAAGGTCCGGGCGGCAGCGGCGCGCAAAAGCAATTGCCAGCGCCGCCCGCCCGCGCCATGATCACACCGCACCGGGAGGAGGTGCGGAGAGAGGGTTTGATGCGTAAATTCCTAGTGGTGCTGGACGATAGCACCGAATGTTTGAATGCCATGCGCTTTGCCGCTCTGCGCGCGGCGCGTACCGGGGGCGGCGTGGCCGTCCTGTCGGTGATCCCGCCCGAAGAGTTCAACCATTGGATCGGCGTCGGCGACCTGATGCGCGAAGAGGCCCGTGAGCGGATCGAGGTGCATTTCGAGGTTTTCGCCAAATGGATGCGCGACAAACAGGGCGTCGATCCTGAGTTGATCATCCGCGAGGGTGAGCCCACGGATGAGATCATTCAGCAACTTTCCGACGACCCGGACATCGGTGTTCTGGTGCTCGGCGCCAGCGGCGACCGCAAGAAAGGCCCCGGCCCGCTTGTTACGCAATTGTCGCGCTCTGCCGGGGCTCTGCCTGTGCCGATCACCATCGTGCCCGGCGATCTCAGCAAGGAACGGCTCGAAGCGATCACATGACCGCCGCCTGCGCCTGACCCAGCCTTGAATCCCGCCCCTCCGTGTGGGCCGCAAACAATTTAGAACGGTTCTAAACCTTGACTTGCCGCCCGCGCAGGCGCATATCAGAACCCACGCCGAAAGCGAGGTACACCCCATGTTCATCCAGACCGAATCCACTCCGAACCCCGCAACGCTCAAGTTCCTGCCGGGTCAGACCGTGCTGGAGATGGGCACCGCCGATTTCCCGACCCCCGACGCCGGTGCGACATCGCCGCTGGCCCAACGGCTCTTTGCTGTTGAGGGTGTGACGGGCGTGTTCTTCGGCACCGATTTCGTTACCGTGACCAAGCAAGACGCGGTGGAATGGGACCATGTGAAACCCGCCCTGCTCGGCGCGATCATGGAGCATTTCCAATCCGGTGAGCCGGTCATGGCCTCCGACCACCAGCCCACGTCGGGCCATGCCGCCCATGACGGCGAAGACGGTGAAATCGTCGGTCAGATCAAAGAGTTGCTTGACAGCCGCGTGCGCCCTGCCGTGGCCCAAGATGGCGGCGATATCACCTTCCACGGGTTTGAGCGTGGCGTTGTCTATCTGCACATGCAAGGCGCCTGCGCGGGCTGCCCTTCGTCCACCTTGACGCTGAAAATGGGCATCGAAAACCTGCTGCGCCACTACATCCCCGAGGTGACAGAGGTGCGCCCGGTTGCCTGAGCATCGCGCAAGCGGGCCGCTCATTCTGGCCTTCGACACATCGGCCGCGCATTGCGCGGCCGCTTTGCTGTCGGGCGACCGGGTGTTGGCGGCGCGCGTCGAGCCGATGGCCAAGGGCCAGGCCGAACGGCTGTTGGTCCTTTGCGAGGAACTGCTGAGTGACGCGAGCGTGGCCTACGCCGATCTCGACGCGCTTGGCGTTGGCATCGGTCCGGGCAATTTCACCGGCATCCGCATCGCCGTTTCCGCCGCGCGTGGGTTGGCACTTGGCCTTGGCATTCCGGCGGTCGGGGTCGATGCCTTTGACGCATTGCGCGAGGGTCACGATGGCCCCTGCGCCTGCGCCGTGGATGCACGCCGCGATCAGGTCTTTCTCCAAGGCTATGACAACGCGGGCATTTCCACCCCCGCCCTTTACGACGCAGCGGCTCTTCCGGCCTTCACCGGCCCCCTCATCGGCGCGGGCGGAGAGCCTCACGCCATGCCGGTGGCCGAAGCCATCGCCCGCATCACGGCCCGCCGTTTCGCCGATAGTCCGGCCCGCCCCGCGCCACTTTACCTGCGCCCCGCCGATGCCGCCCCGGCGCGCGACGCGGCCCCGGTGCTGCTGCCGTGACACCGACCGCGCTTGCGACCCTCCACGCCGCCGCCTTTACCCAAGACAGGCCGTGGCAGGAGGCAGAGTTTGCCAGCCTGCTGGACAGCCCTTTCGTGCAGCTTTTCACCCGCCCCGGTGGCTTTGCCCTGACCCGCACCATCGTGGGCGAATCTGAACTGCTCACCCTCGCCGTCGCCCCCGCCCGGCAGCGCCAAGGGCTGGGCCGCGCCCTGCTGCACGACTGGCTGGCGGCCCTGCCCGCCGACTGTGACCGTGCCTTTCTTGAGGTTGCCGCCGACAATCGGCCCGCCCGCGCGCTCTATGCGGATGAAGGCTTTGCCCAAATTGCCACCCGCCGTGCCTATTATGCGCGCAGGGGCGCAGCGGCGGTCGATGCCTGCATTCTGCGGCGCATGTTGACCCGTGGTCACTGTGGCGATCCCGCCGCCCTGCCCGCAAAAAGCGGTTGACCCTACCCCCCGCCTGCGCCCTAAATTACACCTGATCATATGATCCACAAACGCCGTGGCGGCAGCACCTGCCCGACCGCCCGGCACCACAAACCGGGAGACGATAAATGACCCTCATGACGAAATTCCTCGGCGCAGCCGCAGGCTTGGCCCTGACATCGGGCGCCGCGCTGGCCGAACCCGCGCTGATCTTTGACCTTGGCGGCAAGTTCGACAAAAGCTTCAACGAAGCGGCCTTTAACGGCGCGACCCGTTGGGCCGAAGAGACCGGTGGCAAATTCGCCGAGATCGAGATGCAGTCCGAAGCACAGCGTGAGCAGGCTCTGCGCCGCTTTGCCGAATCCGGTGCCAACCCGATCATCACCATGGGTTTCGCCATGGCCGATCCGCTCTCGACGGTGGCCCCTGACTATCCCGATACGAAATTCGCCGTGGTCGACGTGAACTGGCTCGACCTGCCCAACGTGCGTCAGGTCAGCTTTGCCGAGCATGAGGGGTCCTACCTCGTCGGCGTGATGGCCGCGATGGCATCTGAGTCGAACACCGTCGGCTTTGTCGGAGGCATGGACGTGCCGCTGATCCGCCACTTCGGCTGCGGCTATGCCCAAGGCGTCATGGCGACCAACCCCGATGCCAAAGTCATCGCCAACATGACGGGCACCACCCCCGCCGCTTGGAACGACCCGGTGAAGGGGTCTGAGATCACCAAGGCCCAGATCAACCAAGGCGCTGACGTGGTTTACGCCGCAGCAGGCGGCACCGGCGTGGGCGTGCTGCAAACCGCCGCCGACGAAGGCATCCTGTCGATCGGCGTGGACAGCAACCAAAACCACCTGCACCCGGGCAAAGTCCTGACCTCGATGCTGAAACGTGTCGATGTCGCGGTCTATGACGCGATGATGGCGGGCGAAGACCTCAAAGTTGGCGAAGTCGTGACCCTCGGCCTTGCCGAAGAAGGTGTTGGCGTCGCCATGGACGAGCATAACGCCGACCTCGTGACCGAAGAAATGAAGGCCGCCGTCGACGAAGCGCGCCAGAAGATCATCGATGGTGAGATCAAAGTGGTTTCCTACTACGAGAATGACAGCTGCCCGGCGCTGGACTTCTGAGCCTAGATTAATCAAAATGACCACAAGGGCCGCGCCGTTCCACCGGCGCGGCCCTTTCCGAACATGACAGCGTGACACGGACAAAGATGGCTCATTTCCAGATCAAGGGCCGCCACGCCCGCAGGACCTTTTGATATGACCGATACCGCCCCCGCTACCGGCACCGCGCCAGCTCCCGGCACTGCGCCAGCGATCGAACTCAAAGGCATCTCCAAAGCCTTCGGCCCAGTGCAGGCCAACAAAGATATCTCGATCCGCGTGATGCCCGGCACGATCCACGGGATTATCGGCGAAAACGGCGCGGGCAAATCGACGCTGATGTCGATCCTCTATGGGTTCTACAAAGCCGACGCGGGTGAGATTTTCATCAGTGGCAAAAAGACCGAGATTCCCGACAGCCAAGCCGCCATCGCGGCGGGCATCGGCATGGTGTTCCAGCATTTCAAGCTGGTCGAGAATTTCACCGTGCTGGAAAACATCATTCTGGGCGCCGAAGATGGCCGACTGTTGAAGCCCTCGCTCTCCAAAGCCCGCAAAACACTGATCAGCCTGTCTGAGGACTACGGCCTCAACGTCGATCCCGACGCGCTGGTGCAGGACATCGGCGTGGGCATGCAGCAGCGCGTGGAAATCCTCAAGGCGCTCTACCGGCAGGCCGACATTCTGATCTTGGACGAGCCCACTGGCGTGCTGACCCCTGCCGAGGCCGACCAGCTATTCCGCATCCTCGGGCGCCTGCGCTCTGAGGGCAAAACCATCATCCTGATCACCCACAAGCTGCGCGAGATCATGGAGATCACCGACACCGTGTCGGTCATGCGCCGGGGCAAGATGACCGCGACCGTGAAAACCGCCGAGACCTCGCCGCCGGAACTGGCCGAGCTGATGGTCGGGCGTAAGGTCTTGCTGCGTGTCAACAAAAAGCCCGCAACGCCGGGTGACGTGATCCTTGATGTCAAAGGTCTGCGCGTGGTTGACGACAAGGGCGTCGAGCGTCTGCGCGGCATCGACCTGCAGATCCGCGCGGGCGAAGTGCTGGGCCTTGCGGGTGTTGCGGGCAACGGCCAATCCGAACTTCTCGAAGTGCTGGGCGGCTATGCCGATGGCACCGGCAGCGTCACGCTAAACGGCACGCCGCTGGACCTTTCGGGCAAGAAGAGCGACGGCCAATCGCGCCGCGCCCGCGGCGTGGCCCATGTGCCCGAAGACCGCCAGCGCGAAGGTCTGATCATGGATTTTCAGGCGTGGGAAAACAACGTTTTCGGCTACCACCACGACGACCGCTTCAACAGCGGCATGTTGATGGACCACGCGGCCATCCGCGCCGACGCCGAAGACAAGATGGAACGCTTTGACGTGCGCCCGCCCGACCCGACGCTGGCGGCCAAGAATTTCTCGGGCGGGAACCAGCAAAAGATCGTCCTCGCCCGCGAGATCGAGCGCAACCCCGACTTGCTGCTGATCGGCCAGCCCACACGCGGCGTCGACATCGGCGCGATTGAGTTCATCCACGAGCAGATCATCGCCCTGCGCGATCAGGGCAAGGCGATCCTGCTGGTCTCGGTCGAACTCGAAGAAATCCTTGCCCTGTCGGACCGCATCGCGGTGATGTTCGACGGGCAGATCATGGGCGAACGCGCCGCCGACCAGACCGACGAGAAAGAACTGGGGCTTTTGATGGCTGGCATCACCGACACCGAAAACGAACATAGCGTGGCCGAAGTTGAAGCCAATCTCGCCCGCGTTGGCGGCGACGCCAGCAAGGAGGTCTGAGATGGACGTGATGCCAAAATGGGCCGAGGTCATCCTCGTGCCGCTGATCTCTTTGCTGCTGGCGGCCCTGCTCTCGGCACTGGTGATCCTCGCCATTGGGGAAGACCCGATTGCCGCCGTGACGCTAATGGTCAAAGGCGCGCTCGGCTCGACCTATGGCTGGGGCTATACGCTTTACTACGCGACCAATTTCATCTTTACCGGGCTTGCCGTTGCCGTGGCCTTTCACGCGCGGCTGTTCAACATCGGCGGCGAAGGTCAGGCGATGCTGGGCGGTTTGGGCGTCGCCATTGCCGCGCTCTATATCCCTTGGCCGCATTGGACGCTGGCGCTGATCGGCTGCGGTGTGATGGCCGGGCTTTTGGGCGCGGTCTGGGCCGCGATCCCCGGCTGGCTTCAAGCCAAACGCGGCTCACATGTCGTCATCACCACGATCATGTTCAACTTCATCGCCGCGGCCCTGCTGAACTATGTGCTGGTTAACGTCATGCGCCCGCCCGGCAGCATGGACCCGGCCAGCGCGCGCTTCCCCGAAGCGGTGCATCTGCCCACGTTGCATGAATTGCTCGCCCCTCTGGGCATCGCATTCTCAAAATCCGCGCCGGCGAACGTTTCGCTGCTGGTGGCCGTGGCGGCCTGTGTGGTGATCTGGCTGCTGATCTGGCGCACCCGTCTGGGCTATGAAATCCGCGCCTATGGCCACTCGCAACCTGCCGCCAAATACGCTGGCATCTCGCCTGTGCGCATCACCATGGTCACGATGATCATCTCGGGCGCGCTGGCGGGGCTGATGGCGATCAACAACGTCATGGGCGAAAGCGAACGGCTGGTGCTGAACGCCACCGAAGGCGCGGGCTTTATCGGTATTGCCGTGGCCCTGATGGGCCGCAGCCACCCGGTTGGTGTCTTCTTCGCCGCCCTTTTGTTCGGTTTCCTCTACCAAGGCGGTGCCGAACTAGCCCTTTGGACCTCGATCCCCCGCGAATTGATCGTCGTGATCCAAGCGCTGGTGATCCTCTTCACCGGTGCGCTCGACAACATGGTGCGGATGCCGCTGGAGCGTCTTTTCCTGATGTTCCGCCGCCCCGGCCCTCCTGCCAATTCCGCTGACGAAGAGCCCAAACCCGGCCCCCGCAGCGCCCAGTCGGAGAGCGCGGAATGAGCCCCTATACCCCCCTGAGAAAGCGGGTCTGACCTATGGACTATATCACGCTCATCCAATTGCTCGACAGCACCGTGCGGCTGGCCACGCCGCTGCTTCTGGCCTGTCTTGCCGGTCTTTTCTCCGAACGTGCGGGCGTCTTTGACATCGGGCTTGAGGGCAAGATGCTGGCGGCAGCGTTCTTTTCCGCCGCGGTTGCATCGCTCAGCGGGTCGGTCTGGCTTGGCCTTGGGGCGGGCATCGCCTCTTCGCTGGCACTCAGCGCTGTGCACGGGCTGGCCTCGATTACCTTCCGCGGCAACCAGCTGATCTCTGGCGTGGCGATAAACTTTCTCGCCGCGGGCATGACGGTGCTGATTGCTCAAGACTGGTTCGCCCAAGGCGGCCGCACGCCCTCGCTCTTTGGCGGCGCACGGTTCGAGCCGATCACCCTGCCCTTTGCCGAGGCCGTGGCCGACGTGCCTTTCATCGGCCCCTTCTACGAAGAGCTTATCTCGGGCCATTCCATCCTGGTTTATGCCGCCTTCCTCGCCGTGCCGCTGACATGGTGGATCCTGTTCCGCACCCGCTTTGGCCTGCGTCTGCGGGCGGTGGGCGAAAACCCTGCCGCCGTGGACACCGCGGGCGTTTCGGTCGTTGGTCTGCGCTATGCCGCCGTGGCCATTGCCGGGTTGCTCTGTGGCGTGGCTGGGGCCTACCTCAGCACCGCGCTGCAGGCGGGCTTTGTCAAAGACATGTCGGCGGGCCGCGGCTTCATCGCGCTGGCAGCATTGATCTTTGCGAAGTGGCGCCCTTGGTACGCGCTCTGGGCCACGCTGCTCTTTGGCCTTTTCGGCGCGCTAGAGACGCGGCCTGACGTGATCCAGTCGGTCATCGGCATCAAGGTGCAGGGCCAGCTTCTGGGCGCGCTGCCCTATCTGATGACGGTGGTGATCCTCGCGGGCTTCGTGGGCAAGGCGATCCCGCCCCGCGCGGGCGGCGAACCCTATGTAAAAGAACGCTGACATCCCCCTCCGGCCCTTGCACCCGAGGGCCGGATCGGCGCAACCTATCTCAGTGGTCGCTTTATCGCGGCAAGCTATGTTGAAAAGCGCGGCCGTTCGGGGCTAGGAAACGTCATGCAAATCTACCTGCCCATCGCCGAAGTTTCGGTTAACGCCTTTCTCCTTCTGGGATTGGGCGGCATTGTGGGCATCCTGTCGGGCATGTTCGGCGTCGGTGGCGGGTTTCTGATCACGCCGCTTTTGTTCTTTGTCGGCATCCCCCCTGCCGTGGCCGTTGCCACCTCGACCAACCAGATCGTCGCCTCGTCCTTCTCGGCCCTACTGGCGCACCTCAAACGGCGCACGGTGGATTTCCGAATGGGCTGGGTCCTGTTGGCCGGGGGTCTTGTCGGCTCGGGCATCGGCATGTTCATCTTTAACTACCTGAAATCGCTGGGTCAGGTCGATCTGCTGGTGACCCTTTGCTACGTGATTTTTCTGGGCATCATCGGCGGACTGATGTTCTTTGAATCGCTCCGCGCGATCCGCCGCACCCGCAAGGGCGGGCGCGTGCAGCGCAAGAAACACTACTGGGTCCACGGCCTGCCAATGAAAATGCGCTTTCGGGTATCGGGGCTTTATATCTCGGTGATCCCCCCGGTGCTTGTCGGCGCGGCGGTGGGGATGCTCTCGGCCATCATGGGCGTCGGTGGCGGCTTCATTATGGTGCCCGCGATGATCTACCTGCTTGGCATGCCCACCAAAGTGGTTATCGGCACCTCGCTGTTGCAGATCATTTTCGTGACCGGTTTCACCACCATGCTGCACGCCACCACCAACCAGACGGTCGACATCGTGCTGGCGGTGCTTTTGCTGGTCGGCGGGGTGCTGGGTGCACAGGTCGGCACGCGGATCGGCGTGCGGATGCAGGCCGAACAGTTGCGCATCTTGCTGGCAGTGCTGGTCCTCGCGGTCTGCGGCAAGCTGGCGCTCGATCTGCTGCTGGAACCGTCCGAGCTTTATTCCCTCAGCCCGGTGGCGGCAGAATGATCCGCGCAGTTCTCGCATTCGCTGGCCTGATGCTCACGGCCCTCACCGCCGCGGCGGAAGAGGAGATCGTGCTGGGCCTCAGCCAAGCCGAAGTCTCCATCACCACCAATTTCGACGGGTCCGAAATCCTTGTCTACGGCGCTGTCAAACGTGAAACCCCGATCCCCGAAGGTGCGCCGCTTGAGGTGGTCGTGACCGTCTCTGGCCCGTCGACCCCGATCATGGTGCGGCGCAAGGAGCGGCGCTTTGGCATCTGGGTCAACACTGACGCGGTTGAGGTCGACCGCGCGCCGAGTTTCTATGCCGTGGTCACCTCTGGCCCGCTGTCCGACGTGCTTAAACGCATCGAAGACCTGCGCCACCGCATTTCCATCCCCCGCGCCATCCGCTCGGTCGGGGCGCCGATGGAGATCGCAGACCCGACCCAGTTCACCGATGCGCTGATCCGCGTGCGCAAGGATGCCAACCTTTACCAAGTCATCGAAGATGGCGTGAAGGTCGATGAACAGACCCTCTTCCGCGCCGCCATTGCCCTGCCCGCCTCGCTCACCGAGGGCGCCTATGACACGCGGATTTTTTTGACCCGTGGCGGCGATGTGGTGGCGCAATATGAAACGGTGATCGACGTGCGCAAAGTCGGGATGGAGCGATGGCTATTCAACCTCGCCCATGAGCAGGCCTTTATCTACGGGCTGCTGTCGCTCTTTATCGCCATTACCGCGGGCTGGGGCGCCTCTGCCGTCTTTGGGCTGCTGCGCCGCTAAGCCGCGCCGTCCTCGGTCGCCTCAAGTGTCAGCGCGGCTGCCGGGGCGGCACGCAGGTCATCCACGCGCAGCGGGCCGGATGGTTTGCTAAGACGGTTGCGCACCACCCAGATCAACCGCTCCTGCGCGCGGGTGATGGCGACATAGGCCAGCCGTTTCCACAGCGGTTGCCCGGCCTCAGAGCGCCCCATCCGCGCGGCCGCATAAAGATCGGGCGCAAAGACCTGCACGTTCTCCCACTGGCTGCCCTGCGCCTTGTGGATCGTCACAGCAGCGCCGTGCAGAAACGTCGCCCCCATCCGCGCGGCGAAGGGGATAAAGGGCTCTTCCTCGTCCGGTTTTTCGATTTTGACAATCGACGCGGCACTTACCTGCGGGTCTTCGGCACCAATGACGTGCAATCGGCTGAATCCCGGCTTGCGCCCCTCGCCCAGATAGACCACCTGCGCGCCTTTGATCAGGCCGCGCGCTTCTAGGTCGAGGCGTTTCTTGCGGTGCTTCAACGGCAGTTCGATCCCGTCGCAGATCAGCGGCTCGCCGGCCAACAGTGCATCTTCAGGCGCACCATGCACCGCACGGAATGCATTGATCAGCCGAATACGCGTCGCGTTGCGCCAGACCAGCACCGGGCTGCGCGCCATCAGATCAACCTCAACCCGCTGGCCCCAAACCACGCGGTCGTCTTTGCGTGCCGCGTCTTCGATCATCCGCTCGAAGTCATGAAATTCTAGCTGCGGGTCGGCCAGCGCATGGGCGATATCGAGGATCGGGTTATCAGCCTCTTGCCTGTGGATCCGGTTGAGGTTCAACACCCGCTTTTCAGGCAGCTTTTCAAACACCATCGTGCCGGATTGCCCTACCGGGGCCAACTGCGCCGGATCGCCGAACAGCAGCAGCGTCGGGAAAATCTCTTTCAGGTCCTCGAACTGTTTGTCATCCAGCATCGAGCTTTCGTCGACAAAGCCGATATCCAGCGGGTCTTCGCGGCGCTTCCATCCGGTGATGAAATCACTGCCCCGCAGCCCCGCCGCCGCCAGCGCCCCGGGGACGGATTTGTTGTTCGCAAAAAACGCCGCTGCCCGGTCAAGCGCGACTTCGCTCAGCCCTTCGATGTCCGGCTTTTCGCCGTTCCCGGTCAGCCATTCTGCGATGCGCTCGTATTCGGGGTGGTAAACCGGCGTGTAAAGAATGCGGTGGATCGTCGTTGCGGGCACGCCGCGCAGACGCAAAACGCTCGCCGCCTTATTGGTCGGCGCAAGGATCGCCAGCGTGCGTTTCTCACGTTTCTTGCGCGATTCGTAATCGCCCGAAACGATGTCCACACCCGCCGCTTCCAAGGCACGATAAAGCTCGGCCAGCAGCAGCGTTTTGCCCGATCCGGCCTTGCCCGTCACCGCCATCACCTGATCCGGCCCGCCCGCAGGCGGCATCAGCAATGAATCGTCCAGATCAATGCCCGCAGAGCGCAGCATCTCGGCCACCTTGTCATGGGCGGCGGCTTGGTCTTCGGAGTAGGTGAGCGCGGTAGATGTCATTGGGCGACCCTAATTGAGCCCCGCGCCGGGGGCCAGATGGCTTTGCCCTGCCCGCCCGCGATTCACGTGAATTATCCGGCTCAAACGACGATCAGCCCCCGGCTGAGCGCGCGTGCGACGGCATGGGTCGTGTTCGATGCGCCCAGTTTGAACCGCGCGCTTTCCACATAGGCCCGCAGCGTGTGTTCCGAGATCGACAACCGGTCGGCCACCTGCGCGCGGCTATAGCCCACTGCCAACAGCGTCATCGCATCGACCTCACGCGGGGACAGCGCCTGCACTGCGCAGGGCGCACGGTCCGGAGCCAGTGCCAGCGCTTTTTCGTTGAAACAATGCGCCGCCCAGATCAGATCGCGCCGGTGCCGCGCGGTGAAGGCTGCCCAGACCCCATCCGTGCAACTATGGTTCGTGGTGAACAGCGCAAATTGCCCATGCGGCCCCCGGATCGGGACCGAGAAACCCTGATTGCCGACCCCGTGGTCCAAGGCATCCCGGTGGAACTGCCGCGCCGCGCGGGAGGACCAATCGAGGTCTTTCCAGTCCACCGGTTCAAACCGGCGATAGCAGCCAGCGACAACCGGATCGATGCGGAGGTAGTTGTGGGCCTGATAGCGTTCGGACCAGAGCGGCCCGTAGGTGCCGCAGCCATATTGCACGCCCGCCGTGTCGATCCAGTGATAGACCACATGCAAGATGCCGTAGTGATCGCGCAGGTCTTCGCAGGCTTGGCCAAGTTCGGGCTGGCCGTCAGCCTGTGCCAGCCTTTCCCAAATGCGTTCCAGATGCGGCTCTATCCTCATGCGTCCGGCCTATGGCCCTTCCGCGTTGCAAGGACATCTCGGCCAGAGCGATCAGCGCCGCGTCGTCCAACTGTTCCGCCGTGCGCGGCAGTTGGTTCGCCATGGCAAAAGCCCTGAGATCGGCCAATACGTCCAATATCCAATCATCTTGCATGAGGATCGCCCAGCTTTGGTTAATGGCAGATTAATACAACCATAGCATGTGCACGATTTCGCACCATCCGCGCTTTTCGTCCCCCCATAAATGGCGGGGTTGGCTGCGGTAAGGCCTTGTTCTGGTTGCGGGCAAACGCAAACCCCCGCGGCCGGGGCCACGGGGGGGGGGATCTTGTCTCAGTCTATCGGTCTCGCTCAGTCGCGCGCCATCACCGTGTCTTCGAGTGTGCGCAGCCCGGTCGTGGGGGCCTGCACCAGCACCGACATATTGCCCGGCTTATGCTCATTGCGCATCATCTTCATATGCGCCTCGGGCAGATCGGCCCAGCTAAAGACTTCGGACATGCAGGGATCAAGACGGCGTTCCATCATCAGCTTATTCGCCGCGCTCGCCTGTTTCAGATGGGCAAAGTGGCTGCCCTGCAAACGCTTCTGGTGCATCCACATATAGCGCACATCGAAGGTCAGGTTGAACCCGGAGGTGCCCGCGCAGATCACCACCATGCCGCCCTTTTTGACCACGAAGGTTGAAACTGGGAATGTCGCCTCACCCGGATGTTCGAACACCATGTCGACGTTCACACCCTTGCCAGTGATGTCCCAGATCGCCTTGCCGAACTTGCGGGCCTCTTTGAACCATTCGTTATATTCCGGCGTGTTCACCGTGGGCAGCTGGCCCCAGCAGTTGAAATCCTTGCGGTTCAGCACGCCCTTGGCGCCCAGATCCATCACGAACTGCCGCTTGCTCTCGTCCGAGATCACGCCAATTGCATTGGCGCCCGCGGTGTTGATGAGCTGGATCGCATAAGACCCCAGACCACCCGACGCGCCCCAGACCAACACGTTCTGGCCGGGCTTCAGGTCATGCGGCTCGTGACCGAAAAGCATCCGGTAGGCGGTGGCCAGCGTCAGCGTGTAACAGGCGCTTTCTTCCCATGTCAGGTGCTTGGGGCGCGGCATAAGCTGCTGGCTCTGCACGCGGGTGAACTGAGAGAACGACCCATCGGGCGTCTCATAGCCCCAGATGCGCTGGCTGGACGAATACATAGGGTCGCCGCCATTGCATTCCTCATCGTCGCCATCGTCTTGGTTGCAGTGGATCACCACCTCGTCGCCGACTTTCCAGCGGGTCACCTTGTCGCCCACCGCCCAGACGATGCCAGAGGCGTCGGAACCTGCGATGTGATAGGGCTCACCATGGCCATCAAAGGGGCTGATCGGCACCCCGCGCGCGGCCCAGACACCGTTGTAGTTGATGCCCGCCGCCATGACCAAGACCAGCACGTCCTGACTGTCGAGCTGGGGCACATCGACAACTTCCTGCAGCATTGCGCTATCCGGGTCGCCGTGCCGCTCGCGGCGGATGGCCCAAGCATACATCTGTTTCGGGACATGACCCATCGGGGGCATTTCGCCCACTTCATACAGGTCTTTTTGCGGGGCGTCATAGTCGGCGTGTTTCGTATCCAGTGCCATGTGGGCCTCCTGCCGGTGATCGGTGTCTACAAGGTCTGTGCCGCACTGCAGAATCGCGGCGGCTCCCCTTTGGGATATGATCCACCGCGCAACATTGCAACCCCCACAACTCTACTTTTGTAATTTTATGACCCAGCAGTTGCAGCAATTTCCGCCGCAGGTGCAGCATCCTCGCTGGGGAAATGGGCAATGGAATTCGCATAAAAGGCCAAAACAGGTTCCTGCCCCGTCGCGATTTGCAGCCCCTGCGCGTCTTCGGAAATGACGCCACGTTTCTTAAGGCGGGCCGTGGCGCGGGCGACGCGGTCCGGCAGTACGTCGGGCTTGGGCACGCGGTTGCGCAGCGGCATCTGTTCAAGCGTGGCGGCCACTTTCGCCAGCAATTCCGCCTCGCTCAGCGGTCCCTTCGCCTGCAGCATCACCCGCGCGATCAGCGGTACGGTCAACACGGGCATGGCCTGCGCGATCCGGTCCATCAGCATCTCCGACAGATCCGAGACCGGCACATCCGCCCCCGCGCGGCGCAGGGAAAGTGGATCACCAAAGGTCACTGCCGCCGTGCCAAAGCGCGTGTCCCGCCCACGCATCCGCCGCCAAATCTTGCGCAGCACAAAGCCCACCACCACCGTGATCCGCGCGCCAAAGCGCCGGTCGCCGCGCTCTCCGGCGGCGATCAACACGCGATCTTCTAGGATCCGGTCATAGTTAATCGCCACGGGCACAAAGATGATGTCACGCTCCCCTTCGGGGTCGAACCCCTCCACCACATAAGACAGCAAGCCCACCTTTGGCGGCTGCAAAGCCCCGGTGAGGCTTAGCCCCCCCTCGGGGTAGAACGCCTGCGTCACCCCGCCCGTCGTGGCCATCTGCACATAGCGCGCCAAGACCTTGCGATAGAGCGCCCCGCGCGATCGGCGCCGGATAAAGTAGGCGCCCATGGAGCGGATCAGCGTGCTCAGCGGCCAAACCCGCGCCCATTCGCCCACCGCATAGCTCAGCGCAGAAGACCGCGCGGCGAGGTAGGTCACCAGCATGTAATCCATGTTCGACCGGTGGTTCATGATGAAAACCACCGTGGCATCACGCGGCAGCGCGGCGAATGTCGACTCGTTGCTCATGGCCGTCTCGACCCGATAGACCGTATTGGTCAACAACCGCGCCAGCCGGATGCCAAAGCTGAAATAGGCAAAGGCGGAAAACCGCGGCACGATCTCGCGCGCATATTCGCGGGCCTTTTGAAAGGCGACATTCTCGGGCACGCCATTGCTGCGGGCGTAGTTCACGATCTCTTGGCTGACCTCCGGATCATAGATAAGGCGCTGGATCATGTCGTGCCGCCGGGCCAGCTTGAAGGGCTCGATGGGCCGGGTCAGCCGCTTGTTCAGCCGCTCCACTGCCCGCTCCAGCCGTCGGCGAAAGAACCAACGCACCGACGGCAGCAGAAAATGGCTCAGCGCCGTGACGGCCGCGAAAACCACGATGAGGATGAACAGCCAAAGGGGCAATTGCACAGTCTGCGTCATAGCTTAACCCTTACAGCGCGCAGGCGAGAGGACAATAATTATCTGTTTTCCGCCCACCGGCCGGGCACGCGTGATGCCGCAACGCAGCGAATTGACAGAGGCATATTATTTCCCCTATCAACGTCATGACGCAACTTTATTGCCATTCAGATTCAAGAGGCCAAGATGACCCAACCGCAGAAAGACCGCCCCTGGCTCATTCGCACCTATGCGGGCCATTCCACCGCCGCCGCGTCCAACGCGCTCTATCGGTCAAACTTGGAGCGCGGGCAAACCGGGCTTTCGGTGGCTTTCGACCTGCCCACCCAGACCGGCTATGACAGCGACCATTTGCTCAGCCGTGGCGAGGTTGGCAAGGTCGGCGTGCCGGTGAATCACCTCGGTGACATGCGCGCGCTTTTCGATGGCATCCCGCTTGAACAGATGAACACCTCCATGACGATCAACGCGACGGCCCCTTGGCTGCTGTCACTCTATATCGCCGTGGCCGAAGAACAGGGCGCGGATATTTCCGCCCTGCAAGGCACGGTGCAAAACGATTTGATCAAGGAATACCTCAGCCGCGGCACCTATATCTGTCCGCCCGCGCCCTCGCTCAAGATGATCGCAGATGTGGCTGAATACTGCTATACCAACGTGCCGAAATGGAACCCGATGAACGTCTGTTCCTACCACCTGCAAGAAGCAGGTGCGACGCCGGAACAGGAATTGGCCTTTGCACTTGCCACTGCCACGGCGGTGCTCGACGCGCTGAAACCGCGCGTCCCGGCAGAGGATTTCCCGAAATTGGTGGGCCGCATTTCCTTCTTCGTGAACGCGGGCATCCGTTTCGTCACCGAGATGTGCAAAATGCGCGCCTTTGTAGACCTTTGGGACGAGATTTGCCGCGACCGCTATGGGGTCGAAGACCCCAAATTCCGTCGTTTCCGTTATGGGGTTCAGGTCAATTCATTGGGTCTGACCGAACAACAGCCCGAGAATAACGTCTACCGTATCCTCATCGAAATGCTCGCTGTGACCCTGTCGAAAAAGGCCCGCGCCCGTGCTGTGCAATTGCCCGCGTGGAACGAAGCCCTCGGCCTGCCCCGCCCGTGGGACCAGCAATGGTCGATGCGGATGCAGCAGATCATGGCCCATGAAACCGACCTTCTGGAATTCGACGATCTTTTCGACGGCAATCCGGCGGTCGATGCCAAAGTCGAATTGCTCAAAGAAGGCGCGCGCGCTGAATTGGCAAATCTCGACGGTATGGGCGGCGCGATTTCCGCGATCGATTACATGAAGGGCCGCTTGGTAGAAAGCAACGCCGACCGGCTGCGCCGCATCGAAAGCGGCGAAACAGTCGTCGTCGGTGTGAACAAATGGCAACAAGGCGCGCCCTCGCCGTTGATGACCGGGGCGGGCGATATCATGCAATCAGACCCCGGTGCCGAAGCCGACCAACTCTCCCGGCTCGACGCATGGCGCAGCGCGCGCGACGAGGGCGCCGTTAAACAAGCATTGGCCGACCTACGTGCCGCCGCCAGCGCGGGCGACAACATCATGCCCGCTTCCATCGCCGCCGCCAAGGCGGGCGTCACCACCGGCGAATGGGCCGCGCAGATGCGTGCCGTTCACGGGGAATATCGCGGCCCAACAGGGGTTTCCGCGGGCCAGTCCAACAAGACCGAAGGCTTGGACGATCTGCGCGACGCGGTGGATGCGGTCAGCGACAAACTGGGCCGCAGGCTGAAATTCCTCGTCGGCAAACCGGGGCTCGACGGCCACTCGAACGGGGCAGAGCAGATCGCCGTCCGCGCCCGCGATTGCGGCATGGACATCAGCTATGAAGGCATCCGCCTGACACCCGCGGAAATCGTCGAAGCCGCGCAAACGGAAGCCGCCCATGTGGTCGGCTTGTCGATCCTCTCCGGCTCGCATGTGCCATTGGTCGAAGACCTGATGCAGCGCATGGCCGAGGCAGGGTTGAACCATATCCCGGTCATCGTCGGCGGCATCATTCCCGAGGCTGACGCGACCCGCTTGCGCGCTGCCGGAGTGGCCCAAGTCTATACCCCGAAAGATTTCAAATTGAACGTGATCATGGAAGATATCATTGCGCTTGCCGACCCCAAAGCGGTGGCCGCAGAATAGGCTGACACAAAATACAACGTGCAATTAACCAATTGGCTCTATAATTCCCCGTACCAGCACAATCTGGAAAGGAAATATCAGATATGGAAAAAGACCTGAAATCCATGAGCCGCAAGGAATTGGAGAAACTTCTGTCGGATGTCAAAAAGGCATTGCAGGCCGCGCAGGCCCGCGAACGCCGGGCGGCACGTAAGGCGGCCGAGAAGGCAGCGGCGGAATATGGCTTTTCCCTGAATGAGTTAGCTGATGAACAACCCGCGCCTAAGAAGGCCGAGAAACCGCGCAAAGCGGCTGCGGGCCCGAAATCGAAACCTCAGTTTTCCAACCCCGAAGACCCGTCCCAGACTTGGACCGGAAAAGGCCGCCAACCGAATTGGTTTCGCGCCCAAGTAGAGAATGGTGCCGATCCGGAAACGATGCGGATTTAACCGTTTCCCGAATTACGGGAATTTGGCGCCGCGTGTATGGAAATTCACCGGCGCTTTTTTTATTTTTGACGGGAATGTGAATTGGGCAACCGTCCCAATTGCCGCGCCCCTGTCCGCATTACGTCACACCCCCTCCCCCATCGCGGCCCTTGTGAAGCCCGCCTCGGGCAGGCAAAATGCGCCAAACATCAGGAGACAGAAATGACCGTCCATATTGGCGCGAAACCCGGCGATATCGCCGAAACCGTATTGATGCCCGGCGACCCCTACCGCGCGAAATGGGCGGCAGAGACCTTTTTGGAAGGGGCCGAGCTGGTCAACGAAGTGCGCGGCATGCTGGGCTTCACCGGCACATGGCGCGGCAATCGCGTGACGATCCAAGGCTCCGGCATGGGCATGCCCTCGCTGTCGATCTATGCCAATGAGCTGATGACGGAATATGGCGCGCAAACTCTGATCCGCATCGGCTCTTGTGGGGGGATGCAGAGCCATGTGGGCATTCGCGATGTTATCATTGCGATGACCGCCAGCACCATCACCTCGCCCTCCTCCGGTATTTTCCGCGAATTGAACTACGCCCCCTGCGCCGATTGGGGCCTGCTGCGTGCCGCCGTGGCAGCGGCCGAGAAGCTGGAGGCGAAAACCCATGTCGGCGGGATCTATTCTTCGGACGTCTTCTATGCCGAACGCCCCGATCTGGACGAGCAGATGGTGCGCCACGGTATTCTGGGTGTCGAGATGGAAGCGGCGGAGCTTTACACGCTTGCCGCGCGGCACAAGCGCCGGGCACTGGCGGTCTTGACCGTGAGCGACCATTTGCAGACCGGTGAGGCGCTGCCGTCGGAAGACCGGGAGAAGAGCTTTGGTGATATGGTTGAGATTGCGCTGGAAGCGGCTTTTGCCTGACTGTCGCGTCCGTTGAGAGTGCGGACGGTATTTGAAAAAGGATGAAGAGGCGCGGCGGGGGTCGCGCCTTTTGCTTTTGTGCGGGCTGGTATCAGGCGTTTTGACCGGCGAGGCGTCCGGAGTAGAGGCAGCCGCCCAGGAAGGTACCTTCGAGGGCGTTGTAGCCGTGGTAGCCGCCGCCGCCAAAGCCGCAGACCTCTCCGGCGGCGAAGAGGCCGGGCAGGACCGTGCCTTCGGGGGTGAGCACGCGGCCTTGGAGGTCACTGTGCAGCCCTCCGAGGGATTTCCGGGTGAGGATGTTGAGGCGCACGGCGATCAGCGGGCCGTTGGCAGGGTCGAGGATAGCGTGAGGTTTGGCGGTCCGGATCAGCCGGTCGCCGCGGTAGGCACGGGCCCCGCGGATTGCGGTGATCTGGGCATCTTTTGCAAAGGCGTTGTCCAGTTGGCCGTCGCGGGCTTCGATCTGGGCGCGGATGTGGTCAGGGCGGACGGGCGCGTCGGGGGTGAGCGCGTTCATTCGGGTGACAAGGGTGTCGAGGTCGTCGGCGACGATAAAGTCTGCGCCCTTGTCCTTGAACGCCTCAACTGCCGCAGTGGCGCCTTTACCGAGGCGCGCTATGAGCACCTCGCGCCAGCTGCCGGAGGTGAGGTCGGGGTTCTGTTCAGAGCCCGAGAGGGCGAATTCCTTTTCGATGATCTTTTGTGTGAGGATGAACCAGCTGTGCTCGCCCGCTTGCAGGATGCGGCGCAGGGTTGAGAGCGTGTCGAAACCGGGCAGGCAGGGGGCCTCCATCCGGTTGCCCGTGGCGTCGAACCACATCGACGATGGGCCCGGCAGGATGCGGATGCCGTGGTTGGGCCAGATCGGATCCCAGTTCTCGACGCCTTCGCAATAGTGCCACATGCGGTCTTCGTTGATCAGCCCTGCCCCGGCTTTTGCGGCGATGGCGTGCATCTTGCCGTCGACGTAGTCGGGCACGCCGCTGACCATCTGGCGCGGGGCGGGACCGAGACGGTCAGTTGGCCAGTGCTTTCGCACCAGATCATGGTTCGCGCCGATGCCGCCGGTGGTGAGGATCACCGCTTCGGCGCTGTGTTCGAAATCGGCCCTGATGGAGCGCGAGGTGCTGTGGCCGCGTGGGGCGCTGCTGTCGTCGAGGACATCCCCCGCGACGCCCGTCACGGCGCCGTCGGTGGTGATCAGACGGGTCACCCGGTGGCGGAAGCCGAGACGTAGTTGGCCTTTGGCCGCATGTTCCTGCATGAGCCGCGCAAAGGGGGCGACGACGCCGGTACCGGTGCCCCATGTGACGTGGAAGCGCGGGACGGAGTTGCCGTGGCCCTCTGCCCCTGCCCCGCCGCGTTCGGCCCAGCCGACGACCGGGAACCAGCGCATGCCGAAACCTTGGAGCCAGTCGCGCATGTCGCCCGCGGCCCAATCGAGGAAACCCGCTGCCAGCGCGCGGGGATTGGCGTCTTCGGGTCGGTCAAATTGCGCGGACCCCATCCAGTCGCGATAGGCCAGTTCCGGGCTGTCGCGGATGCCCATGCGGCGCTGCTCAGGCGTGTCGACCATGAAGAGCCCGCCAAGCGACCAGAACGCCTGTCCGCCAAGGCTTTGTGGCCCCTCCTGATCCAGCAGCAGAACCCGGCGCCCGCGCAGTACCGCTTCGTGAGCGGCCACCAAGCCAGCCAAGCCCGCGCCGACCACGATCACATCTGCTTTGAAAGTCTCACTGCCCATCGCGCCTCTCCCCTTTTGAAAAGAGTGTGCGGCGCGTTCACGGCAAAGGCAATATCACAGGCGCGGCGTGTCGAGCCCTTTGAGGCAGCGATCCGGCGGGCCTTCGCTGCGGTAGGCTTCGGCCCCGCAGGCGACGCAGTGGTATTTGCGCAAAGCGCCCTTGTCGCCCGTCCGGTCTTCGCGCCAGCGGCAATCGCGCGTCGGCGCGTTGCGGCGGGCAAAAATCAGCACGATCACAAAGACGATAACGATGATGAAGGGCAGGATCATAAGATAACCAAAGGCCCGGCGCTTGGCCGGGCCCTGTTGTCTTTAGACGGTCCGTTCGACCATCAGTTTCTTGATATTGGCAATCGCCGCGGCCGGGTTCAGCCCCTTGGGGCAGGTCTTGGCGCAGTTCATGATCGTGTGGCAACGGTAGAGCTTGAACGGGTCTTCGAGGTCATCCAGACGCTCGCCCGTGGCCTCATCCCGGCTGTCGATGATCCAGCGGTAGGCGTGCAACAGGGCGGCTGGCCCGAGGTAGCGGTCGCCGTTCCACCAGTAGCTGGGGCAGGATGTCGAGCAGCAGGCGCACATGATGCACTCGTACAAACCGTCGAGCTTGGCCCGGTCGTCGATCGACTGTTTCCACTCTTTGCGCGGCTCGGGTGTCTCGGTTTCGAGCCAAGGCTGGATCGAGGCGTGCTGGGCGTAGAAATGCGTGAGATCGGGGATCAGGTCTTTGACCACCGGCATGTGCGGCAGCGGGTAGATTTTGACCACGCCGTTGATCTCTTCCATGCCGTAGGTGCAGGCCAGCGTGTTGATGCCGTCGATGTTCATAGCACAAGAGCCGCAGATGCCTTCGCGGCAGGAGCGGCGGAAGGTCAGTGTCGGGTCAATCTCGTTTTTGATCTTGATCAGCGCATCAAGGATCATCGGCCCGCAATCGTCCATGTCGACGAAATAGGTGTCGAGCGCCGGGTTTTTGCCGTCATCGGGGTTCCAGCGGTAGATGTGGAACTCACGCAGGTTGGTAGCGCCTTGCGGCTTGGGCCATGTCTTGCCGCTGGTCATGCGGGAGTTTTTCGGAAGCGTCAGTTGAACCATTGTGCGTCTCCTAAAGCGTCAGACCGGCTGCGGGCGCGGCGGCCAGCAGGCAGGTACGGGTCTCGGGGCGCGACAGGATCGTGCGCACGGTGCCCGCTGTTGTGTCTTCCACGCCGACCACGGCGGCGCGGGCCAATTCGCGCAGTTCCAGCGCGTCGGCATTGTCGATGATGCAGTCGGTGAAGGGGGTGATGAGCCCTTTGGGCACCTGCGGGAAGCGGGTGGCCAAGATTTCGGTCACCACGCCTTTGGAGCCTTGGCGGGCAGTGTCATCCACGACCTGCTGAACTTCGACACAGGCCGTGAGCGCCGTGAGGCTGGCTGCAATGAGTACGGTGCGCAGCATCAATACACCCGTGCCTTGGGGGCGATCTTTTTCATGTCGATCCCGCCTTCGTCTTCTTTGGTCAGCGGATCGAGGTGCACGGCGCGGTAGGTGAGTTTCGCGTCATTGCCATCGAACCACGCCAGCGAGTGTTTGCGCCACTCGTCGTCGTTCCGATCCGGGTAGTCCTCATGCGCGTGGGCACCACGGCTCTCTTTCCGCGCAGCGGCGGCGGTGATCGTGGCGGTGGCGTTGGGCATGAGGTTGGTCAGCTCCAGCGTCTCCATCAGGTCCGAGTTCCACACGAGGCTGCGGTCGGTGACATGCAGATCGTTCAGCTTGTCGGCGACTTCGATCATCTTCTCGCGGCCCTCTTCCAGCGTCTTATCGGTGCGGAAGACGGCGGCATCGGCCTGCATGGTCTTTTGCATCTCAAGGCGCAGTTCCGAGGTCGGCGTGCCGCCTTTGGCATTGCGCAGACCGTCGAAGCGATCGAATGCCTTTTCAACCGACTTGAGGTTCGGCGCGGGCACCGGGCTGTCGGCGTCGACGATCTTGGCGGCGCGGATCGCGGCAGCGCGGCCAAAGACCACGAGGTCAATGAGCGAGTTGGAGCCCAGACGGTTCGCACCGTGGACCGAAGCACAGCCCGCCTCGCCCACAGCCATCAGGCCGGGTGCGATGGCGTCGGGGTTGTCGGCGGTCGGGTTCAGCACTTCGCCCCAATAGTTCGTGGGGATGCCGCCCATGTTGTAGTGCACCGTCGGCAGCACCGGGATCGGCTCTTTCGTCAGGTCCACACCGGCAAAGATACGCGCGGATTCCGAGATGCCCGGCAGGCGCAGGTCCAGCGTTTCTGGCGGCAGGTGGTTCAGGTGCAGGTGGATGTGGTCTTTGTTTTCGCCCACACCGCGGCCTTCGCGGATTTCCATCGTCATGCAGCGCGAGACCACGTCGCGCGACGCAAGGTCTTTATAGGTCGGCGCGTAGCGTTCCATGAAACGCTCGCCTTCGGAGTTGGTCAGATACCCGCCTTCGCCGCGCGCACCTTCGGTGATCAGGCAGCCCGCGCCGTAAATGCCGGTGGGGTGGAACTGAACGAATTCCATGTCTTGCAGCGGCAGACCCGCGCGGGCTGCCATGCCGCCACCGTCGCCGGTGCAGGTGTGGGCCGAGGTCGCCGAGAAATAGGCACGGCCATAGCCGCCGGTCGCCAGCACGACCATCTTGGCGCTGAACAGGTGCATAGTGCCGTCGTCGAGCTTCCAGCACAGCACGCCTTGGCAAACGCCGTCGTCCGACATGATCAGATCGATGGCGAAATATTCGATGAAGAATTCCGCGTTTTGCTTCAGCGACTGGCCGTAAAGCGTGTGCAGGATCGCGTGGCCGGTCCGGTCGGCGGCGGCACAGGTGCGCTGCACGGGCGGGCCTTCGCCGAATTCGGTGGTGTGGCCGCCGAAGGGACGCTGATAGATCTTGCCCTCTTCGGTGCGCGAAAACGGCACGCCGTAATGCTCAAGCTCATAAACCGCCTTGGGCGCTTCGCGGGCGAGGTATTCCATCGCATCAGTGTCGCCCAGCCAGTCAGAGCCTTTGACCGTGTCATACATATGCCACTGCCAGTTGTCCGGCCCCATGTTGCTCAGGGAGGCCGCAATGCCGCCCTGCGCCGCTACGGTGTGCGAGCGGGTTGGGAAAACCTTGGAGATACAAGCCGTGCGCAGCCCCTGCTCCGCCATGCCCAATGTCGCGCGCAGGCCAGCACCGCCTGCCCCCACCACGACAACGTCATATTCGTGGGTTTCATATTCATATGCTGCCATTTAATCGGTCTCCCGTTTGGGCGTATTTATTACAGGGCGAGCTTGGCAATGGCGAAGACGCCGACTGCTGCTGCGCCGTAGCTGATGATGGTCATCACGATGAGGGCGACTTTGTTGGCCAGCCCGTGGACATAGTCCTCGATCAAAACCTGCACGCCGTCATTGAAGTGTTTAAAGCCCACGATCAGCGTCAGGGCCGCCACGATGGCCGGGAAAGGCCGCGCGTAATAGGCGAGGATTTCTTCATAGCTGCCGCCAAGCGCGCTGCCGAAGGTAAAGACGAACAGCGGGATCAGCACCAAAAGTGCCAGCGAAGACACTTTCATCGCCCAGAAATGCGCGGTGCCGGTTTTCGCCGAGCCAAGGCCACGGGCGCGTTTGCGATCTGTCATGTATGCCATGGTGTCGCTCCTCAAACGATGATGATGGTCAGGATGGTCAGCACGACCGACCCGATCAGCGCGGTCCAGCCCAGCTTCTCAGCGGTCGGCACGTCGAGCATACGGCCCGTGTCCCAGATCAGGTGCCGGATACCGGCCAGCGTATGATACCACAGCCCCAAGAGCGACAGGGTGAACACCAGATCACCGAACCAGCTGGTCATGATCCCGTTCACGGTATCGAAATACTCAACCGAGGTCGCTGCGGCGAGGAACCACCACACGATCAACAGCGCGGTGATCAACATCGCGTTGCCGGTGATCCGGGTGAGAATCGACGTCATAGAGGTCAACTGGGGGCGGTAGATCGTCAAATGCGGGGAAAGCGGGCGGTTACCCCGGTTCACATCGGCCATGGCGCGGTCCTTTGTCCTGTGCTTTGTCCTGTGCTTTGCATCTTGATAGCGGATTTTACAGGACTGTCACGGGGAACTGCGGTGAATCTGCGGGGTTTGGCCAGTGTTTCGGTGGAAAAATGACAGACTGATGTGGTCATGCCCGCTTTTGTGATCACAGCAGATTATCGTGTGATCACAAATCTAGCACCCCTCCCCCGAACGAAAAAGCGCGCCCCGTGAGGGACGCGCTTTCCAAAAGGTATGCTCTGGCGCTTATGCGAGGCTCTCGTCGATGCCTTTGCAAGCTTCGACCAGACCTTTGACGGCGTTGACGGAGTTGTCGAACATCGCCTGCTCGTCTTTGTTCATCGAAATCTCGACGACGCGCTCGACACCGCCAGCACCGATCACGGTGGGCACGCCGACGTAAAAGCCGTTGAGGCCATAGGCACCATCGACATGCGCCGCTGCGGGCAGCACGCGCTTTTGGTCTTTCAGATAAGCTTCGGCCATCTCAATGGCGGAAGTGGCAGGCGCATAGAAGGCCGAACCGGTCTTCAGCAGGCCAACGATCTCGGCACCGCCATCGCGGGTACGCTGTACGATCGCGTCAAGTTTGTCCTGCGTGGTCCAGCCCATCTTCACCAGATCGGGCAGCGGGATGCCTGCAACGGTGGAGTAGCGCACCAGCGGCACCATTGTGTCGCCGTGGCCGCCCAAAACGAAGGCAGTGACGTCTTTCATCGACACGTTGAACTCGGTCGCGAGGAAGTGACGGAAACGCGCGCTATCAAGCACGCCCGCCATGCCGCAAACCTTGTTGTGCGGCAGACCGGAGAATTCACGCAGCGCCCAAACCATCGCGTCGAGCGGGTTGGTGATGCAGATCACGAAAGCGTCGGGGGCGTGTTTGGCAATGCCCTCGCCCACGGATTTCATAACCTTGAGGTTGATGCCCAGCAGGTCATCGCGGCTCATGCCCGGCTTGCGCGCAACACCAGCGGTGACGATGCAGACGTCCGCGCCTGCGATGTCGGCGTAATCTTGAGTGCCCGACATGGTGGCGTCGAACTTGCCCGAGGGGCCCGACGACGCGATATCGAGAGCCTTGCCCTCGGGTGTGCCCTCGGCAATGTCAAAAAGGACGACATCGCCCAATTCCTTCAACGCTGCGAGATGGGCGAGAGTGCCGCCGATTTGCCCCGCGCCAATAAGCGCGATCTTGGGTCTGGCCATGGTCATGTCTCCGACAGAGGTTTCATTTGCGCCGGAGATACCGAAATGCACGGTCCCGTGCAAGTTGCAGCATCGAACAGCGGCTAACCCCTGCCCCCGCCACGAAAAAGGCCGCCCCGGAGGGCGGCCAATTGCTAAAACTTAAGGCGAAAGTTTAGTCGCCTTGGTACTCAGGCTGCGATTCCAGACGCTCTTCGGTGCTGTCGATGTAGATACGTACATCATCACCTTCGACGTTTTTCAGAACCTGCAGTTCGTCAAATGTCACGGCCACTGGCTTTTCGCCCAGACCAAGGAAGCCGCCGACATTGATGACAACACGGTCGATCTGGCCGTTGTCGCCGATCAGCAGCGTGTCGATCTCACCCACGGTTTCGTCATTGGCGCCATAGACATAGGAGCCTTCGAGGTCGTCAGCGCTCATCTGTTGGATCATGTCCGCTTCGGCAGCGGCATAGCCTTCACGCTCAACTTCGGGGCGCGGCAGCAGTTCACGCTCAACAGTTTCGTCGCCGGTGATCACGGTGGTGTTGGCGTCCGCTTCGTTGACAGCTTCTTCTGTCTCAGCTTCGGCGTTCTCCATCATGGTTTCGGCTTCTTGCTCCATTTCCTCAGATTCGGCCTCTACTTCGTTGGCCATCTCTTCGGTTTCGGCTTCAAGGTTCTCGGCCGCGTTCTCGGTGTCTTGAACCATTTCCTCGGTCTCGGCCTCTACTTCGTTGGCCATTTCCTCGGTTTCGGCTTCAACGTTGTTGGCCATTTCTTCGGCTTCGGTTTCGCCGTTGGTGACGACGGTGACATTGTCGTCAGTCTCGGTCATCGCCTCGCCTTCCATCGCTTCGCCGTCCATCATGGGGCGCTCGAATTCAGGCGCTTGCTCCAGCATCTCTTTCGAGGTGTTCACAACGAGGAAACGGTCGCCGTCTTCGTCGTTCAGGATGCGAATCTTGTCCATGGAAATGGAAACGTCACGTTCACCCAGCCCAAGGAACCCGCCGATGCCGAGAATGACAGCCGTCACTTCGCCGTCTTTCGACACGATGATGTCGTTGATCTCGCCGATGTCATCCCATTCCTGCTCTGCGCCATTGGCAACAGGGGTGGCGGCGTCGACTTCGGCTTCGGAGTTATAAATGCGCATGCCGATCAGGTCGGATGCAAGGAAGTCTGTTTGTTCAACAGCAACGTTGCCAAAGCCTTCCGAATGCGCTTCCGCAAAAGCTGCGCCGGTCATGGTCAGTACGATGGCCGTTGTGCTCAGAAAACGTTTCATTGTGGTACTCCTTCCAAAATTGAGCGTTAATTGCTCTTCTGGAACCACAACCCGGATGGCCCTATCCAGTTCCACTGCCACGCAAATAAATAGATCGCGCCACCTTGGCCCAGACACAGGAAAGGCGGCCAATGGCCGCCCGCGCGTTCAGTCAATATCGCCCCTTTTCAGGCGTCTTCGCCCTTGGCTGGCAATGCTTCGGCCAAGGCCTCAAACCCCTGCCCCGAGGCGACCAGGCAGGTGATCCCATTGACCCCGGTCACCGTGATCGTCCAGCTGCCCGTTTGATCTGACGCGAAAACCTCCATCACCGCGTTATCGCCGCCCAGCCCCATCGACTGGCGCGTCTCCCCATAACCGTCAGCCAGCCGCAGCACCACATGATCGCGGGGTGCGCAATTGCGCGGGGTCTGCGCTTCTGTCGTTGTGGCCAGCACGATTGCAGAGGCGGCGGTGAGCGCCGCGAGATGGATAAATTTAACAAAACCTGACATAGCATCTGCCTTTGCATCAAACGGCGTGACCCTTGGGGATGGCAATGCGCGTCTTTCGCACCGGCCCTTAGGCAGCCTTGGTTGAAATAACTGCATCCGCTTTGCAAAAGGGTGCAGCAGATGCGATGCGCAAAAGACTGCGCCTCAAGCCTGAAGGACTGGTTAATCTGCCGCCCGCAAAACGGCGCAACGGGTTCGCTGCATTGCGGCATATTTTGCCTTGAAGTTTTCGCACAAAAATGCCCCTCTGTGCGCAACAATGTTAGGCGGCCAATGCGTCGCCCTGCCCGAGGAGCCTTACATGACCGCCACAACCCGCCCGCTGCGTTCCGTTCTCTACATCCCCGGCTCTAAGCCCCGCGCCCTCGACAAAGCGCGGGGGTTGGCCTGCGACGCGGTGATCTTCGACCTCGAAGATGCCGTCTCACCCGAGGAAAAGGTCGCCGCACGTGAAACATTGGCTGAGGCGCTGGCTTCAGGCGGCTATGGTGCACGGATGCGGGTAGTGCGGATCAACGGGCTGGACACCGAATGGGGCGTCGATGACGCCCGTGCCGCCGCCGCGATGAAGCCCGACGCGATTCTCTTGCCCAAGGTCGGATCCCCCGCCGATCTCGAAGCGCTGACCGAGATAATGGGCGACATCCCGCTCTGGGCGATGATGGAAACCCCCGGTGCCATGCTCAACGCCGCCGCCATCGCCGGACACCGCCAGTTGCAGGCCATGGTCATGGGCACCAATGATCTGGCGAAAGATCTGCAAACCCGCTTCCGCCCCGACCGCCTGCCGCTGATCACTGGGCTGGGCCTTTGCCTGCTGGCCGCCAAAGCCCATGGCGTGGCGATCATCGACGGAGTGTATAATGCGTTTAAAGATGAAGACGGGCTGCGCGCCGAATGCGATCAAGGCCGCGACATGGGGTTCGACGGCAAGACGCTGATCCACCCCGCGCAGCTCGACATCGCCAATGCCGCCTTCACCCCATCCGAAGACGAAGCCGCCCTCGCCCGCCGTCAGATCGACGCCTATGAAGAGGCACAGGCGGCGGGCCAAGGTGTGGCGGTCGTCGATGGCAAGATCGTGGAAAATCTGCATGTTGCCACCGCCCGCGAAACACTGGCAAAACTGGCGGCAATTGCAGCCATGAGCCCGGAGCCCTCGTCATGACCATCCTCATCCTCGGCCTGATCCTTTGGATCGGCGCCCATCTTTTCAAACGCCTGATGCCCGCCCAACGGGCGCAGATGGGCACCGCGGGCCGGGGCGCGGTGGCCGCCGCACTGGTCGTGGCGCTGGCCCTCATCATCTGGGGCTATCGCGCGGCGGAGTTCATGCCGGTCTGGAACCCGCCGAGTTTCCTGACGCACCTTAACAACCTTCTGATGCTGCTGGCCTTCTGGGTCTTCGGCTCAAGCGCCGCCAAGGGGGCCAAAGCGTGGCCCGCCTATAAAACCCGCCACCCGCAACTGCTGGCCGTGAAAATCTGGGCCACTGCACACCTACTGGTGAACGGTGATCTCGCCTCGATCCTGCTCTTCGGCACCATGCTTGGCTGGGCGGTGAGCGAAGTAATCCTCATCAACCGGGCCGAGCCGGGCTGGACGCCCCCGCCCCACGCAGGCCGCGCCACCTATATCCGTCTCATCGTGATCTCCACGATCCTCTTTGTCCTCGTCGCCGGCATTCACGCATGGCTCGGCGTTATTCCCTTCCCTCATTGACCCGGAGCCTTCCATGAAAGTTTACCGCTTCCTCTCCGAAGAAGACACATCCGCCTTTTGCCACAAGGTCACCGACGCGCTGAACAAAGGCTGGGAGCTTTACGGCACCCCGACCCAGACATGGGACCACAAGGCCGGTGTCATGCGCTGCGGCCAAGCGGTGGTGAAAGACGCCCCCGGCACCTATTCGCCCGACACCAAACTGGGCGAGCAGTGATGAGCAAAACCAACCGCGGCCGCTTTTTCGAAGACTACCAACTGGGCGAGGTGCTGCATCACGCGGTGCCCCGCACCGTCGGCGCGGGCGAACGCGCGCTCTATCACGCGCTCTACCCCGCGCGGCACGCGCTTTATTCCGCCGATAGTTTCGCACAGTCCTGCGGGCTGAAGGCCAGCCCGCTCGACGATATGATCGCCTTTCACATCGTCTTTGGGAAAACCGTGCCCGATGTCTCGCTCAATGCCGTGGCCAATCTGGGCTATGCCCAAGGCCGCTGGCTGCGGCCCGTCTGGCCCGGTGACACGCTGCGCGCGGAAAGTGAGGTCATCGGCCTCAAGCAAAACTCCAACGGCAAGACTGGCGTCGTCTGGGTCCGCACCACCGGGTTGAACCAGCATGACGAAAAGGTGCTCGACTATGTCCGCTGGGTGATGGTCCGCAAAGGCGATATCGACGCCCCCGCGCCCGAGACCACAGTGCCCGACCTGCCCGATGCGCTGAGCGTGGATCAATTGCACATCCCGCAGGGTCTCGACTTCTCCAACTACGACTTCGCCCAAGCCGGAGAGCCGCACCGCTGGGGCGACTACGCCGTGGGTGAAAAGATCGACCACGTTGACGGCGTCACGATCGAAGAGGCCGAGCACATGATGGCCACCCGCCTGTGGCAGAACACGGCCAAAGTGCATTTCGACACCTCCGCCCGCCCGGATGGGTCGCGGCTGATCTATGGCGGTCACGTGATCTCCATGGCGCGGGCGCTATCCTTCAACGGGCTGGCCAATGCGCAGATGGTCGTAGGCCTCAACGGCGGGGCCCATGCCAACCCCTGCCTTGCCGGTGATACCATTCGCGCCTGGTCCGAAGTGCTCGACAAAGCCGAGACCTCTGCCCCCGGTGTTGGCGCTGTGCGTTTGCGGCTGGTCGCGACCAAAGGCGGCGCGCCGTTTGAATTGCGTGACGCGGCGGGCAAATACCGCCCCGAGGTTCTGCTTGACCTAGATTACTGGGCGCTCATGCCCCGCTAAAACGCTGGTCCGCCCCTTCGGTCGGGCCAGCTATCCCCCGCAATACAAGCAAAAATCAGCCGATTCGGAGCCGTTGAGCGCATTTGTGATCACACGTATTTATCGTGTGATCACAAAACGCATTTTTAGCTGGTCAATCCCGGCTTTCTCCGAAAAAACCCTTACAGGAACGAAAGTCATCCCCATACTACGGGGCAACTGGAACAGAAACGGGACCGTTTTCATGAACATCCACGAATATCAGGCAAAAGCCCTCCTGCGCAGCTATGGCGCCCCTGTCTCCGACGGCCGCGTTGTGCTGAAGGCAGAAGATGCCAAGAACGCAGCCGGCGAAATGGACGGACCGCTTTGGGTTGTCAAAGCGCAGATCCACGCAGGCGGTCGCGGCAAAGGCAGCTTCAAAGAAGCCGCCGCTGGCGAAAAGGGCGGTGTGCGCCTTGCCAAATCCGTGGAAGAAGCCGCTGAAGAAGCCAAAAAGATGCTGGGCAAAACGCTGGTCACGCACCAGACCGGCCCCGCAGGTAAGCAGGTCAACCGCATCTACATCGAAGACGGTTCCGACATTGAGCGTGAATTGTACCTCGCCCTGCTGGTTGACCGCCAGACCAGCCGCATCTCCTTTGTCTGCTCCACCGAAGGCGGCATGGACATCGAAGAGGTCGCCGAAGCGACACCCGAAAAAATCCTCAGCTTCTCTGTCGATCCGGCCACCGGCTACCAGCCCTACCACGGCCGCCGCGTTGCCTTTTCGCTGGGTCTGGAAGGCACGGCAGTCAAGCAGTGCGTCAAACTGATGGGTCAGCTTTACCAAGCCTTCGTTGACAAAGACATGGAGATGCTTGAGATCAACCCGCTGATCGTCATGCCCGGCAACGACCTGAAAGTGCTCGACGCGAAAGTCGGCTTTGACGGCAACGCCATGTATCGCCAGCCCGACATCGCCAACCTGCGCGACGAGACCGAGGAAGACTCCAAGGAACTCGAAGCCTCCAAGTATGACCTGAACTACATCGCGCTCGACGGTGAGATCGGCTGCATGGTGAACGGTGCGGGTCTTGCGATGGCGACGATGGACATCATCAAACTCTACGGTGCCGAGCCTGCCAACTTCCTCGACGTGGGCGGCGGTGCGACCAAAGAGAAAGTCACCGAAGCTTTCAAGATCATCACCTCCGACGAGAACGTCAAAGGCATCCTCGTGAACATCTTCGGCGGCATCATGCGCTGTGACGTCATCGCCGAGGGCGTTGTCGCTGCGGTGAAAGAAGTCGGTCTGAAAGTGCCGCTGGTTGTTCGCCTTGAGGGCACCAACGTCGAAGAAGGCAAAGCGATCATCAACAACTCCGGTCTTGATGTCATCGCCGCCGACGACCTGAAAGATGGCGCACAGAAGATCGTGAAAGCGGTCAAAGGCTAAGCCCTTCCCCGGCCATCCCCGCACGGCTTTCGCGCCGGTCGGGGGTGGCCGATATCACCGTTCTTGCCGCCCCCGTGCGGCAGGGGCAAATGCGACGACGCAGCGCCGCGCCAACCCAATGATGCCCCGATGAGCAATGAGGTCAGTATGGATCAATCTCCCAAATCCTCCCCCGTCTTGACGGGCATTGCGCTATTGGGGGCCGGCATTCTGATCCGGCAATGGCAACCCAACGCCCTGCGTCTGCCTGAGCCTGCCAACCATCACCGCCGCGACCGCGGTCTGCGGCGCGCCGCGCGCAAGTCGCGCAACGGGCTGGCGATGATCCTGCCGTCGAACCTCACCGGCTCCATTGGCCGCAGCCTAATGATCATGGGCGCGGGCCTGCTGACCCTGCGACTGCTGGATCTGCTGGCTGATCAAGATGAGCAGCTTTACTGATGCCTGTCCTGTCGTCCGCTCCCCTTATGCCCCAAGCGGCCAAGCGCGACCGCGCTGCGCAAAAGGCGGGCCTATGACGCGGGCGCTCTCTTCTTCTCGCATCGGCTGGTGGCTGATCCTCGCCCTCATCGTGGCTTTTGCCGTGCAGATGGTGGTCGTGAACGCCCTCCCGGTCGCCACGCAAACCACCCTGCTGGCCGAAGGCGGTTTTTACGAAAACCTTTCGGTCGTGGGCTACCTCCTCTGCATTGTGGCGCTGGTCTGGACACTGCGCGGCGCGGTGCTGCGGGTCTGGTATCTGCCGCTGGTGCTGGCGGTCATGGCGGCGCGTGAGTTGGACCTCGACAAAAGCCTTTTCACCCGCGGCCTGTTCAAAGCGCGGCAATATACCGGTGAGGGCGTCCCGCTGGCCGAACGGCTGATCGCCGCCCTGATCCTTGCGTCGATCGTCACCGCGATTTTCCTCATGCTCTGGCGTCACGCCCGGCCCTATCTTTCGGGCCTCTGGCACGGTCGTGCATGGGCCGGGGCCGTCCTGCTGGGGATCGGTTTCACCGTCGCTTACAAACTGCTCGACGGCATCGCGCGCAAACTCGCCCCCTTGGGGATCGAGATTTCCGCCGATGCCGAACGCACCGCTTTCGTCGTCGAGGAGATCGGGGAGCTTGGCATCCCGGTCATGTTCCTCGCCGCCATCCTGCTGTGGCCCGGCCCCGCGCCGACCACGGCGCATCCCACCAACCGGGCGCATCGCGCCTGACGCCCCCGGGGCCCGCCCCCGGGATTAAACATCACCGACCAAGGAAGAAATCATGGCCGTACTAGTCAACGAAAACACCAAAGTCATCTGTCAGGGTCTGACCGGCTCGCAGGGGACGTTCCACACCGAACAGGCCATTGCCTATGGCACCAAGATGGTTGGCGGCGTCACGCCCGGCAAAGGCGGTCAGACGCACCTCGACCTGCCCGTGTTCAACTCCGTCCACGAAGCCAAGCACGTGACCGAGGCCAATGCCTCCGTGATCTACGTCCCGCCCCCCTTCGCAGCGGATTCGATCCTTGAAGCGATCGACGCCGAGATGGAACTGATCGTCTGCATCACCGAAGGCATCCCGGTTCTGGACATGGCCCGCGTTGCCCGCGCGCTCGAAGGCTCCAAATCCCGCCTGATCGGCCCGAACTGCCCCGGTGTCATCACGCCAGACGCCTGCAAAATCGGCATTATGCCCGGCCACATCCACCGGCGCGGTTCGGTTGGCGTTGTGTCGCGCTCCGGCACGCTGACTTATGAGGCGGTCAAGCAGACCACCGACATGGGCCTTGGCCAGTCCTCTGCCGTGGGCATCGGTGGCGACCCCATCAAAGGGACCGAGCATATCGACGTGCTGGAAATGTTCCTTGCCGACCCCGAGACCCAGTCGATCATCATGATCGGCGAAATCGGCGGCTCCGCCGAAGAGGAAGCGGCACAGTTCCTCGCCGATGAGAAGAAGAAGGGCCGTTGGAAGCCCACCGCTGGCTTCATCGCAGGCCGTACGGCCCCTCCCGGCCGCCGCATGGGCCACGCAGGCGCGATTGTCGCCGGTGGCAAAGGCGACGCGGAGAGCAAGATCGAAGCGATGAAAGAAGCCGGTATCGTTGTGGCCGACAGCCCCGCGACACTGGGCGAAGCGGTCAAAGAAGCGATCGAGAAGGGCTGATGCCCGCCGGGCGGGCCTTGGCCCGCCCATTGACCCACTCTGCAAAGCACTACGTTTTGCGGGGTCTTGAAAAGAACCACCCGGCGCCGCCCGCTTGCGAAGGAGGGTAAGATGCACATTCAGACCGCGCTCACTCCCTCCCGCCCCCGCGTGGCGCTGGCCCTTGGGCAAACGCCCGAACCGGCGGCCTTAGATGGCCCGCGCGACCCCGCCCTCAATACCTATGGCCCCCCGCCCCGGGCCTGACTATAGACCGACCCTGATTCTGACCCTGTCCCGTCTGCCCCGCCGAACAAAGGTGACCCAATGACCGACCAACCCGCCAACGAACAGTTCCACGCCTCTTCCTTCATGGAAGGCGAAAACGCGGAATATCTTGAGGCGATGTACGCCCGCTATGCCAACGACCCCAACACGGTCGACGAGGCATGGCAGACGTTTTTTGCGGCGATGGGCGATGACGCCGAAACCGCACAGGCCGAGGCCGCAGGCCCCTCTTGGGCGCGGCCCGATTGGCCCCCCGCCCCCCAAAGCGAGGTGATGGGCGCGCTGACCGGCGTCTGGCCCGAACCGACCGAGGCGAAAGCCGCTGGCGACAAGATCAAGAAGAAGGCCGAGGAAAAGGGCGTTGCCGTCTCGGATGACCAAATCCGCGCCGCCGTGCTCGACAGCATCCGCGCGCTTATGCTGATCCGCGCCTACCGCATCCGCGGGCACCTTGCCGCGCAACTCGACCCCTTGGGCATGCGCGACATGGGCAACCAGCCCGAGCTTGACCCGAAATCCTACGGTTTCACCGATGCCGACATGGACCGCCCGATATTTATCGACAACGTGCTGGGCCTCGAAGTCGCGACAATGAAGCAGATCGTCGGCATCGTCCGCTCGACCTACTGTGGCACCTTCGCGCTGCAATACATGCATATCTCCGACCCCGAGCAGGCCGGTTGGTTGAAAGAGCGGATCGAAGGCTACGGCAAGGAAATCGCCTTTACCAAGGAAGGCCGCAAGGCGATCCTGAGCAAACTGGTCGAGGCCGAGGGCTTTGAGAAGTTCCTGCATGTGAAATACATGGGCACCAAGCGTTTCGGCCTCGATGGCGGCGAAAGCCTTGTTCCCGCGATGGAGCAGATCATCAAGCGCGGCGGCCAGTTGGGCGTCAAAGACATCGTTATCGGCATGCCCCACCGGGGCCGCCTGTCGGTGCTCGCCAACGTGATGCAAAAACCCTACCGCGCGATCTTTAACGAATTCCAAGGCGGTAGCTTTAAACCTGACGATGTGGATGGGTCGGGCGATGTGAAATACCACCTCGGCGCGTCCTCGGACCGTGAGTTTGACGGCAATTCCGTTCACCTGTCGCTGACCGCCAACCCCTCGCACCTTGAGGCGGTGAACCCCGTCGTGCTGGGCAAGGTCCGCGCCAAGCAGGACCAGCTGAACGACAAAGACCGCACCGCCGTCATGCCAATTCTGCTGCACGGCGATGCGGCCTTTGCTGGCCAAGGCGTCGTGGCGGAATGTTTCGCGCTCTCGGGTCTCAAAGGCCACAAGACCGGCGGCACCATGCATATCGTGGTGAACAACCAGATTGGTTTCACCACCGCGCCGCATTTCTCGCGCTCTTCGCCCTATCCCACCGACAACGCACTGGTGGTCGAGGCGCCGATCTTCCACGTTAACGGCGATGACCCCGAAGCAGTCGTGCACGCCGCCCGCGTGGCGACAGAGTTCCGTCAGAAGTTCCACAAGGACGTGGTCATCGACATCTTCTGCTACCGCCGCTTTGGTCACAACGAAGGCGATGAGCCGATGTTCACCAACCCGGTGATGTACAAGAGCGTCAAAAAACAGAAGACCACGCTGAGCCTTTATACCCAACGTCTGGTGGCCGACGGTCTGATCCCCGAGGGTGAGATCGAAGACATGAAGACCGCCTTCCAGAACCATCTGGGAGATGAGTTCGAGGCCGGTAAGGACTACCGCCCGAACAAGGCCGACTGGCTGGACGGCAAGTGGTCCGGCATGGACAAAAAGAACAAGTCCTACCAGCGCGGTAAAACCGCCATCGCGCCTGAAACACTGCAAGACGTCGGCAAGGCGATCACCACCGCGCCGGACAAATTCCCGCTGCACAAGACCATCGGGCGTCTGCTCGAAGCGAAAAAGCAGATGTTCGAAAGCGGTGAGGGCTTTGACTGGGCCACGGCTGAGGCGATGGCCTTTGGCTCTCTGCTGACCGAGGGCTACAAAGTGCGCCTCTCGGGTCAGGACAGCACGCGCGGCACCTTCAGCCAGCGTCACTCGGCCTTCGTCAACCAAGACAACGAAGACCGTTACTACCCGCTGAACCACATCCGTGAGGGTCAGGCCGAGTATGAGGTCATCGACTCAATGCTCAGCGAATATGCGGTGCTGGGCTTTGAATATGGCTACAGCCTCGCCGAACCCAACGCGCTGACGCTCTGGGAGGCGCAATTCGGTGACTTCGCCAACGGCGCGCAGATCATGTTTGACCAGTTCATCTCGTCAGGTGAAAGCAAATGGCTGCGCATGTCCGGCCTCGTTTGCCTGATGCCGCATGGCTATGAAGGTCAGGGGCCAGAGCACTCCTCTGCCCGTCTGGAGCGTTTCCTGACCATGTGCGGCGGCGACAACTGGATCGTGGCGAACTGCACCACGCCCGCCAACTACTTCCACATCCTGCGCCGCCAGCTGCACCGCAGCTACCGCAAGCCGCTGATGTTGATGACCCCCAAGTCGCTCCTGCGCCACAAGCTCGCGGTCAGCAAGGCCGATGAATTCACCACCGGGTCGAGCTTCCACCGGGTGCTCTGGGATGACGCGCAGAAAGGCAACTCCGACACCAAATTGGTCGCGGATGACAAGATCAAGCGCGTGGTGATGTGCTCGGGCAAGGTTTATTACGACCTGCTGGAAGAGCGCGACGCCCGTGGCATCGACGATGTCTACATCCTGCGGTTCGAACAGTTCTACCCCTTCCCCGCGCAATCCGCGGTCAGAGAGTTGGAGCGTTTCAAAGGAGCCGAAATGATCTGGTGCCAAGAAGAGCCCAAGAACCAAGGTGCATGGTCCTTCATCGAGCCCAACATCGAATGGGTTCTGGGCCGCATCGACGCGAAACACGGCCGCGCCTCCTATGTGGGCCGCGCCACTTCGGCCTCGCCCGCAACGGGTCTGGCCAGCCAGCACAAAGCACAACAAGCCGCCCTCGTCGACGAGGCGCTGACCATCAAAGGAAACTAAGACCATGACAAGCGAAGTACGCGTACCCACGCTGGGCGAATCCGTCACCGAAGCCACCGTTGCCACATGGTTCAAAAAGCCCGGCGATACCGTCGCGGTGGATGAAATGCTCTGCGAGCTGGAAACCGACAAGGTCACCGTCGAAGTGCCCAGCCCCGTCGCAGGCACCCTGAGCGAGATCGTGGCCCAAGAAGGCGACACCGTTGGCGTCGACGCCCTGCTGGCCAACGTCAGCGAAGGCGACATTGGCTCTGCCGCAGCGCCCAAAGCCAAAGAAGCCGCCGAAGACCCCGGTGCCGCCTCCCAGTCCGACCGTGGCGGCGATGCGCCCAAAGCCATCGACGCAGGCGCCACCGAAGTCGCCGCCCGCGAAGGCGAAAGCATCGACGTGCAGGTGCCCACCTTGGGTGAGTCGGTGACCGAAGCGACCGTAAGCACTTGGTTCAAAAAGGTCGGCGACAAGGTCGAAGCCGATGAAATGCTCTGCGAGTTGGAGACCGACAAAGTCAGCGTCGAAGTCCCCGCCCCCGCTGCCGGTGTCTTGGCCGAAATCTTTGCCGAAGAAGGCAGCACGGTTGAAGCCTCAGCCACGCTGGCCGTTCTGACCACCGGCGCGGGCGCTGCCGCCCCCAAGGGCGAAGACGCGAATTCCGGTGCCGGTGCCGCGCCCGAGACCAAATCCGCCGATGGCAAAGACGTCGAAGACGCACCTTCGGCCAAGAAAGCCATGGCCGAAGCTGGCATCAGCCGCGATCAGGTCACAGGCTCTGGCCGCGATGGCCGGGTGATGAAAGAAGACGTGGCCAAGGCGATCGCCGCTGGCACCTCCGCCGCGCCCAAGGCCGATGCCAAGCCCGCAGCACCGCGCGCCGCTTCCTCCCCCGATGACGCGTCGCGCGAAGAGCGGGTCAAAATGACCCGCCTCAAGCAGACCATGGCGCGTCGTCTCAAGGAAGCCCAAAACACCGCCGCGATCCTGACTACCTTCAACGAGGTCGACATGACCGAGGTGATGGAGCTGCGGAACACCTACAAGGCTGATTTTGAAAAGAAACACGGCGTCCGCATGGGCTTCATGTCCTTCTTCACCAAGGCCTGCTGCCACGCCCTGAAGGAAATCCCAGAGGTCAACGCCGAGATTGACGGCACCGACATCATCTACAAGAACTACGTCCACATGGGTGTCGCCGCGGGCACGCCCACGGGCCTTGTGGTGCCGGTGATCAAAGACGCCGACGCGATGTCATTCGCCGAGATCGAAAAGGCCGTGAACGCCATGGGCAAAAAGGCCCGTGACGGCAAGCTGACCATGGCCGACATGACCGGCGGGACCTTCACCATCTCCAACGGTGGCGTCTACGGCTCGCTGATGACCGCGCCGATCCTGAACCCGCCACAGTCCGGTATCCTCGGCATGGCGAAAATTCAGGACCGTCCGATGGCGATCAACGGCGAAGTCGTGATCCGTCCAATGATGTATATCTCGCTCAGCTACGACCACCGGATCATCGACGGCAAGGGCGCTGTGACCTTCCTCGTCCGCGTCAAAGAGATGCTCGAAGATCCGCGCCGTCTGTTGATGGATCTGTGATATCATGGGCGGGGGGAGACCCCCGCCCTATATACCCGCAGACCGGGTAGGGCATCCTACCAACTGAAAGGGCCAGACCATGACCGAAACAACCCTCCTTGCCGCCTATGGCCTTCTGGTCATGCTGACAATCCTGCTGCAAGTGCTGGGCGCGACCCGGCAGTTGTCGATGGGCTACCTGATGTCCTCGCGGGACGAGACGCGGACCACCACCGGCATGACCGCCCGTCTGGGCCGCGCGGTTGATAACTCCGTCGTGGCCATGGCGCTTTTCGCGCCTGCCGTGTTGCTAGTTGAGATGCTTGGCCGCAATAACAGCGCCACGCTGCTGGCCGCGCAGGTCTTCTTGCTCGCACGCATCATCTACGTCATCGTCTACGCCCTTGGCGTGCCGACGATCCGCACGCTGGCATGGCTCGCGGGCTATGCCGCCACCGCCGTTCTCTATTTCCACGCGCTCTGAAAGGCACTCCCATGCAGATGATCTGCCACTTCGACGTTACCGATTACACCGCTTGGAAAGACGCCTTTGACGCCGATGCCGAGGCGCGGCGGAACGCAGGGCTTTCGGTGCTGCAAATCTGGAAACACGCCGACAGCAGCACCAAGGCTTCCGTCCTGCTTGATGTGAACGACCGCAAGAAGGCCGACGACTGGCTCAAGCGCTCCAACGCCCTCAGCAGCGATGACAAGGGCACCGTGACCGGCTCCACCGCCTATTTCGTGAAATCCGCATGAGCGTCGAACTCACCGTCCTGACTCTTGCGGCCCTGCTGCAAGGGATGCAATTCGTGCTCTACGCCGTGCCTGCAAACCGCGAGATTGGCCCCGGCTACACCATGTCGGCGCGGGACCGTGAGCCCAGCCGCGCGCTGTCGGACCGCACCGCCCGTCTGGGCCGCGCGTTGGACAACCATTTCGAGGGGCTGATCCTTTTCGGCATTGCCGTGGGCGTGGTGCAGATGTCGGCGCAGAACACCGCTTTCACTGCCGCCTGCGCTTGGGTCTATCTCATTGCCCGCGTGCTCTATGTTCCCGCCTATGCGCTCGGCCTGCGCCCGCATCGGTCGCTCATCTGGATCATCGGTTTTGCCGCAACCATGTTGATGCTGCTGGCGGCCCTTATTTAACCCTTTCCCCAACACCCGCAGGCAGCGGCGCTTGCACCTGAAAACCGCGCCTCCTACCTTGCCTGTAACACCCGACTGCTAAGGAGACCCCCCATGTCGAGCTATGATGTCATCGTGATCGGCTCCGGCCCCGGCGGCTATGTTGCCGCCATCCGTTGCGCGCAACTGGGCCTGAAAACCGCCTGTGTGGAGGGCCGTGAGACCCTTGGCGGCACCTGCCTCAACGTGGGCTGCATCCCCTCCAAGGCGCTGCTGCACGCCACGCATATGTTGCACGAGGCCGAGCATAACTTCGAAGAGATGGGTCTGAAGGCCAAAGCGCCGACCGTCGATTGGAAGCAGATGCTGACCTACAAAGACAAGACGATCGAGACCAACACAAAGGGCATCGAATTCCTGTTCAAAAAGAACAAGATCGACTGGCTCAAGGGTTGGGGATCGGTGCCGGAAGCGGGCAAGGTCAAGGTCGGTGATGAGGTCCATGAGGCCAAGAACATCATCATCGCCAGCGGTTCCGAGCCTGCGGGCCTGCCCGGCGTCGAAGTCGACGAGAAAACCGTCGTCACCTCCACCGGGGCGTTGGAACTGGGCAAAATCCCCAAGAAGATGGTCGTGATCGGTGCGGGCGTCATCGGGCTGGAACTGGGCAGCGTTTACGCGCGTCTGGGGACCGAGATCACCGTCGTTGAATACCTCGACGCGATCACGCCGGGCATGGACCCTGAGGTGCAAAAAACCTTCCAGCGGATGCTGAAAAAGCAAGGCATCAACTTCGTCATGGGCGCCGCCGTGCAAAAGACCGAAGTCGCCAAGGGCAAGGCCACGGTCAGCTATAAGCTTCGCAAAGACGATAGCGAGCATGAGATCGAGGCCGACACCGTGCTCGTCGCCACTGGCCGCAAGCCCGTTATCAAAGGCATGGGTCTAGATGATTTGGGCGTCAAAATGACCGAGCGCGGTCAGATCGCCGTGAATGAGCATTGGGAAACCTCCGTCAAAGGCGTCTATGCCATCGGCGACGTTATCGAAGGCCCCATGTTGGCGCACAAAGCCGAGGACGAGGGCATGGCCGCCGCAGAGGTGATCGCGGGTAAACATGGCCACGTGAACTACGGCGTGATCCCCGGCGTGATCTACACCCATCCCGAGGTCGCCAGCGTCGGCGAGACCGAGGCGACGCTTAAGGACGCGGGCCGGGCTTATAAGGTCGGCAAGTTCTCCTTCATGGGCAACGCCCGGGCTAAGGCGGTCTTTGCCGGCGACGGTTTTGTGAAGCTGATCGCCGACAAGGAAACCGACCGCATCTTGGGCTGCCACATCATCGGCCCCGGCGCGGGCGACCTGATCCATGAGGTCTGCGTGGCGATGGAATTCGGCGCCTCGGCGCAGGATTTGGCGATGACCTGCCACGCGCACCCGACCTACTCCGAAGCGGTGCGCGAAGCTGCGTTGGCCTGCGGCGATGGGGCGATCCACATGTAAGCGATGCGGGGCGGGCCATGGGTCCGCCCCTTTTCGTTGCGCAGGGCGCGCACGGTGGGACAACTGGCTGTTTATGTCCCTGCCCTACAACTTTTCCCCGTCGCGACAGTTACGGAAGATAAGGCCCCTCGGGGTCATGTTCCTACGTAGAGACATGCAGGGTGACGCCTGTCTTTTCCACCTCCCCACGGCGGCGCCGCCACTTTAACGGCTTCCAGAGACCGAAGATCGAACCCCGTGAAGCCGTCGCTTCAGCGGGCGCTTCGGCGTAGCTTAAAAACACGAAGGGCAGCGCCGACCCGCGGGGTGGCACATTTTGATAGGATTTCGTTTAAAAGCGACCGCCGGCTGATCAGAACTACCCGGCCTCCACAGGCCGCCACCCAGCTTCATGCAGCAAGGCGTTCGAACGGCTCTCGACCTCTTCCTCCAACCGCGCCATAAAGCTTCGCTTTTCCAGCCCCGGCTCAATCGGCTCTAGAAACTCCACGACAGCCAAACCCGGCTTGCGGTAGAGCCCCCGGCGCGGCCAGAAGTGGCCCGCGTTGGTCGCTACCGGCACACAAACCTGCCCCATCTGGTCGTAAAGCACCGCCGTGCCGACCTTGTAGGGCGCGCTGAGGCCCGGTGCGACGCGGGTGCCTTGGGAATAGATCACCAACTGCCCCGGCTCGACCCGACCGGCGTTCACGTCGGCCATCATCTTGGTAATCGCCTGCCCGCGCTTGCCACGGTTGACGGCAATCATGCCCATCCGTTTGGCGTATTGGCCAATCACCGGGGTCCAAAGCACCTCGCGTTTCATAATGAATTTTGCACGCGGCAAGGCGTGAAAGATCATCAAGATATCCAAAAACGATTGGTGTTTTGCGGCCACCAAAACTTCACCATCCGGTACCGTGCCACGCACCTCGCAGCGCAGCCCGATCAGCCAGCGGGCCGACCACATGGCCCAAGCGGCATAGGTCTTGCAGGCCCGATAGGCCCCGCGTTTCGAAAACATCGCCCAAGGCGCAAAGGCCAACCCGAGCACCGGCATCGCCACGGTCACCTGCACGATATAGAGGATCGACCGGACCCATTGCAGCAGCTTCATGTCAGTTCCCTCAACGTACGCCGGGCCGCAGCCCCGGTGGCGGCAAAGGCAACCGCCCCGACCAAGATCGGCACCATAAGCGGCACCACCCAGTGCCAGCCGCGAAAGCCCAAGCCGGTCAGGAAACCGCCCGCCTCGCCGGCATCGGGCAACAGAACGACCGCCACCATGCCAAGCACCGTGCCCGCCGCCGCACCCAAAAGCGCGCGCAGGGTAAAGCGCCGAATGAAAGCTCGGGCGATATAGCCATCGGTCGCCCCCACCAGCCGCAGCACCGCGATCACCTGCGCATTGGCGGCCAATGCCGCCTGCGCGGCCAATGTCACCATGGCCGCCACCGCAGCCCCGATCAGCAGGGTCGAAATCCAGCCCAGCAGCCGCAACCGGCTTGCCGCCGCAACCAGCGGCGCGCGCCAGCGGCTGTGGTCATCCAGCACCGCGCCCGGCACTTCGGCAGAGAGACGCAGGCGCAGGCCCACCGGGTCAAGCCCCTCGCCTTCCTCAACCACTTCGATCAAACGCGGCACCGGCAAGCTCTCCATCGCCAGTTCCGGGCCAAACCATGGGGCAAGCAGTTCTTCCTGTTCGGCATCCGTCAGCGCGCGGGCCGAGGCCACGCCCTTGGTCGTCTGCAACACCTTCAGCGCCGCCTCGGTCTGGGCCGCGCGTTGGTCGAGCGGAGCCACGATGCGCACCGTCGCCGACTGCGCCAATTCCTGCCCCCAGACCTGCGCCAACCGGCCCGAGGCGAGCGACAGCGCCAGCGCAAAGACTGCCAAAAACGCCATGGCGCCTGCAGCAAACAAGGTGAGCTGCGCCGTGAACCCCGAGGGCGGCACCACGCGGTCCGCTTGCCTGTCGCCTTTGAAAATCGCGCGCAGGGCGCCCATGTCGAACCGCCTCACAAATCCGCCCCCGCCAATTGAATGCGCCGATTGGCGATGCGCAGCACGCGGGCCTGCACATGCGCCTTGGTGGCGCGGATCAGGCCCAGATCATGGGTGGCGATCAACACGGTCTTGCCCATGCGGTTCAACTCGATCAACAGACGCAGCAGACGTTGCGACATCTCCCAGTCGATGTTCCCCGTCGGCTCATCGGCGAGGATCACATCGGGGGACATGATCACCGCGCGGGCAAGGGCGGCCCGCTGCCGCTCCCCGCCCGACAGCTCAGGCGGCAGAGCCTCGGCGCGGTTGGTGAGCCCGACCCATGACATCAGTTCTTCTAGATCGGTGCCCCCCGCCTCGGCCTGACGGCCCGAGACGTTCAGCGGCAGGGCGATATTCTCGGTCAACGGCAGGTGGTCGAGGAATTTCACGTCTTGATGCACCACGCCAACTCGGCGGCGCATCAGTGCGATGTCATCTCGGCCCAGCCCGCGCACATCGGTGCCAAAAATCCGCAGATGCCCCGCCGTGGGCAGCAAGGCCCCGTAGCAGAGCTTCATCAAGGTGGTCTTGCCCGCGCCCGAGGGGCCGGTGAGGAAATGAAACGATCCGGGGGCGAGTTTCAGCGTGATGTCGGACAGCAATTCGCCCCCGCCATAGCTGTAGGCCACATTTTCGAGCTCTATCACGCAACCACCTTAAAACACTTCGACCTGTTGTGCCTCAGCACCGGAAAGGATTCAATCACTCAGAACCCCCGCACCCTGCCCAGATATCACTTTTCCTACGTTATTCTAGGACATATGCTGTCCGTTACGATCCGAGAGCACCGAACGAACCCAGGAATGACCATGCGGCTGATCTGCCCCAACTGCGACGCGCAATACGAAGTCCCCGATGAGGTGATGCCGTTGGCAGGGCGGGACGTGCAATGTTCCAACTGCGGGCAGACTTGGTTTCAGTATCATCCCGACAATGCGCCCGAACAGGACGACAGTGAATTCGACGACCCGGATTTCGATGACGACGTGATGCATATGAAGCAACGCGCGTCGGATGACACCGGCGAAGAGCAGTCTGCGGCCAATAGCCTGCCTGATCTCCAGCCCTTCGGGGATGAGGATTATGAGGACGAGGGCTTCGAAGACGACAGATTTGAAAAGGGCGCATTTGAGGAGGACGACTTCGAAGACGGCGCTTCTGAAAAAGACGCCTTGGAAAACGCTACCTTCGCGCCGGAGGAGGAAAACGCGCGCCCGGCCCTCGCCGCCGCGCCCGTCAGACGCTCGCTCGACCCTGCCATCGCGGAAATCCTGCGTCAGGAGGCCGCGGCAGAGCAGGAAGCCCGGCGTCGCCGTCCGTCAGAGCCGTTGGAAAGCCAGCCGGACCTCGGTCTTGACGACGCGCCCCGTCCCGCGCCCAAACAAGCCCCCCGTCCCGACATCGCCGAAGATGACCAAGTGCCCGAGGACGAAGACGCCCGCCGCGCCCATGAAGCCCGTCTGCGCATGGCCAAAATGCGCGGAGAGCCGGTTCCCGAAAGCGAGACTGACGCCTACGGCAGCGCGTCGCGCCGGGATCTGCTGCCCGATATCGAAGAGATCAACTCCACCCTGCGCCACGACCGCACGCAGGGCCAGCAGGCGGGGCCGACGCCCACCGCCGCGCTCGACCGCCCTGAAAAAACGCGCAAATCGGGCGGGTTCATGCGCGGCTTCACCATGATGATTGCCTTGGCGGCCATCTTGGCGGCGGTCTATGTCTATGCGCCGCAGATTGCGCAATCCTTACCTCAGGCCGATCCTTACCTGTCATCCTATGTGGCATGGATGGACGACGCGCGGATTTGGTTGGACGGGCAGTTGCAAGACCTGCTGGTCTGGCTCGACACCGTGGCGACCCAGTCGCAGAGCTGACTCCGGTTAAAACCGATCCAACAGTCTGTTGAGGTAATCGCGTTCAACTTCGGGCCGCTCCGCCTCGCCCGAGCGGCGGCGGATTTCGTCCAGCAGACGCCGCGCGCGGCCCTGATCGTCTGGCCCCTGTGCCAGCGGCGCGTCTGAGCTATTGGCCCCATTGCCCCCCTGCTCGCGTCCCAGCGGATCGCGCGCCTCGGCCCGGCGGCCGCCTTCGGCGGTGCCTTGACCGGGCCGGCCCTCGCCCTGTTCTTGCTCCATCGCATCACCAAGCGACCGCATCCCTTCGCGCAGCGCCTCCATGGCTTGCGCCTGATTGTCGATCGCCTCGGCCAACTCATCGCGGCGCAGGGCGTCGCCGGCGCGGTCCATCGCCTCTCCGGCGCGGTCCAGCGCCTCGCGCGCGGCATCCCCCTCGGGCGTGCCTTGCCCCGGCAGACGGCCTTCCTGACGGCGCAACTCATCGCGCAACGCTTGCTGACGCCCGGCCAGCCCTTCTTCGGCACCCTCTTCGCCGGATTGGCCGCCCTGCCCCTGCTGGCCCTCATGGCTCTGACCGCGCCCCTGACCACCATTACGGCCTTCGTTGCCTTCATTCTCGCCCGCCCCGGTGCCGGGGTTGAACTGCTCTTGCAAGTCGCGGAAGGCCTGATCGCTCAGCCCCTGCTGCTCGCGCAGCGTTTCCGAAAGCCCCTCCATCGCCTGCTCACCCGGTGAATTGCCGCCCTCGCCGGGCTGACCTTGGGTGACGCGCATGTTCTCCATCATTTCCTGCAGCTGACGCAGCGCCTCTGCAGCCTCGGCCATGCGGCCTTGCTCCATCAACTCCTGAATGCGGTCCATCATGCGTTGCAGATCGTCTTGGGTCATCTGCATGGACTCGCCTTCAGGCTGCTGGCCTTCGCCTTCGCCTTCCTGCGCCTGTTGGCGCTGGAGTTGCTCCAGATACTCTTCGGTAGCGCGGCGCAGCTCCTCCATCAGCTCGGCAATTTCAGCCGAGGAGGCACCGTTCTTCATCGCCTCATTCAGCCGATCCTGCGCCCGGCGCATCCGCGCCAGCGCATCGGCCAACACGCCCTCCTCCAACTCAATCGCCAGCGCCCAAAGGTCTTCGGCCATCTCGGTCCGGACCTCTTCGTCCAGCCCATAGCGCGCGCGGATTTCCAGACGACGGATCAGTTGCTTGAGCCGCAGAACCGTCACATCCGAACGCAGGTCCTCCCCCGGCGCGTAGGTCACGGCGCGAAGCACCTGCGCGATGCGCGGCGCATTCGCGCGGGACCACAAAAGATCGCGGCGCATCTCAATGACTGCTGCCGCCGCGGGATCGAAAAAGCGCCGCCCCGGCAGGGTCAACTGGCTCACCTCGGTCGCGGCTTGCTGTTCGGCGGCGTCGAGCACGGAAAGCTCTAGAGATACCGGCAGATTGGCCCAAGGGTGCTTCGAGAAATTCTCGATCAAGCTCTCTTCAAAATCGCGCCGGTCACCGGTGATCGGCATGGGCAGCGGCACGACGATCTCGGGCCGTGTGTCAGGGCCGGTCGCCAACCCATAGCGCCGGTCGACGGAGGCCAGATCAAGGCTGATCCGCGCCTCCCCCGCTTCGACGCCGTAATCATCCCGCGCGATAAAAGGCAGGCTCATCTCGCCCAGGGCTGTAACCTCGGGCGCGCCTTGCCGCTCAATTTGCGGGGCGGCGTCGGGCAGCATTGTGATCTGCCATGCCCGCGCGCCCGGCCCTTCGATGGCGATCTCTCCGCTTTGGCGCAGGGTGAAATCCTGCGCCGTTTCCGCGCCCGGCTCGGCATCACGGCCCGAAACACTTTCCTCTACGGTCAACTCGCCAACCTCGCCGTAAAGCTGTAGGGTGATTAGCGTCCCCGCCGGGAGCGAGAGCGGTCCGGCCTCGAGATCATTCAAATAAAGTGTCGGCTTGCCCGTATGGCGCGGCGGTTCGGCCCAGCCTTCCCAAACCGGACCAGAGGCCAGCGCGCCGTCCGCGCCGCCGGGGGTCAGTTGCGTCACCTCACCCAGCCGCCAGACCGAACCAAAGACCAGCGCCACAGTGAACGCCAGCAGCGCCACGTAGCGCAGCGCATAGGGGTCGGCCAGCGAGACACGCAGATCGCCCTTCACCGGCTTGGCTGCCGCCGCCCGTGCCGCCATCCGTTTCTGATGGGCCTTCCAGACCGCCGCCGACGCCGCATCACCCGCGCCGATTGCCTGATCGTCCAACAGCGCCCGAATGGGCCGTCCCGGCAGGCTAGCATCCAGCCGCGCCAACGCATCGGCGCGTGAAGGCACCCGAAAACGCCGCAGCGCAAACACCAATGTGCCGAGAAACCCAAGGCCCACAGCGGCAAGCCCACCCCAAAGCAGATCACCGACTAGACCGTCCTGCACCCCCATCATCAGCGCCGCGAACACTGCCAGCGCCAACGCCAGCATCGGCCAGAGCGCCTGCACCAGCGCCTCGGCCAGCATCCCCGCCCAAGTCAGCCGCAATGGCCCGCGCAATACGCGCAGCCCGTCTGTCTTGTCAGTGGATGTTTCCATGCGTCACGCTCCGGTGGCCCGGCGGCGGGATGCCGTCAAAGCCATTCAGGGATGGTATCGCGGTTTATCATTTCGTCAAAGCTTGGCCGTGGGCGGATAACCGCGAATTGATCGCCATTAACCAAAACCTCGGGGATCAGGGGGCGCGAATTATACTCGCTGCTCATCACCGCGCCGTAGGCTCCGGCAGAGCGGAAGGCCACCAGATCACCGGACCCCAGCACTGGCATCATCCGCTGCTTAGCAAAGGTATCGCCGGATTCGCAAACCGGGCCGACGATATCGACCGGGCGCGGCTCGGCCCCCGGCGCGGGTTCATTCAGCGGCACGATGTCATGCCATGCGTCATACATCGCCGGGCGGATCAGGTCGTTCATCGCGGCATCAAGGATCAGGAAATCACGGCCCTCGCCGGATTTCAGGTAGATCACTTCGCTGACCAAAACGCCCGCGTTGCCCGCGATCAAACGGCCCGGCTCGATCTCGACCTCGCAGCCCAGATGCCCTAGCGTGCGCTGTACCATCGCGCCGTAATCCGTCGGCAATGGCGGGGCGGAATTGGAACGCTCGTAAGGAATGCCCAAACCGCCGCCAAGGTCCAGCCGTCGGATGTTATGACCATCGGCACGCAGCACTTCAGTCAGTTCCGCGACCTTGCCATAGGCCTGCTCAAAGGGGGCAAGGTCGGTGAGTTGGCTGCCGATATGCACGTCGATGCCGACGATCTCCAAGCCCGGCAGATTGGCCGCCATGGCATAGACCTCGCGGGCGCGGGCGATGGGGATGCCGAACTTGTTTTCGCTTTTGCCGGTGGCAATCTTGGCGTGGGTTTTCGCATCGACATCGGGGTTCACGCGGATGGTGATCGGCGCGACCTTGCCCAATTCACGCGCCACGATATCAAGCAGGATCATCTCCGGCTCGCTCTCGACGTTGAACTGGCGAATGCCGCCCGTCAGCGCCAATTCAATCTCTTCGCGGGTTTTGCCGACGCCGGAAAAGACGATCTTGTCGCCCGGCACGCCAGCCGCCTTGGCGCGGCGGTATTCCCCGCCCGAGACCACATCCATCCCCGCGCCCGCCTGCGCCAGCGTGCGCAACACGGCTTGGTTCGAATTGGCTTTCATCGCGTAGCAGACCAGATGATCCATGCCCGAAAGCGCTTCGTCGAACAGGTGGAAATGGCGCAGCAGCGTCGCGGTGGAATAGACGTAGACCGGCGTGCCGACAGCGGCAGCGATCTCGGCCAAGCTTACGTCTTCGGCGTGCAACACACCGTCTTTGTAGAGAAAATGATCCATTTGCGCGTCGCCTTATGTCGTCTCGGCCCTATTTGATCGGCGCTGTCCGCAGAAACAGATAGAGCGGCAGGCCACAGCTCACCCCAATACAGAACGTGGCGGGAATGGCAATCAGCGCGCTGAAATTCCGGCGCACCGCGACTTCGGCGATGATCCAGATGGTTAATGTGACGGCAGCGATGGTCAAATCCCAGACCAGCCCGCTGGCGGCGGCATTGGCGTGCCAGGCGTTGACCATGGCGCTGAGGCTCCAGCCTTCGGCGTTGAACCAAGTGATGAAGTAATACATCGGATGCAGAGTGCCCCAGACCGCAAGGGCGAGGTAGAGCATGCGCAGGGGCGACATCAGAATGTCTTCGCCACGCCGACGGTGGCATAGCCCGACAGGCTGATCCCCGGCTCGGCTGGCGGCGACGCGTCCCGCCGCGCGGATGGCTGCGGCGGGGTGCAGGCGGCCAAGCTAAGTGTCCCAGCCACCAGCGTGATCTGCAAAAGCGGCCTCACGACCCGACCCCAAGCGCCAGCGAAAACGGCCCGCGGCGCAGCCCGACAGCGGTGCCGACCGACACGCCCGAAGACGACATGGTGATCGTGCTGCTGGCTGTCGGTTTCACAGGTTCGCCATCCGCGCCACAGGCGGCAAGGCTGAGCAAAGCAAGGGTCGCGAGGGCGCGTTTCACTTCAGGATTTCCTTCCAGCGCTCGACTTGGGTACGCACCTGCGCAGGGGCGGTGCCGCCATAGGACATGCGCGAGTTTACCGAGTTATCGACGCCGAGCACATCGAAAACGTCCTTAGTGATCTCGGCATGGACCGATTGCATCTGCTCAAGCGTGAGGTCAGGCAGATCGCAGCCCTGCGCCTCGGCCATGGCGACCAGCGTGCCGGTCACGTGATGCGCATCGCGGAACGGCAGGTTCGGCACCCGCACCAGCCAATCGGCCAGATCGGTGGCGGTGGAGAAGCCCGAGCCCGCGGCGGCGGCGAGGTTCTCACGCTCAGCGGTCATGTCGCCCACCATGCCGGTCATCGCGGCGAGCGCCAGCATCAGGTTGTCGGCGGCGTCAAAGACCTGTTCTTTGTCTTCCTGCATGTCCTTGGAATAGGCCAGCGGCAGCCCCTTCATCACCATCATCAGCGCGGTGTTCGCCCCGAAGATGCGGCCCACCTTTGCGCGGATCAGCTCGGCGGCGTCGGGGTTTTTCTTTTGCGGCATGATCGAGGAGCCGGTCGAGAAGCGGTCCGACAGCGCCACGAAACGGAACTGTGCCGAGGACCAGATCACCAGTTCTTCGGCAAAGCGCGACAGGTGCATCGCGCAGATGCTGGCCGCGCCCATGAATTCCAGCGCGAAGTCGCGGTCGCTGACGGCATCAAGGCTGTTGGCGGCGGGGCGGTCAAAGCCGAGTGCTTCGGCTGTCATCTCGCGGTCGATTGGGAAAGAGGTGCCAGCGAGGGCTGCGGCTCCCAGTGGGCATTCGTTCATCCGTTTGCGCGCATCGCGGAAGCGCGAGAGATCACGGCCAAACATCTCAACATAGGCCATCATGTGATGGCCCCAAGTCACAGGCTGCGCGGTTTGCAGGTGGGTGAAACCGGGCATGACCCAATCGGCCCCGGCCTCTGCCTGAGACAAAAGCGCGCGGATCAGCGCTTGCAGCCCCTCGTCGGCGGCGTCCAACTGGTCGCGCACCCAAAGTTTGAAATCGGTGGCGACTTGGTCGTTCCGGCTGCGGCCCGTGTGCAAGCGGCCTGCGGGCTCACCGATAAGGACTTTCAACCGCGCCTCGACGTTCATGTGGATGTCTTCAAGGGCTGCTGAGAACTCGAACCGGCCCTCTTCGATCTCTGACAAGATCGTGAGAAGCCCTTCCCGTATCGCGTCAGCATCGCTATCAGTCAGGATGCCCTTGGCTGCCAGCATGGCGGCATGGGCACGCGACCCACTGATGTCTTGTGCGGCCATCCGTTTGTCGAACCCGATCGAGGCGTTGATCGCCTCCATGATCGCGTCCGGTCCGGCGGCGAAACGGCCACCCCACATTTTGTTCGAGGTCGTGTCGGTCATGTTGAATACCCTTGGAGGGACGTATGAAAAATCTCGTGCTTGGCTTCGTTTATACGCTGCTTGTCGCAGGTGCAAACCCCGCCCTTGCCGGAACGGCTGACATCGCGGGGCTGCGCGAAGGGGACATGAAGAAACTCGTGATCCACGATGCGCCGCAGGCGGCTTCTGACGTGACCTTTGAGCGTGAGGACGATGGCGAAGCGATGTCGCTGGCGGATTACGAAGGCAAGATCGTGTTGGTGAATTTCTGGGCCACATGGTGCGCGCCCTGTCGCAAGGAAATGCCGCAGCTGAACGCGCTGCAAAAGGAATTCGGCGGCGATGATTTTCAGGTGCTGACCATCGCCACGGGGCGCAATTCAGAGGAAGGGATCAAGCGTTTCTTTGAGGAAGCTGGCGTCGACAGCCTGCCCCGCCACCAAGACCCGAAACAAAAGCTCGCCAGCCAAATGGGCGTTTTCGGCCTGCCGATCAGCGTGATTTTGGACCGCGAAGGGCGCGAGATCGCCCGGTTGCAGGGCGATGCGGAATGGGACTCTGAGAGCGCGCGGGCGATTATCGCAGCGCTGATTAAAGAAGACGCCGAAAGCTAAAGCTCTCACGTAGGTTGGGCGTCCGCGCCCGGCCCTTATGCGACATGCCGCAAGATCGCCGCCTCTGACGTGCTAAGATTGCGCCGCGCGAACCCGCCGTAGCTGTGCGGGTCAGCCTCCAACAGCGGCTGCGCCGCCAGCAGGCGCGCCCGATCCTGCGCGCCAAGACTGGTAAGCGGAGCGGCGGCGGGATGAAAGCTCTCGGTTTCGACCCCATTGGCCCACATCACCTGATGCTCGGCCAGCAGCACATGGATATAGGTCACCTCGCGCAGGGACATATCGCTGGCCACGCTGCGCCCGTTAATCAGGTCTTTGGCCGCGACCAGCACCTCGTCACAATTGAACAGATCACGGGCCTGCGGGCCTTGCAGCACGATCCGGTGGTCGGGCGAGACCAGCAGCGGGGCGTCGGGCTGCGCGATCCCCAAAGCGCCGGAGCGGAACCGCACGGGGCGCAGATGCGGCATGGCGTGCAGACGCGCGCCGCTCATCCGGCGGCTGCCGATCCACTCCAACCGTTGCGGGCCGTTGTCCTTGGTCTGGATCAGATCACCCTCGCGCAGATCTTCGATCAAGGCGCTGCCCATGGGGGTGCGGATGCGGGTGCCGGGGGTAAAGCAGATGACACCGCCGTTGTCGGTTTCTGGGTGCCTATCGCGCTGCGGCTTGAGCGTGCTGTGCATCACCCAAAGTTCACAGTCACGCGGCGGCAATTCATCGACAAACATCAACAACGGCGTGCGACCTTGGCCAGCGTCGATCAACGTAACCGTGTAGGTCCGCGCGCCGTTGGTGACCATAAAACTATTGTCGAGCAGTGGCGCGGTATGGTCTCTACGCAAAGCTTTGAGCGGCATCACGCCCCCCTCTTCCAGCGCCGCGCCGATCAGGCGCTGCACCTTGCGGGCCGCGCGCTTGCGCAGCTGCTCTGCCCCGTCCGCCATATCCAGCCGCAACACATCGTTCGGCCCATCCACACGGAGAGTGTCCCCGCGCCACGCCCAGGCAGAGCCCAGTTCGAGCGACTGCACCGGCGCGGCCTCCAGACCGTCGATTTCTGTTTGCGACCAGCTGATGACAAACGTGCCTCGAAAGCCCGTTTTCATTACTGCTCTGCCTGCCTCGCTTTTATTATTAACGCCAGCCTAGCAAAGCCTCTGCTCTCGCGGAAGATGGCATGAATGTGGCATTTCAATCTGTTGCAAATTGATCTTCATGCGCCCAGACGAACAGAGACACCCCGAACGCTTGTAAATCGCCAGCGTCTTGGTAACGTTATGCAGGTCAAATAGCCGGAGGCAGCCCATGTCGGAAGAAATACCCCCCACCCCGTCCCGCCGCATCGTCTCTTCGCGGCATTTGGCCGAGGGCGACGGCTGGGAAGCCTCCGAACTCGAATACGGGATGATCATCGCCTATAACGCCTTCACCCGTTGGATGTCGCGCTGCATGGCGGCGGCGGGGAACGGCGATCTGACGCCGCTGGAAATTCTCGTGCTGCACAACGCCAATCACCGGGGCCGGGAGAAGCGGCTGACGGATATCTGTTTTCTGCTCAACATCGAAGACACCCATACGGTGAACTACGCCCTGCGCAAGCTGGTGAAAGCGGAACTGCTGAGTGCCGAGAAACGCGGTAAGGAGGTGTTCTATCGCACCTCCCCTGCCGGGGCCGAGCTGTGTGAGGCCTATCGCGCGATCCGTCAGGCGTGTTTTCTGGATGGCTTGCCGCGCACCGATATCTCGGGCGAGGAACTGCGAAAGATTGCGGCTCAGCTTCGGGCGATGTCGGGGCAATATGACCAAGCGAGCCGCGCGGCGGCGTCGCTGTAGAGCATGGGCGCGAGGGCTGCCCCCCGCGCCAGCTATAGCTTAGATCAACGCGGCAATGGCACGCGCGGTGTCGTTCATGCGGTTCGAGAAACCCCATTCATTGTCATACCAGCTGACCACACGGATCATGCCGCCATCGGTCACCCGCGTCTGCTCGGGCGCAAGGGAAGAAGAATGCGGATCGTGGTTGAAATCAGCCGACACCAGCGGCGCGGGCTCATAGGCCAAGACGCCCTTCAGCGCGCCATTGGCCGCCTCTTGCATCGCCGCGTTCACCGCCTCCGCCGTGGCGGGTTTCTTAGGCATGATGCACAGGTCCACGAGCGAGACATTGGCCGTCGGCACCCGCACGGCAGAGCCTTCAAGAACCCCTTTGAGATGCGGAATCACTTCGGAAATTGCAGCTGCAGCACCGGTTGATGTGGGCACCATCGACAGGGCAGCGGCGCGGCCACGATACGGGTCGCGGTGCGGGCTGTCATGGGTCGGCTGGTCGCCGGTATAGGCGTGGATCGTGGTCATATAGCCAGTCTCGATCCCAAATGTGTCGTCGAGCACCTTGGCGACCGGGGCGAGGCAATTGGTGGTGCAGGAGGCGTTGGAGACGATCACGTCTTCGGCAGTCAGCTCCTGATGGTTCACACCGTAGACCACGGTGCGGTCCACACCCTTGCCGGGGGCCGAGATCAGTACCCGCTTACTGCCATTCTCCAGATGCTTCGCCGCCACATCGCGCGTGGTGAAGAACCCGGTGCACTCATAGGCGACATCGACATCGCCCCAAGGCAGTTTCGCCGGGTCACGTTCCGCCGTCATGCGGATGGTCTGGCCTGCAACATGCAGGCTGCCGTCTTTCAATTCCGCGCCCGCGGTCAGGCGGCCATGGACGGAGTCGTATTTCAGCAGGTGCAGCAGGTTTTCGGCATCGGTCAGATCGTTGATGGCAACGACTTCGATCCCGTCAAAGCCGTTCTCGATCAGCGCGCGCAGCACGCAACGTCCGATGCGGCCAAAGCCGTTGATCGCGATTTTTGTGGTCATGGTGAGTCCTCCGGTGGCCCGGTTTCGGGCGGATTGGCGCGGTTAGCGCTAACATAGCATTGGGTGCAGCGGAGTTCAATCGGCCTTAGATGTGAAATCGGCCCCCGGTGAGAGGGGCCGATCAAAAGGCAGCTAGAGCGGGGTGTTAAGAATGTGCGCTGTGGCGGCGGCGCACGCTCTCTGGCCGCCCCGGCAGGCTGAGCCGGGCGTCATTGCGCGACTGGCGTGAGATCACCCGCCCCTTGGCCACCACGCACAGACGGTCAGGCCGCAGGCGCAGCGCCTCAATCGGGTTGCCCGCATCAAGCACCACCAAGGAGGCGGTCGCGCCGACCTGGAGGCCATAATCCTGCAAGCCCATAATCCGCGCGTTCACATTCGTCACCATGTCGAAGCAGCGGTGCATTTCTTCCGGCGAAGTCATCTGCGCCACATGGAGCCCCATGAAGGCCACGTCGAGCATGTCGCCCGTGCCCATGGAATACCACGGGTCCATGACGCAGTCCTGTCCCCAGCCAACGTTGATGCCCATCGCCTGCATCTCTTTCACTCGGGTCAGGCCGCGCCGTTTCGGGTAGGTGTCGTGACGGCCTTGCAGGGTGATGTTGATCAGCGGGTTGGGGATCGCGGCGACCTCAGCTTCGGCCATCAGGGGCAGCAGTTTCGAGACATAGTAGTTGTCCATCGAATGCATCGAGGTGAGGTGCGACCCGGCCACCCTGCCCTGCAGACCGAGGCGCTGCGTTTCATAGGCGAAGGTTTCGATGTGACGCGAATGGGGGTCGTCAGTCTCATCACAATGCAGGTCGACCATGAGGCCGCGTTCGGCGGCGAGTTCGCAGAGTGCTGTGACGGAACGTGCGCCATCGGCCATGGTGCGCTCGAAATGCGGGATGCCGCCGACCACGTCGACGCCCATGTCGAGCGCGCGGATCGTGTTCTCATGCGCCGTGGGGTCGCGGTAGAGACCGTCTTGGGGGAAGGCGACGAGTTGCAGGTCGATGTAGTCTTTCACGGCCTCGCGGACGTCGAGCAGGGCTTCGACGCCCAAGAGGCGGTCGTCGCAGGTGTCGACGTGGCTGCGGATGGCTAGCAGGCCGAGCGAGGCGGCCCAGTCGCAGTATTCCAGCGCGCGGGCTTTGACCTCGTCTTGGGTCATGACCTCTTTGAGTTCGCCCCAGAGGCCGATGCCCTCCAGAAGCGTGCCCGAAGCGTTGATGCGCGGGGTGCCGTAGCTGAGCGTGGCGTCCATGTGGAAATGCGGGTCGACGAAGGGCGGGCTGACGAGGTCGCCGCTGGCATCGATTGTCTCGCGCGCTTCAGCGGTAGAGAGGTCTTCGATGGCGGTGATTTTGTCGGCCTTGATGCCGATGTCGGTGGCGCAGCCATCGGGGAGTGTGCCGCCTTTGATGATGAGGTCGAACATGGGGTTACTCGTGTGATTGATTTGGCCCGGCGAAGGGCGTGATGGGAAGCGCCAACTCAGCGCTCCCCCTTGTTGAACGGCACCATCAGCGCCGCTGGCACCTGCGCCCGGCGTGACATGACGACAAGCGCGAGGATCGACAGGATATAAGGTGCCATGAGGAATATCTGATAGGGAATATCCGCGCCAAGTGGTGTCTGTTGCACCCGGATTTGCAGTGCGTCGAAAGCCGCAAACAGCACCGCGCCCAAGAGCGTCTTGCCCGGTTTCCACGAGCCAAAGACCACCAGCGCGATGCAGATCCAGCCGCGCCCGTTGACCATCTCGAAGAAGAAGGAGTTGAACGCCGACATGGTCAGAAACGCCCCGCCCACGGCCATAAACCCGCTGCCGACCATCACTGCGCCGATGCGGATGGCGGAAACGCTGAGCCCCTGTGCCTCGACCGCTGCCGGATTCTCGCCCGCTGCGCGCAGGGCAAGGCCCATGGGCGTGCGGTAAAGGACCAACGTGACGGCGACGACCAGCACAAACGCGAGATAGGTCAGCGGCGTTTGGTTACACAGCGCGGGGCCGATCACGGGGATGTCGGAGAGGATCGGGATTTCAAGTGGTTGGAAGGCTTCGATCTTCGGCGGCGAGGTGACCTCGGGCAGCGCCAGACGGTAGCAGTAGTAGGTGAGCGAGGTCGCCAGCAGCGTGATGCCAAGGCCGACGACATGCTGGCTGAGGCCGAAGGGCACCGTGAGCACGCCGTGCACCAAGCCAAAGGCCATGCCCGAGAGCATCGCCACCGCGACGCCAAACCACAGGCCGCCGCCGAGATAGACGGTGAGCCAACCGGCGAAAGCGCCGACGACCATGATGCCTTCGATGCCGAGGTTCAGCACCCCTGCCCGCTCGCAGATCAGCTCGCCCAAAGCGGCGAAGATCAACGGCGAGGCGATGCGGATCGCGGCGGTCCAAAAGCTCGCCTGAAGGAGAATGTCGAGAATATCCATCAGTCGCGCCTCACCCGGAATTTGGTCAGCATGATCGCCAGCACCATTGCCAGAAGCGCCAGCGCCAGCATGATATCGGCAAGGTAGGTCGGCACGCCCGCCGCGCGGCTCATGCTGTCGGCGCCGACGAAAATACCCGCGACGAAGAGCGCGGCGACCACCACGCCAAGCGGGTTCAGCAGCGCCAGCATGGCGACGATAATGCCGGTGTAGCCAAAGCCGGGCGAGATATCCAAGGTGAGGTTGCCCTTCAGCCCCGCCACCTCGGAAAAGCCCGCCAACGCAGCAAGGCCGCCCGAGAGCAGCGCCGTCTTGATCAGCGTGGCATTGACCGGAATGCCCGCGAACCGCGCCGCCGCAGGGTTCAGCCCCACAGCGCGCATCTCGTAGCCCAGCGTGCTGCGGCGCTGGATCACCCAGACGACGAAGGCCGAGATCAGCGCGAGGCCGAAGCCCCAGTGCAGCCGCAGCCCCTCGGCGATGCGCGGCAGTCGCGCCTCTCCAATCAGCCGCGCGGATTTGGGCCAGCCGAGGCCCATCGGGTCTTTCAATGACCCTTCGAGCAGCATGGACACCCAGAGCAGGACGACGAAATTTAGAAGCAGCGTGGTGACAACTTCATCGACGCCAAAGCGGGTCTTGAGGAATGTCGGCACCAGCAGCACCACGGCGCCCGCCAACATGGCGGCGAGCGCGATGGTCGGCAGCAAAGCAAAGCTGGGCCAGGCCAGCGCACCGGTGCCCAGCACCACGGTAACCACCGCGCCCATGTAAAGCTGCGCTTCGGCCCCGATGTTCCACAGTTTCGCGCGGAAGGCGACGGCGACAGCCAGACCGGTAAAGATCAGCGGCGTGGCGCGGTTGAGAGTTTCTAGCGTGGCGAATTTAGAGCCAAAGGCACCTTTGACGATCAGGCCCAACACCGAAAAGGGCTGCGCGCCAGCGACCATTGCGAGCAGAGAGGCAACGACCACCGTAGCGACAAGCGCCAGCGCGGGCAGGCCGAGCGAGCGGGTCCATGTGGGGTTGGCTATGGGTTCAAGCCGCATGAGGGGCCTCCTCAAATCCGTCGCCGGCCATCCAGACGCCAAGCTCGGCAGGCGTCAGTGCGCCGCGGGCGAAGGGGGGCGAGAGGCGGCCTTCGGAGATCACGTGGATCACGTCCGACAGTGCTGTCACCTCGTCGAGGTCTTCGGAGATCAGCAGCACCGCCGCCCCCCGGTCGCGGGCGGCGAGCAGTTGTTCATGCACGTAGGTCAGCGCCCCGATGTCGAGGCCGCGCACGGGCTGGTTGGCCAGCACCACCGAAGGTGCGGTCTCCAGCACGCGGCCCAAAATCAGCTTTTGCATATTCCCGCCCGAGAGCAGCCGGATGGGGGTTTCCGGACCGGGGCAGCGCACGTCGTAGCCTTGGATGATCTTAGTGGCGAAATCACGGGCAGCGCGCCAGTTCATCCAGCCGTGGCGGGAGAAACCGGGGCGCGAGTAAAGCTCAAGCACCGCGTTTTCGGTGAGGTCGAAATCGGCGATAGTGCCGGTCTTGTGGCGGTCTTCGGGGATGCGGGCGATGCCTGCGCTGATGGCGGCATGGGGCGACCAACCGCGCGGCGCGTCGCCTTTCACGTGAAACGCACCGGAGGTGGGGCAGATCAGCCCGCCGATTAGGTCGGCCAGCGCGGTTTGGCCGTTGCCGGAGACCCCGGCCAGCCCAGTGATTTGCCCCGCACGCAGATCAAGATCGACGTTTTTCAGCCCCGGAGCAGAGCCGATGTCAGGCGAAGAGACGCCTGCCAGCGTGACCAGCGCGGCTCCCGGATCGGCACGCCGCACGACCGGAGCGGCGACCTCGGAGCCCACCATCATTTGCGCCATCCGCGCGCGGTCAGTCTCGGCTGTTTTGGCCTCGGCCACCAGCTTGCCATGGCGCAGCACCACGACACGGGACGAGATCGCCATGACCTCATGCAGTTTATGCGAGATGAAGATCACCGAGAGGCCAAGCGCCACGGCTTTGCGCATGGTGGCAAAAAGATCGTCGGTCTCTTGCGGGGTGAGAACGGCGGTGGGCTCGTCCAAAATCAGAATGCGCGCTTCGCGGTAAAGGGCTTTGAGGATCTCGACCCGCTGCCGCTCGCCCACGCTCAGGCTGCCGACCTGAGCATCGGGGTCCACCCGCAGCCCGTAGTCCTCCATCAGCGTGACAATCCGCTGCCGCGCCTGCGCACGGCCAAAACCGGGGCGCCAGATCGAGCGGGTGCCGAGCACGATATTTTCCAGCACGCTCATGTTGTCCGCGAGCGTGAAATGCTGGTGCACCATGCCGACGCCGGCGGCCAGCGCTGCGCGGGGGTTACCGGCGGGGAGGCGCTCGCCAAAGACTTCTACAAAGCCCTCATCGGGGGTGTAATGGCCGAACAGGATGTTCATCAGCGTGGTCTTGCCCGCGCCGTTTTCGCCTAGCAGGGCAATGACTTCGCCCTGCCGCAGATCAAAGCTGATCGCGTCATTGGCGGTGAGCTTGCCAAATCGCTTGGTAATGCCTTCGAGGCGCAGGACCACCTGCGCCTCGGGATGTTGATCGGTCATTTAGTTGGACTTCGGCTCTTCGTCGTTGATCTCGACGGTGAAGGACCCGTCGCGGATCGCCTTCTCGCGCTCTTTCACCATGTCCATCGCCTCTTGCGGGACCTTGCCCTCGAAGGTGCCCAGAGGGGCGAGCGAAGAGCCGCCCTCGGACATGAAGGAATAGCGACCGTAGTCGTCGGCTTTGAAGTCGCCCGCTTTGACGGCAGCGATGGCGGCATCCAGTGTCGGCTCGAAATGCCATAGGGCGGAGGCGACGACCGTCTCGGGGTATTCGGCTTGCGTGTCGATCACGTTGCCGATGGCCAGAACGCCCTTCTCCTGCGCCGCGTCCGACACGCCGAACCGCTCGGCATAAAGCACGTCGGCCCCCTGCTCCACCATGGCGAATGCGGTCTCCTTGGCTTTGGGCGGATCGAACCAAGAGCCGATGAAGCTCACTTGGAACTTGATGTCGGGGTTCATTTCCGCGGCACCCGCCATGAAGGCGTGCATCAGGCGGTTGACCTCAGGGATGGGGAAGCCGCCGACCATACCGATGTTGCCACTCTCGGTCATGGCACCGGCGATGATGCCCGACAGATACGCCGCATCTTGGATGTAGTTGTCGAAGACCGCGAAATTGGGCAGCGCCTCGTCTTGCTTGAAGCTGGAGCCCATGAGGAAGGCCACATCGGGGTAATCGGCAGCAACCTCGCGGGCCTCGGCTTCGGCACCAAAGACTTCGCCGACGATCAACTGGTTCCCGGCCTCGGCATATTCGCGCAGCACGCGGGCGTAGTCGGTGTTGGAGACGTTTTCGGTGAAGGTATATTCGATATCGCCGCGCGACTGTGCGGCTTCGGCAGCTTTGTGGATGCGGCTGACCCATTGCTGTTCGACCGGCACGGTATAGACGCCAGCCACTTTAAGCGGCTCGGCAGCCAGCGCGCCCTGTGGCACAAGGCTGGCCCCGGCCAGCATGGCCGCCGTGCTCAATAGGAAGCGGCGTGTGAGATTGCGTTGTGTCATATTGTATCCCCCGTTGGTTAGGTATTTTACCGTTTGATAAAATATTTTACCTGTCAAGCTTCTCCTGACCCTAGGTCAGCCCAAGCTTTTCCGAATACGCGCGGTGTGCTGATTAATGTGGCAGTCAGCAAGCGAAGCGGTAAATTGGGTCGACCCCAAGGATCGGATTCTACGATGAGCCATGTATTGCACCGTAACCTGCGCGCCACGCAACCTGTGATCGTGCGCGGAGAGGGAAATTTTCTTATTGATGACAAGGGGAAGCGCTATCTCGACGCCTGCGGCGGCGCTGCGGTGTCGAGCCTTGGACATGACAACGCGGCTGTGCGCGCCGCTGTCGCCGCGCAGATGGACCAGCTCGCCTTTGCGCATACCGGCCTCTTCACCAACCCGCCCGCCGAGGCGCTGGCCGACCATTTGATCGCCCGCGCGCCTGAGGGCACTGGCGAAGGGCGGGTGATGTATCTGGGCAGCGGGTCCGAGGCGATGGAAGCGGCGCTGAAGCTCGCGCGGCAGTATCATCTGGAGCGGGGCGACAAAGCGCGCGCGAAGATCATCGCACGCAAGCCCAGCTATCACGGCAACACGCTTGGCGCGCTGGCGGTGGGCGGCCATGCCGGACGCCGCGCGCCCTTTGCGCCGATGCTGATGGATGTCGAACATATCGACGCGGCCTATGCCTACCGCCTGCAACGCGAGGGCGAAAGCGAGGCGGATTTCGCGCAGCGTTTGGCAGATCAGTTCGAGACGCGGATCGTTGAACTGGGGCCGGAGACAGTCGCGGCCTTCGTGGCCGAGCCTGTGGTCGGCGCATCGCTCGGCTCCCAACCCGCGCCTGTGGGGTACTTCAAGCGGGTGCGTGAGATTTGTGACCGCCACGGCGTGCTGCTCATCGCCGACGAAGTGATGTGCGGTATGGGCCGGACCGGGAGCCTTTTTGCGTTGGAGCAGGAAGGCATCTGTGCCGATATCACCACCATGGCCAAGGGGCTTGGCGCGGGCTACCAGCCCATCGCGGCGGTGATGGCCCGCCAAAGCGTGATCGACGCGATCATGGCGGGCAGCGGCAATCTGTGGAACGGGCATACCTATATGTCGCACGCGGTGGCCACGGCGGGCGCGCTGGCGGTGCTGCAAGAGGTCGAGAGCCGCGATTTGCTGAGCGCGGTGCGCGCGCGGGGGCAGCAGTTGGAAGCCGCGTTGCGCGAGCGGTTCGGCCAGCATGCGCATGTCGGTGACATCCGCGGGCGCGGGTTGTTTTGGTCCATCGAACTGGTGGCCGAGCGCGACAGCAAGACGCCCTTCGATGTGAGCCGCAACCTTGCGGGCAAGATTCAGCGGGCGGCGATGGAGGCCGGGATGATCTGCTACCCCGCGCAGGGCTGTGCGGATGGCACGGCGGGGGATCACGTTCTGCTGGCCCCGGCCTTTACCTCTCCGCCCGAAGAAATCGAGATGACGGTCGAGATGCTGAGCAAGGCCATCGATGGGGTGATTGCGGAGGGCTGAGCCCTCGGCCCGTTCATCGGCCTTTGATCTGGATCGAAAAATTGCGCTGCGCCCCGGCGGGCGGGCGCGGGAAGGGTGCGGCCTGTCGGATGATGCCAAGCGCCGCTTGGTCCAGCGCCGCCGACCCGGAACTGCGCGCCACCCGGACGCCAGCCAACTGCCCGCCCCCGCCAATGGAAAAGGCGATCACGGCGGTCCCGCGTGAGCGGACACGCGGTTTGCCGACGCGGGCGATGCGGCTCATCACTTGGCCGGGGTAGTTGCTGGCCGCCGCGTTGCCCGCAGGCGCGGCAGCCCGCTGGCGGGTGCCCGATTGCGCGGCGTTGCCCGCCCGGCTGGCGGTCTGCGCGCCCTTGGTGTTGTCGCGCTTCGCATTGCCGCGCGCGGTTTGCTTTGGCTTGGGTTTCGGCTGCGGCTTGGGCTTGGCCTTCTTGGCGGCCTCGGCGGCGCGTTCGGGGTCGCGGCGCTGCGGGCGCTGCGACAGGCGTGGTGCGTCATCCTCGGCCTCGGCGGTGAGGGTTTCGACCGGGGGCACCGGGGCCACGGCTGTGATGGTCGGCGTAGCGCTGGCGGTCTCGGGCGGGGTTTCGACTGGGGTCAGGGCGGGCAAGACGGGTGCCTGCGCCGCAGTGGCGGGAGGTGGGGCCACGGGCATGGGCTCTGCCTTCACCGCTTGCACTGGCTCGGCGGCTGGCGTGGGCGTAACCGTTGGCATGGGGGTCGGCGGCGGCGCCTCTGCGGTCTCCAAGGGTTCGGGCTCGGGGGTCGGCATGATCTCTTCCACCGGTTCGGCATCCAAGGTGCCGACGGCCATATCCTCAAACCGGGTGCCAAGCTGAGCCGCGGCGGGCGCACCGCCGCCCGCGATCTTGGCGCTGTCGTCAATTTGCGCCAGCTGCGACACGCCCACCACAAGGCTGGCTGCGACACCGATAGAGAGTGTTTTGACAAGACTAGACCGGGGGATCATTGCAGCGCCCTTTCGGTGACAAGCATGACGCGCGCGGCCCCGGCCCCGCGCAGCTCGCGGGTCAGTTCGACAAGGCGGCGGGCGGGCAGCGCGCGGTCAGGCAGCAGCCGCACGGTATCGCGTTCTTCTTCGGGCAGCGCGTCGATGAATTCAGCCACGCTGGCGCGGTCTTGGCCTGCGAATGTCATGCGGCCATCGGCATGGACCACCAGCGCATTGGGCGGCGCGCGGCCCTCAAGCTCGCGGGTTTCCACGAGGTTCAGATCGGAATCCAGCGGCTGCGACAGGGTGCCCGCGACCATAAAGAAGACCAGCATCAGAAAGACGATGTTGATCAGCGCGATGGTCGGTTCGCGTTGCGGTTTGGCCTTGGCGATAGGACGCATGGTCAGCCCTCCAGAACCGAGACGCTGAGCCCCGGCAGGGCGCGCAGCGCGATGAGCAGATCGGCCAGCGCCTGCGCCTCGACCTCGGCCCCGAGCGAGACCAGAAGCGGCGTGCCCTTCTTGGCCTCGGCCAAGGGGCTGGCGGTCAGCCCCTCAAGCGCCAGCGCATCGCCATTGAGGCGCAGCCCCTCGTTGGTCAGTTGCAAAAAGAACGGTTTCGCCCCCGTCTCGGCCCCTGCCCCGGATGTCGCTGCGGCCAATTCGATCTCGGCAAACTTGGAGAAGGTCGAGGTCAGCATGAAAAACAACAACAGCAGAAAGATCACATCGATCAGAGAGGTCATGGAGAGGCGGTTGCGCCGCCGACGTGGCCTAGCCATGGGCTGGCCGGGGCGCGGCGGCGGCAAATTGGGTCGCGGCAGGTGTGGCGGCGGGGGCCGCGTTCTGGCCGGGGTGCAGCACGGTAAGGATCGCCTTGTCGGCGATGACGCGCTCGGTCTCCATCCGCTGTTCCAGCCAGCTGAGCACCAGCGCGGTCGGCATGGCAACGACGAGGCCCACGGCGGTGGTCAGAAGCGCCACCCAGATGCCACCCGCGAGGATCGAAGGATCAACCTGCGACCCTGCGTCTTGCAAGGCGCGGAAGGCTTCGATCATGCCCAGAACCGTGCCGAAGAGGCCCAAGAGCGGGGCAAGCTGCGCCACGGAATCGAGCAGACGAAAGCCGCGCTCCAGCTTGGCAAAGCGCAATTCGGCCTCAGCCTGCAACCGCGATGCACCTGCGTCGGGGGCAGACATGGCCAGTTCGATCACCGGGGCGAGGTAGCTTTTTGACCGGCCCAGCGCAGAGCGCGCAGCGGCGGCATCGCCCCGTTCCCATGCATTGACCGCTTCGGACAGCGCCCGGTGGCGGCCCACGGCGGCGGCGCGGAACTGCCATGTTTTATAAAGTGCGACGGCGAGGGTCAGCACCGCCACGGCCAACAGGATTACCACCACCGGGCCACCGGTTTCGGCGAAGCCCCGCAGGGGGGTCAGCAGCGCGTCAAGTTGCTCCATCAGCCCAGCACCTCGATCTCGGTCCGGGTTGCCGGGGCCAGCGCGTTTTCACAGGTGCCCGCCGCGATCCCCGCGCCTTCGCAGCTTTGCGCACCGTTAAACAGGATACGGCCAAGGTTTTCGCAGGTGGTCTGCGGCACCACGAATTGGCGCACGCGCGGGCGGCCTATGGGCAGTTGACCAAAGTCGAAAAGGGTCAGCCGGTTCACGGTGCCTTCGCGGTCGAACAGCACGGTTTCATAGACGGCCTTGTCCAAGGGCGCAGAGAGGTCGTTCGTGATGAGAAAGGTCAGCTTGCAATTGGCCTCAGTCGTGTCGGCGGCGTTCAACTCGATCTTGAGCGAGGGGGCCGCAGTCGCCGCTGCGGCGGCAGGCGTCTCGGCGGCGGCGCCTTGGCCAAAGGTCAGGGACAGGGCCGCGAGGAACGCGGAACGAAAATGCGGCATGGGGTGGCTCCCGATGGGTTTATCTTTGATCACGGCGCGCTGCTGGGGCGCCTGCCACGGGGGGCAGAATCGTCAAAGCAGCTGTCACGCCAAGCGGAATTTCTTTGTGCTGCCTAGCAAAATCGGTCAGCGGTGACAATCCTGACTTTAATACTCGGATAAGGCAATCCCTCGCTGCCCGCCTTCTGCGCAGGGAACAGTTGCGTCGATCTGGTGTTGGGCTGCTGAAACCATCGCGCGCGGCAATATCGCACGCGCAGAGAAGGAGATTAGAATGACCGACAACAGCCAGAAGATCGCGACCATCGATCCCACGCATAACGTGGCCTTGTTCACGCCGGACGCCAAAGCGCTGGAACAGGCGGCCTCGGCCGGAATGAAAACGGTGGTGAACTTCCGTGCTTCGGATGAGAAAGGCGGCCTTTACCCCGATGAAGAGCGGCTGGTGGCCGAGAAGCTGGGGCTGAACTACCTGCACCATCCGGTCACGCCCGATACGCTTGGCCCCGATACGGTGGACGAATTCCGCAAGTCATTGGATGACCTGCCGCAGCCGGTGTTCCTGCACTGCGCCTCGGGCAAACGGGCCGGGGCGATGACGCTGATGGCACTTGCCGCAGACAAGGGATGGGACGGTGACACGGCTCTGCAAGAAGGCAAATCACGCGGCATTGACCTGACCGAAGAGAAGATCGGCCAGTTGGTCAAATCCTACGCGGATAGCAAAGCATGAAAGAGGCGTCCGGTTTTGCCGGGCGTTTATTTTTGCGCGCAGTAGAGGCCGTGCAGCGTTTCCAGAACGGCCACGGCCTCCTGCCCTTTCACCCGGTAAAAGATCGTCTGCCCCGCGCGGCGACTGTCTACAAGCCCCGCTTCTTTCAGCTTTTTGAGCTGCTGTGACATGGTGGATTGCGACAACCCGCAGGCCCGCGCCAAATCCCCAACCGAACGCTCTCCGCCCAGCAGACGGCACAGGATCTGCAGCCGCGCCTCTGATGCAAGCATCGTCATCAGGGCAGCCGCTCCGGCAATGTCACCGTCCAAGAAATCGTCCGAGTTTTTCATATTAGCATCATTGAATATTAGGAGTGAGTAATATATACTGAATAACAGTCTAAGACAAGCCAGCCGCCAAGGCGGGCGCGTAAGGAGTTGAGAGATGGAAACCGAATTCACACCTTGGCTGTCGCTGGGCGGCGGCGCGTTGATCGGGTCCTCGGCGGTGCTGCTGATGGCGACGAACGGGCGCATCGCGGGCATCAGCGGGCTGACCTCACGGCTATTTGCGCGCGGTAGTGACGGCGAAGCGCGCGGCGTTTCGTTCTTCTTCGTGCTGGGGCTTTTGTTGGCAGCACCGCTTTGGCTGATCGTCTCGGGCGGCTGGCCGCAACAATGGGTGCCCTCGAACCCGCTTTTGATGGCTCTGGCCGGGCTACTCGTCGGCTTTGGCGCGACCTATGGCAATGGCTGCACCTCGGGCCATGGGGTCTGCGGGATCAGCCGTGGTTCGGCGCGGTCGATTGTGGCCACTGTGACCTTCATGGCAACGGCATTCGTGACCGTGTTCGTCATGCGGCATGTGTTGGGAGCGTAATATGAAACAGCTTTTCGCCCTACTCTCCGGCCTTGTCTTTGGCATCGGCCTTATCGTCTCTGGCATGGCGGACCCCGCCAAGGTGCTCAACTTTCTTGACGTCTTTGGCACTTGGGATCCCAGCCTCGCCTTTGTCATGGGCGGTGCCATCGCCGTGACCGCACCGGGCTTTGCATTGCTGTTCCGCAGCCGGCAGACCCCCTATTTCGACAGCACATTCCGCGTCCCCACCCGCAATGATCTTGAGCCGAAGCTGCTGACCGGTGCTGCGATCTTTGGCATCGGCTGGGGCTTGGGCGGCTTTTGCCCCGGCCCTGCGTTGACCGCCCTGCCCCTGGCGGCCAGTGGCACGTTGATCTTTGTCCCCTTCATGCTGGGCGGCATGTGGATCGCCCGCCACACCCCTGATTTGACTCCGAAAACTAAGGAAGGAACTGCCTGATGAGCGACCCTCTTAACTCCCCCATTGTGCGTCATTCCCCCTCAACCGGTGCGGGCAGCCCCGATGTCTGGGGCATTTATGAGCCCGACACAGGCTCGATCCAATACATCTGCGCCGATCCGGCGACCAAGAAGGCCGCGCTGATCGACGTGGTCTGGAACTTTGACCCGAAGAACTACAAGTTCACGACCGAGAGCATGGATCAGGTCTTGGGCCTTGTGAAAGAGCACGGTCTGAGTGTGGAATGGGTGCTTGATACGCATCCCCATGCCGACCACGTCATGGCCTCCGCCCATCTGAAAGAACGGACCGGCGCGCCCAATGCCATCGGTGCACTGGTGCCTGAGATCGCCAAGATTTGGGCCGATCTTTATAATCTGCCAGAGGCTTTTGACCCCGACCGCGATTTTGATCATCTGTTTGAAGAAGGCGAGACGTTTAAGATCGGTGAATTGGACGCCAAAGTGATGCTGTCGCCCGGTCACACGCTGGGGTCGATCACTTACGTCTGCGGCGATGCAGCTTTCGTGCATGACACATTGATGCAGCCCGATGCAGGCACCTCGCGGTCGGATTTTCCGGGGGGCAAAACGGCAGAGCTTTGGGACTCGATCCAAGACATCCTCGCCCTGCCCGGCGACACACGGCTTTACATCGGCCATGACTACGGCACCGATGACCGCAAGGAGCCGACGTGGGAAGCCACGGTGGATGAGCACAAGGCCAAGAACATCCACGTCAAGGACGGCACGAAGCGCGAGGACTACATCGAGCGCCGCCAGAAGCGAGATGCAACCCTGTCGCTGCCGAACCGCATCCTTGCCGCCTTGCAGATCAACCTGCGTGGCGGGCGGCTGCCCCCGGCAGAGGATGACGGCAATCACTACCTCAAACTGCCGGCGAACCGCTTCGACTAAACCAGACCGGGCGGCCCTTCGGGGCGGCCCCCCTCCCCCTTGACGGATAGCCCAACATGACCCTGCCGCCGCTTGCGCAATATCTGCCGATCCTCGACTGGGGGCGGCGCTATGACCATGGCCAGTTCACCGGGGATATGGTGGCGGCGGTGATCGTCACCATCATGTTGATCCCGCAATCGCTGGCCTATGCCCTACTTGCGGGCATGCCGCCTGAGGCGGGTATCTACGCCTCCATCGCGCCGATTGTGCTTTATGCGATTTTCGGAACCAGCCGGGCGCTGGCGGTGGGGCCGGTGGCCGTGGTGTCGCTGATGACGGCGGCGGCGGTGGGCAATATCGCCGAGGCGGGCACGGCGGGCTATGTCACAGCGGCGCTGACGCTGGCGTTTCTGTCGGGCGCGATGCTGCTGGCGCTTGGGCTGTTCCGGCTGGGGTTTTTGGCGAATTTCCTGTCTCACCCTGTGATCGCGGGGTTCATCACCGCCTCGGGCATTCTGATCGCCGCCAGCCAGTTGCGCCATATTCTGGGGGTCGAAGGCGAAGGCCATACGCTGGTCGAAATCCTCGCCAGCCTTTGGGCGCATCTGGGGGAGGTGAACCCGATCACCCTTCTGCTGGGCGTGACCGCGACGGCGTTTCTGTTCTGGGTCCGGGGCGGGTTGAAGCCCTTGCTTTTGCGTATCGGGCTGGGGCCGCGCATGGCCGATATCGGAGCGAAGACAGGGCCAGTGTTGGCGATTGTTGGCACCACGCTGGCGGTTTGGGCCTTTGATCTGGGCAGCCGGGGCGTGGCCATCGTGGGCGAGGTGCCGCAAAGTCTGCCGCCGCTCACTCTGCCTTCCTTCTCGCCTGACCTACTGTCCCAGCTTTTCATCCCCGCGCTGCTGATTTCGATCATCGGCTTTGTAGAGAGCATCAGCGTGGCGCAGACCTTGGCCGCCAAGAAACGCCAGCGCATCGATCCGGATCAAGAACTCATCGGTCTGGGCAGTGCGAACCTCGGGGCGGCCTTCACCGGGGGCTTTCCGGTGACGGGGGGCTTCTCTCGCTCTGTCGTGAACTTTGACGCAGGGGCCGAGACGCCCGCCGCGGGCGCCTTCACCGCCGTCGGGCTGGCGCTCGCCGCGCTGTTTCTCACGCCGCTGATTTTCTTCCTGCCCAAGGCGACGCTCGCCGCCACGATCATCGTCGCGGTGCTGAGCCTCGTCGATTTCTCGATCCTCAAACGCGCTTGGGCCTTTAGCCACGCCGATTTTGCGGCCGTGAGCGTGACGATCCTGCTGACGTTGATCTTCGGTGTCGAAGCGGGGGTGAGCGCCGGGGTCATCACCTCGATCCTCGTGCATCTTTATAAGACCTCGCGCCCGCATATGGCCGTGGTGGGCCGCGTGCCGGGCACTGAACATTTCCGCAATGTGCTGCGCCATGAGGTTGAGACCCAACCGCATGTGCTGTCGCTGCGGGTGGATGAGAGCCTCTACTTCCCCAACGCGCGCTACCTAGAGGACCAACTTGCGCGCTATGCTGCCGAGAAGCCCGAACTGACGGATGTGGTCCTGATGTTCCCGGCGGTGAATGAGATCGACCTCTCGGCACTTGAGTCGCTTGAGGCGATCAACACACGGCTACGAGATGCCGATATCCGGCTGCATCTGAGCGAGGTGAAAGGCCCGGTGATGGACCGGCTGAAGCGCAGTCATTTTCTGGATGACCTCACCGGCGAGGTGTTTCTCAGCCAGCATGAAGCCGTTTGCGCCTTGGCAGAGCGGCACTAAAGACAATCGACAATTCGAAGCCCCCAAGGGAACCGCCCGGCCCGTCGCGCGTTTGCCTGCCATGAACAAGATTTTCGCGCGCGCCGCCGCCCTCTCCGCCTGCCTTTTCGCCACTGCTGCCTCTGCCGAACAGGTGGGGAATGTTGATGTGGACTGGCTGGGCAACGACATCATCGTCGAAGCCGTGGCCGACCCCAAGGTCAAGGGCGTAACCTGCCATCTGGCCTATTTCGAGCGCGGTTTGATTGACCGCCTGCAAAAGGGCAACTGGTTCGAAGACCCGTCGAACTCCTCCATCTCTTGCCGTCAGACCGGCCCGATTGAAGTGGGTGATATCGAGATGGATGATGAAGGCGAGAATGTCTTCAGCGAACGCCGCTCGATCATCTTCAAAACTCTGCGGGTGAAGCGTATTTTCGACAAAGAGAACAACACACTGATCTACATCAGCCACAGCCAGCAGGTGCAGGACGGCTCGGCCAAGATGTCGATGTCGACCGTGCCGTTGTTCCAGCCCGGGTAATAAGCCCAAGGGGCCAAGTTTTCCTCGGCGAAGGCTTGCCATCGTGGCGATCCTGCCTTGTCGGGCGACCTGCCTGCGATATGCTGCGCAAAACGCAACAATGCAGCGACAGGCAGGTTTCATGAGACATTCACGCAGAACATTCGCATTCGGCCTCGCCGCACTGGGGCTGACATCGGCCTGCTCGAACGGCGGCGGCGCGCTCGGCCCCGCAGCGGCGGCAGGGGTGCCGGACGATCTGCGGCCCGTGGCCAACGCGGGATATGATGCTTGGGTCGCGGCGTTTAAGGGCCGTGCCTCGGCGCAAGGGATTTCCGCCAACACCTTGGCTCAAGGGTTTCGCGGCGCGGGCTACCTGCCCGGCGTCGTGAAACGGGACCGTAACCAAACGGAATTCAGCCGCAGCTTGGAAGATTACCTCGCCATTGCGGCCTCGGACGAGCGTGTATCAAAAGGGCGCGCGGCTTTTGCACGGCACCGCAGCACGCTGAGCGCGATTGAGAACCGTTACGGCGTGGCGGCCGAGATCGTCGCGGCGGTCTGGGGGCTTGAGAGTTTCTTTGGCGAGCGGCGCGGCAATGTGCCTGTGGTCTCAGCTACTTCCACATTGGCCTATGACGGGCGGCGCGGCGCATTCTTTGAAAAGCAGCTGATCGCGGCGCTGAAAATCTTGCAAAACGGCGACATCAGCGCGGACCGCCTTACCGGGTCTTGGGCAGGGGCGATGGGGCATACACAGTTCATTCCCACGTCCTATCAAGCCTTTGCCGTGGATTTCACCGGCGACGGGCGACGCGACATCTGGTCGGAAGACCCCAGCGATGCGCTGGCGTCGACCGCCGCCTATCTGTCGCGTAATGGCTGGACGCGCGGTGTCAAATGGGGCGGCGAATTGGGAAGTATCCCCGCCAGTGCCGGATCGGTGATCCAGCCGCAGGCAGGTGGGCCGCAGTTTGTGGTAACCAGCAACTTCCGGGCGCTGAAACGCTACAACAACTCCGACAGCTACGCGATTGGCGTGGGCCATCTGGCCGACCGCATCGCCGGGGGCGGGCCGCTGCGCGGCAGCTTCCCCCCCGATGCCAATGGGCTGACCAAAGACGACCGTATGGCGCTGCAACAGCGGCTGACCGCGCGGGGGTTTGATACCGATGGCACCGACGGGGTGATCGGGCCAAACAGCCGCAAAGCGATCAGCGCCTATCAGGCCAGCGTGGGCCTGCCTGCGACGGGCGAGCCTTCGGTCGAGCTGCTGCGCCGCCTGCAATAGGCGGGCCTAACCGGGGCTGATCCCGGCCCGGTCGAGCATCCCTGCCACCTCAGCAAATGAGGATTGCGGCGGGGTGTGCTCGGCCTTGCGCTGGCTAAGGAATGTCTCGCACGGCCCAGCGAACGCAATCGCGCGGTCCAGTTCGGGATTGCTGCCGCTGCGGTAGGCGCCGATGCGGATCAATTCTTCCATATCGGCATGGGCCGCCAGCGCCTTATGGGCTGCGGTGAGCAGCGTATACTCCACATCACTGTGGCAATCCGGCAACGTCCGCGAGACCGATGCGAGCAGGTCAATCGCCGGATAGCGCCCCTTTTCGGCAATTTTGCGATCCAACACGATATGCCCGTCGGTGATGCCGCGCACGGCGTCGGCGATGGGGTCATTCATATCATCACCATCCACCAAAACGGTGAAGATCGCGGTGATATCGCCCTTGCCCACCGGCCCCGGCCCGGCACGCTCCAACATCTGCGGAAGCTCCGAGAAAACCGTCGGCGGATAGCCCTTGGCGGTGGGTGGTTCGCGCGAGGCGAGGCCGATTTCGCGCTGCGCCATGGCAAAACGGGTGACGCTGTCCATCAGCAGCAACACATGCTGGCCTTGGTCGCGGAAATGTTCGGCCACGGCCATGGCGGTCCAAGCGGCTTGGCGGCGGGTGAGCGGCGGCTCATCCCCGGTGGCGACAACCAGAACGGCCTTCTCCATCCCCTCTGGGCCGAGGTCGGTTGAGATAAAATCCTGCACCTCACGGCCCCGTTCACCAACCAGCGCCATAACCACCACGTCACACTCCGTATAGCGTGCCAGCATGGCCATCAGCGTCGATTTACCCACACCAGAGCCCGCAAAAATGCCCAAGCGCTGGCCTTGGCAAAGCGGGGTAAAGACATCGAGCGCGCGCACATGGGTCGCCAGTTTCGGGCCGATGCGTTTGCGGTCGAACGCACCCGGCGGGGCGGCGCGCAGCGGGCGCGGTTGGTTGCCCTCGGGCAGATGCCCTTTTCCGTCGAGCGGTGCGGCAGAGGCACTGATCACCCGCCCCTTCCAGCTTTCATCCGGGCGGATCACATCGCGGCCAACGGCGACCTCGACCCGGTCACCCGCCGCGACCCCGCGCCACGACCCAAAAGGGAGCAACTCGGTGCCATGGGTGCCCAGCCCCACGACCTCTGCATGGACCGGCCCGTCAGAGCCATGCACGATACAGCGCTCGCCGATGCCCAGCACCCGCTCCAGCCCCACGGCGGTCAGCGTAATGCCGGTGATCGCGCGCACTTCGCCGGTGATCTCGGCCTCGCCCGCCTCGCGGGCAAAGCTGGTCAGCTCGGAAAAGAGTGTCTGCATGGATAAATTTCCTCTAGGAGAGCAAGCTAATATTTACTATACAAGGATTAAACAGGCTATAGGCAAAAAAATGAACTTGTCTAATCTTTCTATTCTTGGACTTGCTTCGGACCGGATGCAGTGGCTTTCGGCCCGGCAAAAGGTCGTGTCTGAAAACGTGGCCAATGCGGCGACGCCGAACTTCAAGGCGCGCGATGTGTCGTCCTTCGCCTCAATGCTCAGCGGAGAGCTGTCGCGCGATAATGGGCTGGTGACCACCCATGACAAACACTTCACCGGCGTCGCCCATGGCACGCCCGGCGTGCGTGAGGTCACCGACCGCAGCGCTGCTGGCACCACGCTGGACGGCAATACCGTGAACCTCGAAGAACAGGCCGTGAAGGCCGCCGAGATCGGCGATCATTACCGGTTGGCCGCACAGCTTTATCGCAAGAGCTATGACATGCTCACCATGGCCGTCACCGGAAACAGGTAAGGAAAACGCATGGATCCGCTTCAGTCTATCGCCAAAATCGCCGCCAGCGGGATGACCGCGCAGACCGCGCGTTTGCGGGTGATCTCGGAAAACGTGGCCAACGCAGATTCCACGGGCACCACGCCGGGCGCCGACCCCTTCCGCCGCAAGACCATCAGCTTTTCCGAATTGATTGATCGCAACGGAGGCGGCTCTTTGGTTGAGGTCGACCGCATCGGGCGGGATCAGTCGCCGTTTCGCCGCGATTATGACCCGTCGCATCCAGCCGCGGATGACACCGGCTATGTCAACCGGCCCAATGTCGATCCGATCATTGAGATGGCCAACATGCGCGAGGCATCGCGCAACTACGAGGCCAACATGAACATGTTCGAATCCGGTCGCCGGATGCGCGGCCAGATGCTCGACCTGTTGAAGTGAGGTAACCTGAGATGAGCGATCCCGCCTCCCTGATCTCGACCGCCGCGGTTCGCGGTGCCTATCGCACCTCGCAATCGCTAACGGCGCAAAAAGGCGAAGCCATCGCCGAAGAGGCGGGCGCCAGCGCCAATAGCTTCACCAATATGGTGCAGCAAGTCTCGGAAAACGCGCTGGAAACGGTGCGCGAGGGCGAGGCCGTGGCCCAAGCCGGGCTGCGTGGTGAGGCGGATACCCAGCAGGTTGTCGAAGCGATGCTGGCGATGGAAAGCACAGTGAAAGTGGCCGTGTCGGTGCGCGACCGCTTTGTCGAAGCCTATCAGGAAATTCTGCGGATGCCGATCTAGGCCATGACCGAAACCCAGACCTATGACATCATCTCTGCTACCGTCTGGGCCGTGCTTCTGGCCTCGGGTCCGGTGCTGGGGGTGGCGTTGGCGATTGGTCTGGTGATCGCGTTTTTCCAAGCCCTGACGCAAATTCAGGAAATGACGCTGACCTTCGTGCCCAAGATCGTGATGATCTTTGTCACCCTGCTGGCCGCGACGCCGTTCATGTATGCCACGCTGAAGAACCTGTCGGACACGATCTTTGACCTCGTGCAGAACGGTGGGCTGTGAGAGCGCTTTGGCATATGGCCCGCGCGGCGCTGCTGGGGGCGGTGCTTGCCCCCCCTGCCCTCGCGCAGGGCTGGGGGTCGTTCTATGAGCCGACGCGCAAGGACAAAGTGACCGCGACCGCACAGACACTGGCGGCCAAGGGCGGGCCGGAAGGCGTCTGCATCCGCGAAATTCTGGCAGCACAAACGCGGCATGGCATCCCAGATAACCTACTGCTGGCCATCGGCCTGCAAGAGGCGGGCACCCGGCGGAACGGGCATTTCACCGTTTGGCCCTACGCGGTCAACGCGGCGGGCGAAGGGCGGCTGTTCGACAGCCGCGATGCCGCGCTTGATTGGATCGCAGAGCGGCAAGCGCGCGGTATCCGCTCCATCGACGTGGGCTGCATGCAGATCAACATGCGCTGGCATCCGGATGCTTTCGACAACCCCGCCCAGGGGTTCGATCCGCGCGTGAACGTCGATTACGCCGCGCGGTTCCTCAAGCGGTTGCACCGCCGCACGGGCAGTTGGATGCAGGCCGCGGGGTCGTACCATTCGTTCGAGCCTGAGTACCGCGACACCTACCTTGACCGGCTGCAAAAGAACATCTCTGCCGCCAATGCGCGGCTGCCGGAGTTTCAGGCGCTGGCCAGCGCCAGCCCCGTTCCCGCGCGTCCGCGCAAGACCCCCCGGAGTACGTCGGGCAGTTATGACAGGCTGGCGGCCAAGGCCACATGGGGCGCGCAGATCGGCGGGGCGGCGAATGCGCGCCGTTCGCTTTATTCGGCACATGAGATGCAGCCGGTTCTGCCGCAGTTCACCACCGTCCGCGCGGAGGATGCGGGATGAGTACGAAACCCAACACCATCCTGCCGCAGCTGAGCATGTTCGGCGCAAATAAAGACGTCAGCTTTGCCGTTGGCATGGCGCTGGTGCTGGCGGTTCTGTTCCTGCCGCTTCCGCCGATCTTGCTTGATTTCGGGCTTGCGCTGTCGCTGTCGCTCAGCGTGTTGATCTTCATGGTGGCACTTTGGATCCCCTCTCCGCTGCAGTTCAACTCTTTCCCGACGCTGCTGCTGGTCACGACCATGTTGCGCCTGTCGCTCAACGTGGCCTCAACCCGGCTGATCCTCAGCGAAGGCCATGCCGGTCTGCATGCGGCGGGGGATGTGATCCAAGGGTTCTCCAAGTTCATCGTGGCGGGTAATTTCGTCATCGGTGTGGTGATCTTTGCCATTCTCGTCATCATCAACTTCGTCGTGATTACAAAGGGTTCGACCCGTATCGCCGAGGTTGCCGCGCGGTTCTCGCTGGATGCGATGCCGGGCAAGCAGATGGCGATCGACGCCGATATGGGTGCGGGGCTGATCGACGAGGATGAGGCCCGTCGCCGCCGTAAAGAACTGGAAGACGAAAGCGCCTTTTTCGGTGCGATGGACGGTGCGTCTAAATTCGTGCGCGGCGATGCGGTGGCGGGGCTGATCATCACGCTGATCAACGTAATCGGCGGCATTCTGATCGGCGTCGTGCAGCGCGGCATGGGGGTGGGCGATGCCTTTAACGTCTTCACCTCGCTGACCATCGGCGACGGGCTGGTGAGCCAGATCCCGGCCTTGGTCGTCTCGCTCGCCGCCGGTCTGATCGTGACCAAGGGCGGCACCCGGGGCGCGGCGAACGAAGCCGTCTTTGACCAGCTTTCGAACTTCCCCAAGGCGCTTTACATGGCGGCCTTGCTGCTGTTCGGCATCGGCCTTTTGCCCGGCTTTCCGCTGCTGGTCTTCGCCCTTCTGGCCGCTGCCATGGTGGGCTTGGGCGTGGTGATCCAGCGCGGCGCGGCAGAGGCGGCAGAGGCCAAGGCAAAGGCCGACGCCGAGGCGCAGAAACAGCAGGACATGCCAGAGGTCGACAGCAACCCGATGCACCTCGATGAGTTGCGGCTGGTTCTGGGCGAAGGGCTGGTGGCGCTGGCCAACCGCCCCGACGCGGTGCTGCCGAGCAAGATCAAATCCCTGCGCAAGCATTTCGCCGAAGAGTTCGGCTTTCCCATGCCCTCGGTGCGGATCAAGGATGACGTGAGCCTGCCGATCAACAGCTATTCCTTTCAAATCCACGGCGTCGACGTGGCCAAAGGCGACATCCGCGCCAATCAGATGATGGTGATCAACCCCGAAGGCGCGCCGCTGCAACTGCCCGGCGAGGCCACGCGCGAGCCGACGTTCGGGCTCGACGCGCTTTGGGTCGACAGCAAGGTTGCCGATCAGGCCGAGGCGCAGGGCTATACGGTCGTCGATCCCGAAAGTGTCATCACCACGCATCTGACCGAAGTGGTGAAAGAGAACATGTCGGAGTTACTGACCTACGGTTCGGCGAAAGAAGCGATTGAGGGGCTGGACCGGAACTATCAAAAGCTGGTCAACGACCTGCCCGTCCCCTCCCCCGCCATTCTGGTACAGCAGGTCTTGCAGGAATTGCTGCTCGAGCGCGTCTCGATCCGCAATCTGCCGCTGATCGTAGAGGCCATGGCCGAGGCGACGCGCCAGACATCCAAACCCGCGCTGGTGCTTGAGAACGTGCGCCGCCGCCTGTCGAGCCAGATTTGCCAAGGCCTGTCCGATGGTCAGGGTTTCGTGCCTGTCATCACCCTGTCGCCCTCTTGGGAGGCCGAGTTCATCGAGGCGGTCAAGATCGTCGGCGAGGATCGCACATTCGTCATGTCGCCCAAACGGGTACAGGAATTCGTGCTACAAGCCCGCCAGCAAATCCAGCGCTTCGCCTCAGAAGACAGCTGGCCCGCGCTGATGGTCAACCCCGAGGCGCGGTCCTATGTGCGCTCCATGCTGGAGCGGGTCAGCCCGATGACGCCGGTGATCTCCAACGCCGAAATTCATCGCAAGGTATCCCTGCGGACCGTCGCCACCATCGGGGGCTAGGGATGGACCTCTCTGCCCTTTTGACCGACGCGCTGATGGGATACTTCGTCGTCTTTGCCCGCATCGGCAGCGCGCTTTTGTTCATGCCGGGCTTTGCTGAAACCTCGGTGCCCACGCGGCACCGGCTGTTCTTTGGTCTGATCCTGAGTGCTGCGCTTTATCCGGTCACCGGCCTTGGCCCCGTGGCCGAAGATCGCCCCGGTGCCTTGCTGTTGATCTTCGGGTCCGAGATCACTGTCGGCCTCTGGATCGGGCTGGTGGCGCGCACGCTGCTCTCGGCGCTGCAATTCGCGGGCTATCAAATGGCGCTGATGTCGGGGCTGGCGAATGCCTTGGCGCCGAACATTGGCGCGTTTGAGGGGGCGACCTCCATGGCGGCGATGTTGCTGATTGGGGCCACGGCGTTGATCTTTGTCACAGACCTGCACCACCTCATTATTGAGTCGTTGCTGATGTCCTATCAGGTTTTCATCCCCGGCACTTTCATGCTGGCCGATCTGACCGATCAATTCGCCCGCGCCACGCAGGTCAGCCTCTACCTTGGCCTGTCGATCGCCGCGCCTTTCTATGTGGCGGGTCTGGTGCTGAACGTCGGGATGGGTCTGGCGAACCGCATGATGGCGAGCCTTCAGGTCTTCTTTATTGCCCAGCCCTTGCTGATTGCGGCGGGGCTGGCCTTGATGGTGCTGGCGGTTCCGACCATGATGCGCGGGTTTCTTGAGCCTTTCGCGAATTGGCTCACCACCTACGGATTCTAGGCCATGTCAGACGAGGACAAGAGCAGTAAGACCGAAGAGCCGACGGAGAAAAAGCTCCGCGACGCGCGCAAGAAGGGCGACGTGCCTCAATCGCGTGAGACCGGCACGGCGATGCTGGTCTTTGCCCTGCTGATGATCCTGATCTTCGTGCTGCCAAGTTCGATTGGCCGGATCGTCGAAGCGCTGCAAGGCCCGCTGCTGGACGCTGGTGTCACCGCCATTGGCACCGGCGGCACCGGGGTCGTTGAGGCCGGGAATGTGTTGAAGTCACTGGGGTTTACGCTGGGACTGGCGATGATGCCGGTTGCGGGGATCATGGTGTTGGCGGCCCTCTTTGGGGTGCTGATCCAAGGGGAGACCGTGGTCTCTGCCGAACGGATCAAGCCGAAAATTTCCAAACTGAATCCGCTATCGGGGTTCAAGCGGCTGTTCTCGGCCGAGGCCTTTGTCGAGTTTGCCAAGAACACCGCCAAGGTGCTGGTGATCGGCTTCATCACCGTTTGGGCCGTGCGCGATATTGCGCAATCGCTGGGCCAGACGCAGGCATTCATCCCCGAGACATTGCTGGATGCGGCCCTGCAAAAGGTGCGCTGGATCTTTCTGGTCACCACCGTGCTCTTGGTGCCCATCGCCATTGCCGACATCATCTGGAAGCGCGCGCAGTGGAAGAAAAAGCAGATGATGAGCCTCAAGGAAATCCGCGACGAGCATAAAGACAGCGAGGGCGATCCGCAGATCAAGGGACGCCGTGCCGAATTGCGCCGCGCCCGCGCCCGCCAGCGCATCGCGCAGGCCATCCCCAATGCCAGCGTGATCCTGACCAACCCAACCCATTACGCCGTAGCGCTGAAATATGAACAGGGTGTCGATGATGTGCCGGTCTGCGTGGCCAAAGGGGCCGATGTGATGGCCCACCGAATCCGCGAATTGGCCAAAGAGCATGACATTCCGATGATCGAAAACCGCCCGCTGGCCCGCGCGCTTCACGCAGCGGTAGAGGTGGATGACCGTATCCCGATGGAGCATTGGCAGGCGGTGGCCGAGATCATCGGCTTTGTCATGGACCTGCGCCGCAACGTGCGCCGCAAGCCGCCCGCGGGGTCGTCAATCCGCGAAGATTAAACCGCCCGCTCAGCGCAGGCGCAGCCCTTCGAGGTTGCGGTCGGCGGGGAGTTTGGAGCGTTCCAGCAGGATTTTGGTAATCAACCGCGCACGGACAAGGCTGAACGAGCCCATGATCTGCGCAGCATCGCGTTCGGGCATGGCACCGATCACCTGCACAGCGGTTTCCACGTCGATTTCGTCCATGATGCCCGCCGCCACCTGTGGCTTCATGTTGCGATAAAGCTCGACCAATTTGGTCATGTCTTGGTTGTTGGCCTCTTCGATCACCTTCAGCTGCGCGCCGATCTCGTCGCGCAGGCTCGCAAGTCGGGTCTGCTCGGCCTTGAGGCTCTCCTCGGCCAGCGCCAGCTTGGCTTCCCGGTCGGCGATTGTGTCGCGTTGGTCTTTGAGCAGGGCACGCTCTTCGGCGATGGCCTCGGCGATCAGATGGCTCGGCTCGCACATGCCGCTCTGCCCCGGAGCGCTGGCGTCATAGCTGGGCGGCGCGGGGGCTGCGGCAAGCTCGACCGGTACCGGGGGTGTGTCACCCGGCGTCTCGGCGATGGCCATCATCGGCATGAACTCCACCGTGAGCTTGAGCACCCCGGCGACGCCAAGGCCAAAAAGCGCGATCTTTGGTAGGGAGATACGGCTCATTCCTTACGCTCCTTGGTGATGTCGAAAAAGGTGCGGACCAGTTCGGATTTGCCCTGCACCGCCGCCTGCCCGCGCACTTGGCTGCGCCCTTTGAGCCGCGCGGCACGCATCTGTGCCGGGCTTTGGCCTGCGGTGGCAGGCTCGGCCGCGGCTTGGCGCGGCTGCGGGGCGTCGCGCTGCACGGGTGGCTCGGGGCGCTGCACCTTGGTGCTGAGATCGCGGAGGTCCTCTACCGATTTGGCGGATTGATCGACCGCGCTGGAAAAGGCCCCGACCATCGGCTCCATTTCCTTTAGGGTGGCCATGAGCGCGCGAACCCGACGATCAAGGATAAAGGCATAGACCAGCGTGCCGACCAGCAGCACGATGATGAGGATATCAATCAAGGCCGGCATCATCGTCGCTGTCCTCCTGACTTTCCTTGGGCAGCAAGGATTGGATCACCCGCAGCGCCAAAGCGCCGTTGCTGCGCTGGCCAAAGGCGGCTTGGAACATCGGCTGCGCGTTCACCATGCCGACCACGGGGGTATCGACCGTCATGCCCAGATCGATCACCTGACCGGGCTTCCATTCCAGCACCTCATGCAGCGGGATCGTCACCTCTTGGAGCACGCCGGTGATGGTGACCGTGGTGCTTGATATCTGGCTGTTCATATCCTTGCGCGCGTTGCTGTCGGTGGGCGAACGCCCGCCAAGGAAGGGCTGCGCCAACTGCGCGCTGACCTCATCAAGCGTGCCATAGGGCAGCACCAGCGCCATATGGCCGCTGCGGTCTTCGAATTGCAGATGCATCCGGACCAGCACCGTCGCGGTACGCGGCGCGGCCAGCATGACCGACCGGGGATTGGACTCCAACGATTGGATGTCGAATTGCACGGGGCTGACATCCTGCAAGCAATGCGCCAGCCCTTTGAGCGACAGTTCCGCCAGTCTGCGGCCCAGTTTCTGCTCAATCGCAGTCAACCCGCGGGGCTTCCATTGTTGGCTCGTGGCGCGGCGGCCGCCCAGCATGATCTCTAGGACCGAAAACAGCAGATCCGGCTCGACCACACAGGCGATCTGGCTGCCCCAGCCCTCGGCATTGGCGATGGCGATGAGCGAGGGCGCCTGAATGCTCTCCATCGCGTCCTCATAGGGCATATATTCCAGCGAGCTAAGCTCGATCTCAGGTGCTACGGTGCAATAGGATTTGAGGTCAGGCACCAAAGCCAGCAACAGGCGGTCGATGATGATCTCAAGCGTGGGCAGGCGCTGAAAGCTTTCGCGCGCCTGACGGATCATCGTCTCTTCGAGGCTTAGCGCATCGGAGGAATCCGCTATCGTCATTGCACCACCATATCGGCAATCAGTATTTCATGCGGCGCGTCAGTGTGGCCCACCGCCCGCGCCCGGCGCAGCAGTTCGGTTTTCAGCATCGCCAGCCCATAGCTGCCAGTCAGGTCGCTGACATGCAACTGGCGCAGGAAATCTTGGAAACTGTCGCGCAGGTAAATCTCACGCGCGATCAGGCGGTCCGCGCCCTCGGCGGTTTCGTCATAGACCATCAGCATGTTCAGCTTGAGAAACCGGCTGGTCTGCCCGCCTTGCGGCCCGGTGTCGGTGACGTTCACGATGATCTCGGGGAAAGGCATGACCGGCATCTTGATCTCGGTCTTTGGCTTTTCGCCATGCGCGTCTTCGCTGCCTTCCTCACCATGGGCGTTGTCCGCGGTCTCAACCGCTTCCTCGACGGTTTCATCCCCGCCGAGCCCCACCATTTTCAACAGCCCCGAAGGGCCAATGGCAAGTGTCACCCCACCGACGCCAGCAAGAAGGCAGAGCAAGACGACAGCAAGGATAGCAAGAGGCTTTTTCATTCTTCAACTCTTAATCGGATCCTGCGCGGAGCGCCATATGCAAGAACAAATACATCCCCAAACAAGCTTTATTGCAACAGAAACCTGTTTATTTTTCGGTTCTCACAAGTATAAATCGATATATGCTTGCATAGTGGCGACCGAGCGGGGAATGCTCGGACTATCCAATCGAGTGAGGGCCCGTGAATCAAATCGTTGAAAACCTTAAGGATTTAGGTCCAAAGCGGCTGGCTCTTCTGGGCGGCATCGGTCTGGCGATCACCGCGGCCATCTTTATCGGCGCGCGGACCATCCTCGCCCCTACCTATGTTCCGGTTTACAGCCAGCTTAGCCCCGGCACCGCGTCGCAGATGATGCAGACGCTGGAACAGGCGGGGCTGACGGTCGATCTGTCGCGCAATGGCGATACCATTTCGGTGGCCGAGACCGATATCGCCCGCGCCCGCATGGCGCTAGCCGATGCGGGGCTGCCGGGCGAAGGTGTCCCGGGTTGGGAGATTTTCGACAATATGTCCGGCATGGGGATGAACTCCTTCATGCAAAAGGTGAACCGGCTGCGCGCGCTGGAAGGCGAGCTGGCCCGGTCGATCCAAACCATCAGCGGCATCAAGGCCGCGCGGGTGCACTTGGTTCTGCCCGAACGCGCCGCCTTCTCCCGCAGCCGGGCCGAGGCCAGCGGCTCGGTCATCGTGCGCTCGCAGGCCAATGCCAGCATGACCCGCAGCCAAGCGCAGGCGATCCAGGCTCTGGTGGCCTCTGCCGTGGCGGATTTGGAAGCGCAGAACGTGACCGTCCTGTCGGCCTCCGGTGAGACGATCTTGGCCAAGGACGAGGGCGGCAGCTCTGACTTCTCGCTCCAAGGTCAGCGCAACATGATCGAAGAGCAACTGGCGCAAAAGGTTGAATCGATCCTCAACGCCCGCGTCGGGCCGGGCAATGCCCGCGTGCGGGTCAGTGTCGATCTGACGACCGAGCGTGAGGTGCGTGTGTCCCGCACGTTTGATCCCGCCCAGCAGGTTGCCCGGTCGATCGAGACCCGCGTGCGCAACTCCAATGAGACCGACCCGGCGACGGGCACAGTCGATGTGGCCAATAACATCCCCGATGAGCTGCGCGACGATGCAGGCGGCGGCGCGGGGCAGTCCACCCGCTCCGAGAACGACGAGATCATCAACTACGAGATCGGTTCGGTCCAAAGCGAAATGGTGCGCGAGCCGGGCGATATCGAGCGTATCTCGGTCGCGGTGCTGGTGAACGGCAGCTATGGCACCCTACCCGACGGGTCAGAGGGTTATATCGAGCGCAGCGATGAAGAAATGCAGCGCCTGAGCCAATTGGTCAGCACGGCCATCGGTTTTGATCAGGCCCGCGGCGATCAGGTGCAGGTCGATAGCCTTCAGTTCCTTGATTTCGATTCAGAGTTCAGCAGCCCCGCAGGCCGTGGCTTGGGCGCGGTGCTGGCCGATAACGCCATGACCATCCTGCGCTCGCTCTTTGCCTTGGCGCTGGTGGCGATCATCATGGTGCTGGGCGCGCGCCCGCTGCGCATGGTGCTGGATGCCACCCTGCCCCAGCCCGCGCTGGCCGGTGCTGGCGCCGACGCGGGCCTTCTAGACGGCCCTGAGCAGGATAACGCGCCAAAAGCGCTAACCGGCGGCACCCAGAACGAGACCCCGCCAAACCGCCTGCCCACCCCGGCGGGCGGCCAGACCGGTGCCGTGCTTGGCCCAATGGACGAGATGCCCCGCGACATGGTGCAACTTGCTTCGGTCGAGGGCGCGGTGCAACACAGCCAATTGCGCGCCGTGGCCGAACTGGCCGAAGACAACACCGAAGACGCCCTGCGGGTTCTGGGCCAATGGCTGTCGGAAGGGGATGATCTGTGATTACGACCCTCAAGCTGCAGAACTTCGACGAGGACGGCAAAAGCAAGCCGCAGGATCCGGCGCTGCCCACGCCCGAAGAAATCGAAGCGAAGATCAGAAAGGCCCATAAGCAAGGCCATATCGAAGGCTATTTGGCCGGGGCCGACGCGGGCCGGGCCGAGATGCACCAGACCATGCAGGCCGAACATGCCGTGATGGCCGAAAAGCTGGCGCAGGAACTGGCGCGGCTGTCGCAGGCGATGCAGGCCCATCAAGAGGCGCTGATGGCGCAGATCGTGGGCTTTACCTTGCAAACCTGCGAGATCGTCTTGCCCGAGGTGATCGAACGCCTATCAACCGCGCGGGTGAAAAAGACCGTGACCCAATCGCTGAAAATGGCCATCGGGTCGAGCCAGATCAAAGTGCGCCTGTCGCCCGCCACGCTTGACCAGATTGGCCCTGAGCTGCGCCAGCGCGCTGTGTACTACAAATGCGACGGCGTGCTGGACCTGCGCGCCGATGCCGACCTGCCCGATGGGGATGCCCGGATGGAATGGGATCACGGCAGCCTTGATTACGGGTTCAAAAAGATTTGCGACCGCCTGCTCGCCGAATTGCGCGACACCCATGCGCGGGCGCTGAAAGCACAAAAGGAGAAGGACGGAAATGGACAAGCCTGACCTGCAATCGCCCACAGACGACAACAACGCCGCGAAAGGCACCGCGCCTGACGCCACGCCCGGCGCGCAAGAACAGCCGCGCGCTGACGCCTTTGGCAATACCGCCAGCACCGGCAGCGATGACGCGGGCGTCTTCCCGCAACTCGACACCGAAGACTCGCGCAACGCCCTTGCCCCCCGCCCCGAGGCCGGTGGCGCTGGCATCAACGCCATGTTGAACGTCGGCCTAGATGTGCAGATCGTGCTGGGCCAAGCCCGCATGCCGATCTCGCGCCTGCTGGAACTCACCCGAGGCTCCATCGTAGAGCTGAACCGCAAAATCGGCGCGCCGGTCGACCTCATGGTCTCTGACCGTCTGGTGGCACGCGGCGATCTTGTGAAGGTCGGCGAAGACCGGCTTGGCGTGTCCCTGACCCAGATCGTCAAGGACTATGTCCCTGACTGACCTCCCCTCTCTGCGCGCCTATGCGCCAGGCCGCATGGGCCTTGCCCTGCTGGTGCTTCTCGCCAGCGGCGGCATGGCCATGGCCCAAGACGGAGGGTTTCTCTCCACGCTGTCGGATGTGATTGGCGACACCGCGCCCGGCAGTGACGAAAACGCCAATCTGTCGGGCCGGATCGTTCAGTTCATCGCGCTGGTCACCGTGCTGAGCATCGCGCCGGGGCTCTTGGTGGTGATGACTAGCTTCACGCGCTTTGTCATCGTCCTGTCGATGCTGCGCTCGGCCCTTGGCCTGAACCAGACCCCGCCCAATATCGTGCTGACCTCGCTGGCGCTGTTCATGACCTTCTTCGTCATGCAGCCAGTGTTCGAGGACGCCTATGAGGCCGGGGTCGAGCCGCTTTTGGAAAACGCCATTGGCGAAGAACAGGCGCTGGAGCGGATCGCCACGCCCTTCAAAAACTTCATGTACGTCAACACCCGCCCCGAGGATTACGCCCTGTTCCTGCGCATCGCCCCGGCGGATGAAGAGGCCGAAGAGACCCCCCTGCCCGCCTCGGCGGAAGAGGCCACCTTTCGCCATCTCGTTCCGGCCTTCATGATCTCGGAACTGCGCCGCGCCTTTACCATCGGCTTTCTGATCTACCTGCCCTTCGTCGCCATCGACCTCATCATCGCCTCGGTCTTGATGAGTGCGGGCATGATGATGCTGCCCCCGGTATTGATCTCCCTGCCGTTCAAGGTGATCTTCTTTGTGCTGATCGACGGTTGGTACATGCTGGCAGGATCGCTGATCGAAAGCTATGTGCCGCTTGCCGGTGGCTGACCTGCACTGAAAGGATTTATCTATGTCGACCAATGCCCTTTCCAAAACCCGCAGAAAGCCCATCACGGTGGAGGATCTGAACGGCCCCACCAAGGCGGCCATCACCTTTTTGTGCCTCGGAGAGCAGACCGGATCGGAACTCATGCAAAAGCTCGGCACTGCCGAGATCGAGCGCATCACCAGCGCCATGAGCCGCCTTGGCCCGATCCCCGCAGAGGTGGTGGAACATGTGCTCAAGGAGTTCACGCAAAAGGTGGTCAGCGGCACAGGATCGGTCGTAGGGTCGCTGTCGACGGCAGAGTCCATGCTGCGCAAGTTCATGCCCGAAGAACAGGTGTCCAGCATCATGGCCGGGCTCAAGGACAGCGAACGCGAGAACGCCATGTGGCGCGGCTTTGGCGCGCTGGATGAGACGGTGATCGCCAACTATCTCAAGGGCGAGCACGACCAGACCGCGGCGGCGATCCTTAACAACGTCGACACCAGCGTGGCCGCCAAAGTGCTGCCGCTGCTCGGCCCTGAGCGGATGCAAGACATCGCCGAACGCATGATCGCGATGGAGGCCGTGCCGCTGCACATGATGCAGCAGATCGAAGAGACGTTGAAACAAGACATTCTGTCGAACGCGATGCACACCAATTCGGTAGAGACGCATCAGCGCATGGCGGATTTATTCAACCAGTTGGATGTGCAGGCCTTCGAAGAGCTTTCCGGCGCGCTGGATTCGCGCATCCCCGACGCCTTCCAAGCCATCAAACAGCGTATGTTCGTCTTTGACGATCTGTTTAAACTGCCGATGCAGGACTTGGCGCAGGTCATGCGCGGGCTGGATGGGGCCACCCTGCCCATGGCGATGCGCGGGGCCAAGAAAGAGCAGCGCGATCACCTGATGGAATGCCTGCCGCAACGCTCGCGTCAGATGCTGATGGACGAGATGGCCGCCACCGGTCCGGTCCGGGGCCGCGACGTGCGCGCCGCACAGGCCGCCATGGTGGAATATGCCAAGACCCTCGCCGACGAGGGCGTGATCGAACTGCCCTCGGCAGCCGATGACGACGAATTCATCGAATAAAGAGGGTCAACGGTAGGCGCTCGACGCGCTGTAGCCGCCGGTGATCGTGGGGATGTCGATGGTGATGGCCGTAAAGGTGCTGCCCTGACCGATAGAGACGGCCCCCTGCATCAGTGAAAGCACGGTGTTCGACGACGACGAGACGCCCTCTACCGCATCGTAAATCGCCGAGAACCGCGAGACGAGTTTGTCGACCTCGGCGGGGTCTTTCAGCTTTTCGATGTCGAACTTCTGCTCGAAAAGCGCGATCTGGCGGTCGAGATCGACTTGGATAGCCTCGTCCGGCACGCCAAGCGCACGGCGCATGAATTTGCCGAGGTCTTCGTCTTTCAACACGTCGAGCCAAGTGTCGATTTCCGACGCTTTGGATTTAAACTCCAAGGCGATCCGCGCGCCTTCGTTGTCCTCTCCGGCCGCATTCAACACAAAGCGTTCCTTGAAACGGTCGATCATCTCCGCTTGCCAGTCGACTTTATCGAGGTTCTCGCTGCTCCCCCCTCCGGGCGTGAACCCCAAGGTCAGATACATGTCGCGAATCTTGGGATCGCTCAGGCGGTTCACCAGCGCGGAACTGTCGGTGATATCGCTTTCCAGCGTCTTGCGGATCATAGCCTTGCCAAAAATCTGGTCTTCGAGGTCAAAGGCCCGCATGACGAAAGTATAGACTTCTGTATCGGCAATCAGTTCCTGCGGGGAAGAGATACTGCCGATACGTTCTTCAAAGGCCGCGATCTGCCGGGCGTTCAGGGCATTGCTGGCGGCAAGGTCGAGCTGTTTGTCGCGCGTTGCGTCAAACAGCTTAACCGCCACCTGCGTGCCCATGCCGCCCAGCGAAATCATGCGTGCGCGGCCTCATGGCTCGGTGCCGGCGGTGCCGGGCGGAGCTGCATCAGCTCAGTCTCGTATTTGAGCACCGCGCGCAATTCGCTCATGGCCTTGTAGAAGTCGGCCATGGAGACGAAGTTCGCCGCTTCCATGATCCGGCTGCGCATCTCAGCGCCAAAGCAACAGGCGAGATCGGCCAAGCCTTGTTGGATCATTGGCAAGATCTGATCGCGGGTGTCGGGGCGGATCAGCGCCGTTTGCACCAAGAAATAGACCTTGGAAACAGGCGTGGATTCCGCGTCCGGCTTCAACAGATCGGATTCGCGCACAATGTCGGCGCGGTTTTCGACCGTCAGCGCCTGACGGCGGTCGCCGTTGCGGATGACACAGCCGTTCACGACAACGCGTTCACGCGGGCGGAGGGTAAGTTTCAGCATCTCACACCTCCTGCATCTGCGGCGCGGCCTGACCGGCCAAACCTGCGGCAATGTTGCCGTTGATCTCAATAAGACCCGCCAAGCGGCCTTCGCCTGCCATCAGCGCAGTGCTGTGACGGTCCACCCAAAGCGCGATGGAGATCAGCGACGCCTTTAGCCCGTCGGGCATCTTGTTTTCCGGCTCGGACAGGTCAAAGCGCAGGGCCGACCAGAACCGTTGATTTTCGTAAATCGCGTCGCGCAGACCAGAAGCGAGGATGTTCAATCGCTCACTCTTGCTCTCTGTCGCATCAAAGCCTTGGCCTTTGTCGGCAAGGTCATGTGTGACGCGGCTTAGAATGCGGCGCTCGATCTGCCGCGGGGTTTCGCTTTCGCGAATTGTTCGTTTGTATGCTGCCAGCCCCATAGGAATTCTTCCTTGTTTTTATAGTTTGCTGCCTGCCAACCGCAAATTCTGACGCGGTTGGACCGGGGCCAAAGCACTAGGCCTTGGCCCCGAAAACCCTAATCCTTAACGGAACAGGCTCAGAATGTTCTGCGGTGCCTGGTTGGCGATCGACAGGGACTGCGATGCCAGCTGCTGCTGAACCTGAAGCGCCTGAAGACGGGCGGCTTCTTCTTCCATGTTCGCGTCAACCATCGCGCCAACACCGGAGTCGAGGTTGTCGGTCAGTTTGGTCAGGAATTCTTGCTGGTTTTCGATCGCCTTCTCACCAATGCCTAGATCGGTCGAAGCTTTAGTAATCACTTCCAGAAAGCTTTGGGCAGCGTCAAGAGATGCGTCCAACTCAGCTGCCGTTGAAGTGTTGCTAATCAAAATGTTAGAAAAAGAGCTGTTATCCCCTGCGTTCGCAACGGCAGGATTCCCCACCTGGGTGTCGAAATCGCTCAGTGTCACGCTGATTGTCGTTGGCGTCAACGTAGCGTCAGCTGCGCGAGATACACCGGAAACAAACGAAATCGAAGTATCACCGCCTAAGCCGCTAATAAGATTTTCGCCATTGAAGCCAGACTGGTCTAGCGCCGTTTTCATTTGCGAAGATAGAGCAGTAAGTTCTTTCTGCACGCTCTCTTGGTCTACACCTTCGTTTTGCGCGAAAGCGAGACGTTCGACAAACTGCTGAGCCAAATCCTGTACGGTTTCCGCACCAAGACGGGCAGTCGAAACCGAGTTCTTCGCTAAGGTCAGGCTCTCGTTCACGGCTTTGTTCATGCCGCTCTCGCCCTTCATGGTTTCGGAAATCGCGAAATAAGCCGCGTTGTCCTTACCGGAAGTAACTTTAAGGCCGGTCGAGATACGGTCCTGAGTTTGGTTCAGGCCATTATTCACGCTCCGCAGAGTCGACAGAGCGTTCATTGCTGAGTTGTTTGTGTTGATCGAAGACATATTCTTATTCCAGACTATTCTAGTTCGTTATGTCGTCTTTCTGACAACTGCGGGGCGAACCCGCTTGATTACGTTTTTACGCGAAAAACTGGCAACATTGAGGCAAATCAGAAACTTTTGTCCACGGTTGTCATCAGTGTTGCGCGGTTGTCACGTTTCGCACCGCTTCGGCCGTAAATGCCTGCAATGCTGTGCTTTTCCCGGATTTGGGAAACCTGTGAGATCATCTCTGACGTGGCTTGGCGGGCCAGTTGCAGGTGGTGATGATCGCGCGCGATCAGATCTTTCAAATCGCGCAATTTATCTTTGCTAACCGCCTCGGGATCGTGGCTCAGTTGCTCTTCCAAGACGGCGGTGAGTCGGGCTTTTTCGCTGGCAAATTCGACCAGCTGGTTGAACGCCCCGCCCTCGACCGCGGCGATTTCGCGGCGCAGCAGGTTGCCCAATGCGTCAACGGCGGCCAGTGCTTTGCGCGGATCGCTCATCGGTTGGCCCCCGTTTGATAGCGCTGCATGGCGGTCTCGATACTGCGGGCAATTCCGGTGCTGTTCTGCTCGGCGATGCTTTCGCCGATCGCGTTGGACAAAAAGCTGCGCCATGTCTCTTCGGCATGGCCGCCGCCAAAGCTTCCGATGTCCACGGTCGAGAGCATTTCATCGACCATTTGTCCGAGGAACATCGCCTCGAACTCCTGCGCTTTTTCGGCGGTGACGGCATCGGCCTGGGTCACTGCGGGCTTGGCTGCCGAGGTCGGCGCGGGGATTGGGAGAGATGCGAATTCCATGACCTGCCCCTAGATGATCTCAAGGTCAGCGTGCAGAGCGCCCGCCGCCTTGATGGCTTGAAGGATTGAAATCGTCTCGGTCGCGCCGACGCCAATGGCGTTCAGCCCGTCGACCAGCCGTTGCAGGCTGACCGACCCGTCGATGACGGCGAATTTCGCGTCTTTCTCTTCCACGCCGACCGAAGAGTTCGGCACCACCACGGTGGTCCCGCCAATCGACAGCGATTCAGGCTGGCTGACGTTGAAATCATCGCGGACGGTGACGGTCAGCCCACCTTGGCTGACCGCGACGCGGTCGATGCGGACATTCGCGCCGATGACAATGGTGCCAGAGCGTGCGTCGATCACCACTTTGGCGACTTGATCGGGCTGCACTTGCAGCGGCTCGATCAGGGCCATCGTCTCCATCAACGATCCCTTGCCATAGGCCGACACGGTGATGGTGCGCGAATCGATGGCGGTGGCGACCGGGCCCATGGCTTGGTTGATGGCCGCCTCGACCCGCTGCGCGGTGACGAAATCTGCGTTGCGCAGCGCCAGCTTGATGCTGGTCATCTCGCTGAAGTCAAAATCAACCTCACGCTCAACAATGGCGCCGTTGTCGATCCGCGCGCCGGTTGGCACGCCTTCGACGATGGAGGCATTGAGGCCTTGGGCCGCGAAACCCGCGACCGCAATCGGGCCTTGGGCCACGGCGTAAATCTCACCATCGGCGGCGGTCAGCGGCGTGACGATCAAAGTGCCGCCGCGCAGCGAAGACGCATCGCCCAAGGAGGACACAACCACATCAATGGTGCTGCCCATCCGCGCGAAAGGCGGCAGGGACGCGGTGACCATGACCGCGGCAGTATTCGCCGTGCGCATCTGGTCTTCGGTCAGGTTGCCGATGCCGAGCCGTTCCAACATGCCTTCGATGGCGCGTTCGGTGAAGGGCGCATTGCGCAGGCTGTCGCCCGTACCGTTGAGGCCCACGACCAGACCGTAGCCCACCAATTGGTTCGACCGCACGCCTTCGACGGTGACGATATCCTTGATCCGCACCTGTGCAGCCGCCGGCGCGGCAAGCGCGAAGGTGAGGCCGATCAGCAGGAGTTTAAACAGGGCGTTCATGGGCGGCGGTTCCGGTTAAAGGTAGTTCAAAAAGGACAGGCGCGAGAGGCGCGCGGTGACGGCAAAGCTGGAGTCGAGTTGGTTTTGCAATTGGGTCAGACGGGTGGCTGCGTCATATTGATCGACGCCTTCGAGGTTCATCACCTCGGCGTCGAGAAACAGCGCCCGGCTTTCCTGAGCCGAGATCGTATCGGCCAGTTGCGCCCGCTTCAGGCCGGTCTGGGTTTCCAGATCCGTCAGCCCTTCGAGCCCCGCGCCGATGGCGCTGCGGGCCTCGGTTAGCCACGCATCGCGGGCGGCCGCATCGGGAATATCGCTGGGGTTTACCGCGCTTAGCATGGCCAGACCGCGCATGAGATCGCGGATCGCCGGGTCATTGGCCTGCGCGCCTTGGGTTAGCGTCTGGGTCTCAGAGGTGCGCGAGGTCAGCGGCGGATTGCCCGTTGGCGCGCCGTTGTAGAATGTGTTCTCGAAATTATGGTTTGGGAACATTGAACTATCGCCAAACCCCGCCTTCAGATCGTCGATGGCGCGCTGCACGTCGGCCATGTCCGTTAGGGGGCCGCCGATCATATGATCCACTGCGATGGCCGGGGATTCCCCCGTGCGCGGGTTGATCTCATCCCATGCCTGCAGCGGGTTGGTGTCGCTTCGGGTGCCGGACATCAGGAAACCGGAGCTGTCGCTGACCGCTGCACGTTCCAACACTTGGTCAAGCGCCGTACGCGCCGCCTGCGACAGATAGGTCGCCGAAAGCCCGCCCGCGTTGTCGGTGGTGAAGGCTTGCTCAAGCACACTTTGACCGACATCGCGCATCGCGCCGAGCGAGGTTTCCACGGCGAGAAAGCGGCGATCCAAAAGCGTATTGGAGGTCAGGAAACCATCGTTGCGGGTGATCTGCATCCGGATCGCGATGGCATCGGCCGAACGGTGGCCCAGATCGTCGTAGGGGTTGGCCTTCAGTCCGGACGTCACCTCTTTTGACACGTCCGAAATTTCGGCGGCGAGGCGGCTGGTCTGCTCGCGCTGGCGCAGGCTTTGCAGGGCGGTGGAGACGGTGCGGGAAATCTCGGTCATTCTATCCTCACACGCTGGCCAAAAGGGTATCGAGCATGTCGCTCAGGCTGCTGAGCACCTGCGAATTGGCGCCGTAGGCCTGTTCGATTTCCAAGAGCTTTTGCAATTCGGTGTCGACGTTGACGCCTTCAATGCTGCTCCGGTTGTCCTCAAAGGTGATAAGCCGCACGCGAGCCGTCTCGGCCTGCGCGTCGGCGCTGACCCGCAGGACGTTCTGCTGGCTGACCAGATCAGCGGCAAAATCCCCCAGACGCGCATTGGTGCTAAGGCCGGTCGCCGCGTCGAAGGTCATGCCCGTTTCAAGGACATCGACGAAGGCGTTCAATTGCGTGGTGTCGCCCGGCTCTCCGGGGGCTGGGGCCCCGACGCCATCGCGCAGACGCCACAGCGCGCCGCCCTTGTCGGGCTGAACGCTGTTGTTGACCGAAAGCCGCCCGGCCAGCCCATCCAATTGCGCCGGGTCAAATGCGCCACCCGCGTCAGTGAACAGCCCCGGCTGCCCGGCCCCGACAGAGGCATCGGCGGCCTCGAAACTCTGCACCAAACCGCGGGCGAGTTCATCCAGCTGCAGTTTCATCTGCGGCAGGTCATTGGCGATCAACCCGCTCAGCCCCGCAAGGCGGCCGCTGTCGGATCCGCGCGCGGTGGTGCTGTTTGGCGTGATGTCGATGTCCCCGGCCATCAGCCGCCCGGTGTCGCGGTTGGCGCTCAGCGTGACGGCGGTCTCTCCATGGACCAGTTCCGTGCCGCCGGTGGTGTGCAGCGTCAGCGTTCCATCCGCTTCCCAACGGCTTTGGAAATCCATCTGCGTGCCCAAAGCATCGAGGCGGCGGTTCATCTCATCCATCAGCCCGCTGGTACCGGTGGGATCGGACCCGGCAAGCGCCAGACGTTCGTTCAGTTCGGCAATATCCGACAGCGCTGCGTTCACCTCGCCCACGCTTGACACAAGGCTATCGCCAGCCTGTCCGCGGCTGGCATCAAGCTCGATGGCGGCCTTGTTAATGCTGTGCACCAAGGTCTCGGTCCGCGACAGCAGGTCGTTCTGCGCCGCAGGATCGGAGGGGTTGTTCGCCAAAAGGTCGAGACCGGCCTGAAACTCCGCCAGACGGGCGGCGGGGGAAACCTCATCGCCCGGCTCGCCCAAAGTGATCAGGTAACTGCCGAGAATCTCGTTTGTGGCAGAGGCTTGACCCAGTTCAGCCGAAGCATTCCGCGACAAGCCTGCAAGGCGTTCATCCACCTGCCGCGCGATGCGCAGCTCAACCGTTCCGCTTTGACCGTTGGTGGAGACCTGCGCCGCTTCACGGCGGGCGTAACCTTCGGTTTGCGCATTGGCGATATTGCCCGCAACAAGGTTGGCGCGACCCTCTGTCGTGCTCAGCCCGCTGCGGGCAATGCTAAAGGCGGATGAGATGCTCATTCATGCACCGGGTTAGCGTTTGATACTTAGCGTTTCACTCAGCATTTCGTCGCTGGTGGTGATGATCTTGGCGCTTGAGGAATAGGCCCGCTGCGTTTGGATCAGGTCGGTAAGCTCTTGGGCGATATCCACGTTGGAGCCTTCCAGCGCGCCGCTGTTGATGCTGCCCAGACCGTTCAGCATCGGATTGCCGATGCTCACCGCGCCGGAATCGCGGGTGGCAACATAGGCGTTGCCATCGACCGAGCGCATCTGGTCGGGGTTGGCAACATTGGCAAGCGGCACTTGGAACAGCGCGCGGCGCTGGCCATTGTCAAAGACCCCGTAAAGGATGCCACTATCGCTCATCTCGGCCCGCTCAAGGCTGCCGGTCTCGGTGCCGTCATCCGCAAAAGCCGGAGGCGTGTAATCGCCCGAGAACTGGGTCATCCCCTCAAAGGTGCCGGGCGCGCCGAAGTCGATCTCAAGCGGCTGTGGGGTGCCGCCGTTGTTGATCTGCAGGGTCACAACGCCGGTTGCGGGGTCAATCGGCAGGGTGCCGGGCGTGTAGCTGTCGGGGGTGCCCGCGTTGACGCCGCTGTCGGTGAAATTCACCGTTGCATTGCCATAGTCGTTGCCCGCCTCATCGCTGATGTTGACGGTCCATTCATTGGCCGTGGCGCCGGGGGTCCAAGACAGGTTCAGCGCGTCGCTGCCGCCCAGTTGGTTGACATAGCGCAGGGTGGATTCAAAGGCCGTGCCCGTGGTGCCGGCGCCGGTCTCTTGCGCAGGCACATTGCCCGATACGCCGACGCGGGTGCTGGGCGTGCCTTGAACCTGATAGCTCGCCACATTCACAGTGCTGAGGTCATTGTAGCTGGTGCTGCTGACGCTTCCGGTGGCCCCGGCTGCATCGGTGGGAAAGCCCGACAGGAAATAACCCGCCGAATTGCGCAGGTTGCCGTCCTGATCCGGGGTAAAGGATCCCGCACGGGTCATGTAGTAATTGGACTCGACAGGATCATTAGGGTTGCGCGACACGACGAAAAAGCCATCGCCCTGCACGGCCAGGTCTGTTGAGCGACCGGTGCCCATGATGTTGCCATTGGCCGAGATATCGGCCCGCACATCCGTCAGCACCCCCGCCTGCGTCGACCCGGTGTTCTGCGTCACGAATTCCGAGAAGGTCCGCCGATAACCGACCGTATTGGCGTTGGCGATATTGCTAGAGATATTCTGGACGCGGGAGGAGTTGGCCTGCAACCCGCTGACCCCGATCTGAAGGGCGCTTGTAATGCTCATGACTTGATCCTGCTCGTTCTTGTTATTCTTGGGTTATACATGACAAAGCCGATTCTTCATGACCAAAGCAAGAATAAAATTTGCGTTTGATATTTATGTCACTGACTTTCCTTGACATCCGTCACTTTGGTCACGGCATCAAGGATACGGTCCGCGCTTTCCATACTCAGCCGCATCACGTCTGATCCCCGCGGCCCCTCCCCTCGGGGCTGTGCGCCGAGCCCGGTGGCGAGGTCTGCCCAGCCGGGCAGTTCGGCAAGCGCGGGAAAGGCCGCGGCGGCTCGTGCGACGGTCTCACTATCGCCCGCCTGATAGGCAGCAAGGGTCAGGCGCGTGGCATCGGCAAAGGCGAACTGCGGGGGATGGGCCTCCCACATTTCAAGAAAAGCTTGCCGGGCCGCGCCCCATTTGCCGGTCTCGTATAGAGCCACCGCACGGCTGCGGCGCAGATCCATGTCTTGGGCGCGCAGCCGCAGGGCCGCCAACTCATCCGAGCGGCCCGCCTGCGCCAAGGCTTCAACCAAAAGGGCTTCGGCCTCGGCCCCCTGATCGTCGGCATAGCCGCTCAGTAAATCTACGGCCGCATCTGCCTGCCCGCCCGCCAAAAGCGCACGGGCCTCGCCGCGGCGCAGATCAGCCAAAAGGGCTGCATCGGGGGCATTCGTCCCGACCCCTTCCAGAGCCTCCACCATTTCAAGCAGCGCGCGATACTCGCGCGCAGCAAGGGCGGTCATCCCGGTGCCCAGCAGGCGCTGCGGCACAGCCACGGCATGCCCCACAAAAGCCGGATCAAAGCGCCAGCGGGCGCTGATACGGGCGTGCCCCTCAAGGAACGGTCCCAGATCGAGTTCACCTGCGGCGCCTGCCGCGTAGAATGCCCCATAGATATCCCGCGCCTGCGCGCGCAGCGCCTCGGCCTCATCATCAGGGGTGCTCCGCAGCAAATTATGCAAGGCCCAAAGGGCGGTATCGGTATCGCCCTGCTCTGTCGCGACCTCTGCCAGCAGCACCGCGCCTTCGCGGCCAAGGTCATCCCCGCTCCACATCCAGCGCGCGGTTTTGAGCAGCGACAGCGCATCTTTCCCCGGCAAGGTCTCGGTCTCTCGCCCCATCCGAACCAGCGCGAGCCGCGCCCGTTGCGCATAGAGATCGCGGCCCTGCGCGGCTTGGACATAGCCCTCAAAGGCCATCAAAAGATCGCCCGACACTTCTGACGCGCGGGCCAGCAGGTAGCGATAGGCGGGGCCATCGCGCAATTCGACATGTTTGGGGAACTGCGCGGCCAATGCCTGCGCCACTTCCCAATTCTCGGCCTCCAAAGCCGCCTCAAGCAGGTCCGGCAGGACCGCGGCTTGGATCGCGGGTGACAGGGCGCCGAGGCTCTCCAACGTGCGCGGGATCAAACGCGCCGCCTCCTCCGCCGCCCCCAGCCGGGCAAAGGCCGCTGCCCGCAGGGCCTGCCCCTCGCTCCACCCGACGGACCAAGACACCGCCTGCCCCAAATCTCCGCCCGCGCCCGCGTCCTCTTCCAACAAAGCAAGGGCGAGGTTCAATGTTCGATGCCGCCGCGCTGCGTCACCTTTGAGGGCCTCGGCGTCGAGCGCCGCCAAAAAGCCTGCCGCCTCAGGGCGCATCATCCATGCAAGGTGCAATTCCGAAAGGTCCAGCAGCGCCGCGGCCCGCTGGGGGGCATCCGGATCGGTTGCGGCGAAAAGCTGCATCATCAGCGTCTCACGGGCGGCAAGGAAATCCTCTTGCCCCTGTTCCACCAAGGACAGAGGCGCAAAGATAGCACCTTCCTCCGCCGCCACAGGCGCGGCCAAGATCAAAGAGAGACCAAAGACAATGTTGTGCAGATGCTTCATTTCATGAATAGATGCACTTTATTCTTGTAAAGATCCATTCTTTATTTCACACTGACCTTCAATAAAGTCACGCCATCCTTGCCCAACCTGAGGCCCGCCATGACGGAAACCAGCCATATCAGCATGTCGCTGGCGACTTCCCTTCAGCGCCAACTCGACATCACCGCCAACAATATCGCCAACGCCAGCACCGCAGGCTACAAGGGCGAGCATGTGGTTTTTGAGGCCCTGCTGCAGGACAACACAGCACTTGGCGACGATCAGGCGGCATTCGTCAGCGACACAGGCTCTTACATCGACACCCGCCCCGGCGCGCTGTCGCAGACCGGCAACCCGCTGGATGTGGCGCTGCATGGTGAGGGGTGGTTCAGCTATCAAACCGCCGACGGGCAGCAGGCCTTTGGCCGCGATGGCAGCTTTGTCCTCGACCCTGAGGGCAATCTGACCCTGTTGTCGGGGGCCAAAGTACTCGACGCGGGCGGTGCGCCGATCCAACTGCCCCCCGCGGGCATAGGCGACATCAACATTTCCGAAGACGGCACGATTTCGGGCAGTGAGACCGGCCCGCTGGGCCGTATCGGCGTTTTTAATATCCCTGAAATCCAAAGCTACAAGCGTCTTGGCGGCGGCATGCTGGTCGCGCCCGAGGGCGCTGCCAATCCCGCCGTGGCCGAAGCTGTGCAGGTGCGCCAAGGCACGCTGGAGCTTAGCAACGTCAATCCGGTGCGCGAGATGACCCGGCTGATCGACGTGCAGCGCGCTTATGAGCGCACGAATACCATGATGGGCAATGCGGACGACCTGCGCCGCGACTCGCTCAAACGGATCGCGCAGGCGGTCTGACCCCGACATCCGTGAAACGGAAGGAACGAGACAATGAAGGCACTTAGCATCGCCGCAACCGGCATGATGGCGCAGCAGACCAATGTCGATGTGATCTCGAACAACATCGCCAACGCGAACACCACCGGGTTTAAAGCCAGCCGCGCCGCCTTTCAGGATCTGATCTATCAATCCATGCAGCGCGAGGGCGCTGTCACTTCCGAGGCCGGATCGACCCGCCCCGTGGGTATCGACATCGGCATGGGCGTGCAGACCGCGGGCACCGTGAGGTTGAATACCCAAGGCGGCATGGTTGCCACCGAGAACCAGCTTAACGTCGCTATCGACGGGCGTGGGTATTTCTCGGTCACGCTGCCCGATGGCGGCACCGCCTATACCCGCGACGGGTCGTTCCAACTCTCCCCTGAGGGCGAGATCGTCACGATGCAGGGCTACCGTGTCGAGCCGGGCATGGTCGTGCCCGAGAACACCACAGCGGTCGAGATCAACGAACAGGGCGTCGTCATGGCCTATGTCGAAAACGATCCCGTGCCGGTGGAACTGGGCCAGTTCAGCCTGACCACCTTTGTCAACGAGCCGGGGATGCGCCCGGTGGGCAACAACTTCCTGCTGGCGACCGAAGCCTCCGGCGAAGCGCAGGTGGTGAACCCCGGTGATCCGGGCGCGGGGATGATCCGTCAGGGCTATCTTGAGGCGTCCAACGTGAATGTCATCCAACAGATCACCGATCTGATCTCGGCGCAGCGCGCCTATGAGATGAACTCCAAGTCAATCGAGACCGCAGACCAGATGCTCTCGGCTGCGAACCAAATCCGCTAATGAAACGGCTCGCCGCCCTCTTCCTTGGCCTGATGGTGCTGACGGGCCCTGCCCTGTCGGCCCCCATCGGCGTGTTGGTCGAGGAACGCGCGCGCACCGATTACGCCGACAGCTTGCCGCAAGACGGCGAGTTCGAGATCACCGTCAAGGACGCCCCAGCTGACGCCGTGTTGACGCTGGCAGAGTTCTGGATGGACCCGCGCAGCGGCAAGTTTCTGGCAAATGCGGTCCTTGAGACGGGCGAGGTGCAGCGCATCGGCGGCTATGCCCTTGTGACCATGCCGGTCCCTGTCCCGCTCACGCGCCTGCTGCCCGATGACATCATCATGGAAGACGACCTGACCGTCATGCGCCTGCCCGTGGGCCGCATCGGCACCTATGTGATGACGGATATGGAAGAGGTCATCGGCAAACAGGTCCGCCGCGTGCTGACGCCGGGCCGCCCGATCCAGATCCAGTCCATCATCCAGCCGCTGGTCATCAACCGGGGCGAACGGGTGGATATTTATTTCAGCGACGGGCTTCTGGCCCTCTCCTCTCCGGGGCGCGCGCTTGATGATGCGCATGAGGGGCAGGAAATCCGTATCGTGAACCTTGTCAGCAACAAAACGGTCACCGGCATCGCCACCGGCGAAGGGACCGTGGAGATCATTCGATGACCACCGCTTTCGCGCGCCCCTCTGTCTTGATGTTGGGCGCGGCCCTTGCCCTGACCGCCTGCGATACCGCAGATCACTTCGACCGCGATCCGCAGCCCTCGCCGATCGTGGTGGATGGGCAAACCATCCCTGAAGTGGCCCGCGTTCAGGTGCCGATGCCCGCCGTCGCGATGGAGCCGCCACGTCGCGGCAGTGCCAAAGCCTCGCTCTTCTCGGCCCGCAGCGAAGCGCTGTTTGCGGACCAGCGCGCCGATGATATCGGTGATATCGTCACGGTCGTGATCTCAATCGACGACCGCGCGCAATTGCGCAACTCAACCGACCGCGAGCGCGAAGGCGCAAGCTCCATCGGTTTCCCGACATTCTTTGGCTATGGCGCGAAAATTGCCGCAATTTTGCCCGGAATCAGCGCAGCCGACCTGCCGAGTGGCGATGTCGTCGAGATCGGCTCGGCCTCCGAAGCAAGCGGCTCTGGTGCCATTTCGCGCAACGAACAGATCGAGCTTAAAGTGGCCGCCTTGGTCATCGACAAATTGCCCAACGGCACGCTTGTGGTCGCGGGACGCCAAGAAATCATGGTGAATCAAGAGCTGCGTGAGCTGCGCATGGCTGGGATCGTGCGCCCTGCCGACATCCGCGATGACAACACCATCTCTTATGACAAGATCGCCGAGGCCCGCATCGCCTATGGCGGTCGTGGCACGCTTTCGCGCGCCCAAGAGCGCAGTTACGGCGAAGATGCGATGGATGTGATCCTGCCCTATTAATTCGCGACTTGGTCACAAAGTGAGACCATTGCCGTCGCAATCGACCGTTAAACCTGACGAAAGCTCAGGAAAGGTCGAACATGAAAAAGGCAGCAATCGCATTCGTAGCACTCCCCTTGCTTTGCATGGGTGCAGGCTATGGCGCCGGTCTGGCCCTTGGCCCTGCCCCAGCCGAAGCGGCGGGAACAGAGAGTGATGAAAACGCCCCCCACGGCGCGGATGAAGCGGTAAAAGACGCAGGCCATACCCCCGAGAAAGACGCCCATGGCGAGGCATCCGCCAAGGATGAGGCCCAAGCGCCGATGGACAGCTATGAACTGGCCAAAGACCGCACCGTGGTGCGGCTTGGTCAGATGACGATCCCGGTGGAGAAGACCAACAGCGTCTCTTATATCGTGGCGGATTTCGCGCTGAAGATGGGAACGCTGGAATTGGCCGAACGCTACCGCCGGGTCGAAGATGCGACGCGGATGCGCGATTCCCTTTTGCAGGCGATGAACCTCGCCGCCGAAAGCGCTGTGCTGCGCGGGGTGGCGATTGACAGCGAAGCCCTCTCGCGGTTGCTGCGCGATCTTATCAGCAAAGAGCATAAGGGCGTCGACGATGTGATGTTCGTATCGCTCTACAAACAGGATGTGGCGCGGCTCTGACCCGCGCCGCGCCGAAGGTTTACAGAACCGAACGCACCACGTTTGACAGCACGGATTCCCCGTTATCCAACTCCAACTCCGGCCCCAAGGCAGTGAAGTTCACCCGCGTCACCTCGGACCGGGTCAACGGGGTCACCCCCACGTCATTGCCCGCGGCATCCGTCGCCGTGATCTCAACCCGGAAGGTATCGGGTGGCACCGGCAGGCCCACTGAATCGAGGCGGTTCCAATCCACGTCGATCACCTCCCCCTCTGCGGTAGAGGGGCCGGGCATCTCGCGGATCAGGCTGCCGTCTTGGGAATAGATGCGGACGGTCACATCCTCCGCCCCGGCATTGAGCTGATAGCTCAGCGGGAATTCATCCTCGGTCATGCGAACTTGTGTCGAGGGGACCAGCACGTCGCGCCCGATCAATTGCAGGTCCGACATCGCGCCGACAGTGGAAAGCATCGTGCTGATCTGCTCAAGGCTCGCGTTGGTCGCGATGCTCTGCTCGACTTGAGTCAATTGCGCCAATTGCGAAACGAATTGCGTCGAATCCACCGGGTTCAGCGGGTCTTGGTTTGAGATCTGCGCCGTCAGCAGAGTGAGAAAGCTGTTGTAGCTCTCCTGAAGCTCTGCCGAAGAGGTCGCCGCCGCCGAGGTGTTGGCGGTGCTCAGGGTGCTTGCTGTGGTCGCGTCAATCATGGTCTCGCCTTTCAGGTGAGGATATCCAACTGCCCGGCACTCAAGTTAGAGCTGGGGGTTTGCGCCAAGGGCTGGGCGTCAGTGCCCGGCGCATCATCGGCCTGCGCTGCTCTTTGGGTGAACTCTGGCCCATGCTGCTGCCCGCCGTTGCGGCCCCGGTCGTCGAAGGTCTGGAAATCAAGGTCGGCGTTATCGGCGCTGATGCCGCGCGACTGCAGCGCATCCAGCAGGTGTTCGCGGTCTTGGCGCAGCATGTTTAGCACCGAAGCGCTTTCAGCGGTCATGGCGATCTGCATCCGGCCCGTCTCGCTGCGGACGACTTCGATCTCGATCTCGCCCATGCCGTAGGGCGAGAGCGAGAAGCGCAGCTTGTTGTCTGCGGTGTCGAGGCCGCGGATCTGCTGGCTGACATGCTGGCGCAGTTGCTCATCTGGCGCGGCGGCGGGGTTCGGCGCGGGCGCGGGTGTCGGCTGCGGCGGGCTGAGGCGTAGTCCCTCGCTCTGGGGGGCCTGCGGTGCGGTCAAAGCGGCGACTTCGCGCAGCGCGGCCTCGGCTGCCGGAGCATTCGCGCCGGGCTGGGGTGCCTTGGCGGCATCGACAGCGGCACTGAACCGGTCGGTGGCGGCGGTGATGCGGGGGTCTGCGGCTTCTGCGCTCAAGTCCACCTGCGGGATGGGACTTGTACTGGCTTCGGCGGGCGCGGCAGAGGCGGCGGGCGCAGCGACGACCCTTTCTGTAGTCGCATCGGGCGTCAACCGCAGGACCGGCGTGTCGCCCGAGGTTACCGGCTTGGCGGCGACTTGACCAACGATCCCATCGATTTGCAAAGCCGGCGCGGCCCCTTCGGCCAGCCCTAAGACCGGCCCCTTGACGATGGCGACCCGTCCGACGACCGGCACCACCGCTGACGCGATGCTAAGCTGGCTGGTCGGCGTCGGGATGCGCAGGGCACGGCCAAGTTTCTCTTCCAGCGCGGCCTCAAGGCTGGGGTCGTCAATTTGGGCCACCGCTTCCAACGCGCCGACACTGCCGGGCGGCGCCGCGCCCAGGGCTTCGGCAAATGCGGCGAGTGCGGCCTTTGGGGTGATCGGGTGGTTGGCCTCCTCCAGCGCCGCGATGGTGTGATCCATCAGGGCCATCAGCCCCTCTGCCGTCTCAAGGTCAATCCCCTCAGGCAGCGCATCATCGGCGGCGTCTGTTTCCGGCAAGGGGCTTTCCATGCCCTGAACCTGCGGCTCTGGCGCGGCCTCCTGCCCCGTCATGCCCTGCATCAGGGCGGCAAAGCCTTCGGCCGCCCCATTTGGGGACGGCTGCCCGAGACCTGGGACACTCGGCACCGCTGGTGCTGCCTGAAGCTGAGCAATCATTTGACGTCCTCCAACTTAGGCTTCCACAAGGAAATCCGAAGGCCCTTTTGGGATCAGGAGATCCGCACGTTTCCGCGCTGATCTTCGAAGGCGCGGCGCGCGCTGCGGCCTTCAACAAGGGCTTTCAACCGCAAAGTCCACTGATTGAGGGTCACGGGTGTCTCCGTGCCGGTCAGGGCCCGCAACGAAATCTGTGCGCTCTCGGCGGGCTGTGCTGCAAAGACCGAGTGACTGTCAACCGGACGGCCCCAGTACTGCCCCAGAACCGCGCTCAGCCCCATGCGGAAAGCCGCAGGCTCAAGCCCCAGCTTGAGCAGCTCATCCGCCTCTGCCGCGTGATGATATGCCTGACCCAATGCGTGCAGAACGCTGTCTTCGTCCATCATCGGGAACAGTCCACGCCCGATGATCCCGATCAAGACTTCGCCCACCAGCGCACCGGCAGCTTGGGAGATATTGGTGAAATTGTCGCTTTTGCGAATGACGACGAGCGAGCCATAAGGCACATCGGCGTCGAGTTCTTCGGCAAGGATATCGCCAAGGCAGATACCCGGGATCGGTTCGATGCAATCTGGCATTGCGACCGGGTGACCGGCCCAATCCTGCATCTCGAAGACCGAAGCTTGAACCGGAATAAGCGCCCGGATCAGCATGTTGAAATGACGGCCATCGGCCGATGAATCCATGTGGCAGGCACCCTTCCAGATGCCACCTATAAGTGAGTTTACCTGCATTTCCGCCTCGTTCAGGACATTCTGTCCATGGTTTATCCGGGCGTTTTTTTAAAGTTTTTTAGGTGCCCGGTGCTCGTTTATTGCTTTAGGTCTAGATCGCAAGACCTTGACCGTCAACAATTTTTCAAGACCGGATATTATTTTTGGGAATCAGCGGCAGGGATGTCGCACTTTTGCCGAGGCTTGAATTACGCACAACCGGGCCGATAGAGCCTTGAAAATAAGGGCTACTCGGCCTGGTACACCAAGCGAATCGAGATGCGGCGATTTTCCGAGGCCAAGGGATCGATCGTGTTGATCGGTTGCGTGTCGGCCACACCGGAAACCCGCATGAACCGCGCCCCAGCGATCCCCGCAGCCATCAGCGTGCGGCGCGTGGCATTGGCACGATCTGCCGACAATTCCCAGTTCGTGTAGCCGTTGTTCGCGCCAAAGGCGGCGGCATCGGTATGGCCCACAATCTCGACCGGCTGGTTCTGATCGGCGATCACATCACCGATGGCCAGCAGCAATTCACGGGTCTTGGGGGTCACATCAGCACTGCCGCGCGCAAAGAGCGACCGTTCGTCCTGATCCAACACCTGAACCGTCAGCGCCCCGTTTGATTTCTCCAACCGGACATTGCGCGCCAGATCATTCAGCGTGCTGTCCGATGTGATCCGCTCGGCGATATCTTCGGCCATCCGGTCAATCTCGGACTGGCGGCGCTCGGATTCCTCAATCGCGGCCAATGTAGCGGGATCGGCGGCTGCCGCAGGCTCGGGCGCTTCGGCATATTCCACGACCACTGCCGCCGGTTTGTCGCGCAGGCGGCTGTCGAAGACCATCATCGGGTTGTCCCGGCCAAAGGTCGGCTTTTGCACATTGCCGGTGTTGTCGACCGCGCCGGTCATCACCCCGGCTGCCATCAGCGGACGCAGGTCCGCCGCCGCATCCGAGGAGGAGCCCCCATCCGACACCGTCGGCGTAAAGTAATTGGCCAGACCGCGCAGCTTTTCCTCATCCGAGGCGGCGAGGATCCACAACAGCAGGAAAAACGCCATCATCGCGGTCATGAAGTCCGCATAGGCCACCTTCCAACCGCCGCCGTGGTGGGCATGGCCGCCCTCCGCGTCGTAGCGCTTGATGATGATCATCGCGTTCTTTTTGTCAGCCATCACACGGCCTCCCGACTACGCAAGATCGGGCCCGGGGCCAGATCAGGAAAGCTCTGCGTTGTTGTCCGACTTGTCACGGCTGTATTTGCCCAACCCGGCGCGTTTGGCGTATTCGGCTTTGCGCTTGGAGTAGCTCGGCGCGACCAGCGGCGCGTCGGCGGGCAGGCTGAACATCACGCGGTATTCCGCTTCGGTCAGCCCATGTTCGGCCCCGAGGTGACGCTTGAGCATTTTGAACCCCTTGCCGCAGCACAGGCAAAAGATCGTGTCATCGGTCATCGGCTGCTCACCCGGCGCGGCAGTCATGCCTTGGGCCTTGGGCGCGATGGGCGCGACGGCGGCGGGGATATTGGCCAATGCGGTGGCAGGGGCGTCGGCTGGGGTGGCGCGCAGACGCTCGACCAAGGTCAAGATATCGTCGATCGTCACGTCGCTGCGGCTGGCGAAACCCGAAACGATGGTCGCAATCGCGGTATCGCTTAGATTCTGCTTGGGGGGTACATTAGGCATGAAGCAACTTCCTTGTTAAGTTAATCTTGCCTTCTGCAAGGTTCGCAAAGCGTTCAAGAAGCGCTTCGCAAGGGACGCAGCAAAGATAAATAATTCTTTGCCGTTTATTCTTATCACGATTCGAATTGTATTTGGAACCCGCGCAAGCATTGGCAAGCACTTTTCCGCCATATCGTGCAGAATGCATCACGGCTCCATCTGCGCGACGGTATTGAAAATCGCGCTTTTCGGGGCCGGATCGGGGGCCACGTCATTCCCCGTCGTCTGCGCGATGATCGTGCTGAACAGACCGGTCACCCCCAGCCCTGCCACCGCGATCAACGGGATATGCAGGGACTTCCACAGGCTCTTGCGCGGTGCGGGCGGCTGCGGTGTCAACGTCGCGGGGTCGAGCAACTCAGGCTCGGGTGCCGGGGGCACGTCAATGGGTGCGCCGAATTCGACAAAGATACCCCGGGGCATGACCGCGACCTTCACTTCGCGCCGCTCACAACTGTCGCTGAACCCGGCGGGGAAAAGCTCGGCCGGGATGTCGATCACCATGTTATCCTTGGGCCGCCACTCCGCCGCGAGCGTGTCACGGGGGATGTAGACTGATGCAAAATCGTCACGGAACGCAATGTCACGCACCAAGGTCGGCACCATGGGCAGCGGCTTTTCCGGGCTGGCCGCGATTCGCATCCGCCCCCCGGCGAGCCACATTTCAAGGCGCACATAGAAACACTCACCCGGCTGCACCTCGGCGGAGGGCATATAACCTTCGGGCGGGCCCGTGCGCAGCTTGCGGCGCTTGCGGGTGCCGATGGGAAAGATCTTGTTGGTGCTGACGCGCTGGAACTGCTCCAACTCAGGGCGCTGGCGCATCAACTCGTCGAAATCCAAGCCCTCTTCGCGGGCGAAGTTGTAGTTGATCAGGTAATCCGCCGCCGTTTCTTCCAGTGTTTTGCTTTCCTGAATCGCCTTCAACAGCGCGTTTTCCTCAGAAAACAACAACCTGCGGCAGGGATGCCCCTCAACTTCGGGGCTGACGGCAAAGCTGCCCACGGGACGATCAAGGATATCCGCAACCCGGTCAAAGACCGCGTGCTCTTCGTCATTGTGAAAGACCACGAACTCACAAAGCCCGCCCGCATCCATGCAAAGCAGCAGCCGCATCTCCTCGGGCCAGCCCTGCACGAGCACCGAAAGCTCGGAGGGGTCGACGAAATAGGCGAAGGCGTCGGGCTCTTGCAGAGCGTCGACATCATTCCTCAACTCTTCTTTGACCGAAAAACCACTATTCATCATAGAAACCCAAGTTCTTTCCTAGATAATACTTGTATAGACCCATTCACTCAAGGATAAAGTAAGAATAGTTTCTTTTTGGAGGCGTGTGCAGCAATGACACTCTTGCTTGGTCTTGTAATGGTCTTCGGTCTGGTCTTTGGCGGCTTCATGCTGTCGGGGGGCAATATGGACATCGTCCTGCACGCCCTACCCTATGAAGGCATGATGATCGGCGGCGCCTCTCTCGGGGCTTTTGTGATCGCCAACTCCTTCTCGGTGGTGAAGTCATCGCTGGTCGGCGTGATGCGCGTGATCAAGGGGCCGCGTTGGAAGGCGGCGGATTACAACGATCTACTGGCGCTGATGTTCGAACTGGCGCGCCTATATAAGACCAAGGGCATCGTCGCGATGGACGAGCATATCGAAAACCCCGAGGCCAGCCCGATCTTTCAACGCTACCCCAAGCTGATGAAAGACCATTTTCTGACCGACCTCATCGCCGACAGCTTCCGCATGATGTCGATGCAATTCGACGACCGGTTCCAAATGGAAGACGTGTTGAACCGCAAGATCAAGAAGCACCACCATGAATCACTTGTCTCTGCCAGCGCGATCCAGAGCATGGCCGACGGGCTGCCCGCCATCGGCATCGTTGCGGCGGTTTTGGGGGTGATCAAAACCATGTCCTCGATCGACAAGCCGCCAGAGATCCTTGGCGCGATGATCGGCGGGGCCTTGGTGGGCACCTTCCTTGGCGTTTTCCTTGCCTACTGCATGGTGCAGCCCATCGCGGGCCGGTTGGAGCAGATCGAAGAGGAAGACGGTGCGATATATACCGTGATCCGCGACGTGATCGTGGCCATCGTGGCGGGCCACCCGCCCGGCATCTGCATCGAATTGGGCCGTGGCAACATCCCCACGACGAAACAGCCGAACTTCTCCGCCGTGGAGGCCTCGCAGCGCGAACTGCCCGCCGTATGATGCGCCCCCTGCCCCTGATCGCGCTCATCGCGCTTCTTGCCGGGCCGGGGCTGGCGGCTGGACCGGCCAAGGAAAAGGACGCGGAAGAGGTCGACAAGACCGCCGAAGCAGAGGCCCGGTTGCCCAACTCCATGCGTCGTCACGGTGTCATCGGCCATGTCCCCCCGATGGAGGGGCTACCGCTGCTTGACGCCGAAGTGCTGGAGCGGATGCGCGAGCGGCTCATTGTTCTGTCGCAGGGCGCCAAGCCGTGAAACCGCGGCGCGGCGACGGGCTGGCCGTATTGTCGCGGCTCAAACGCTTCGAGATGGAGAATGTGGCGCTGGAGATGGCCGAGGTGAACCGCGCCCTGACCCAGATCGAAGACGAACGTCATAGCCTGATGGAGCAGCTCAACGACCGTGGCGACCCCGATGCGGTGGAATCGACGCGCGTGGTCTCGGCATTCATTCGCAACGTTTCGGAAACGATCCACCGCAAAGAGGCCGAGGCCGAGCGGCTGCGCGCCGATAGCGCGGGCATTCATGACAGGCTGAACGGGCTCTTCGCCGAGGCCAAGCGCATTGACCTGATCCGCACCCGCCGCGCCGAGGCCCGTAAGCAGGCTGTGCAAGAGGCCGAAACGGCTGCCCAGGCCGAAGGCTTCCTCTCGATCTGGCTCGACGATCAGAGATAGGACCTATCGGTTTACGGGAAGTTTTTCGAAAATTTCCCTTAATTAGCGAATACTGGCCTAGAAAAGGCCGCAATTCCATTCCAACTAAATCACATTGTATTTGTCGCCGTCAGGGCGGTGCCGAAGCCAATTTTAGTTTGTTTATATAGGATACGATGTATGACCGATGCCCCCACCCACACCACCACAATCATCCATACCAAACCGCAGAAAAGCGTCGTTGCGGCGTTTTTCCTGACGCTACTTTTTGGCCCGCTGGGGCTGCTTTACGCCACCGTGGCAGGGGGAATCGTGATGATCATTCTCGCCATTCTCATCGGTATCGTGACCTTCGGTTTCGGCGCATTGATCACTTGGCCGCTGTCGATCATCTGGGGCGTCGTCGCCGCGTTGATGTCGAAACGCACGTCCTCGGCGCCTGCTTAACCCCCCCCGGCTTTACCAAAGAGGAATTACGATGAAACGAAGAGGATTTTTCACCGCCGCCGCTATCGGTGCCGCGACATTGCGTGTCGGCCCGCTCTATGCGCAATCGGCAGAGGTGACCCTTGCCGAGGTGCAGGCCCTGTTCCAAAGCCGCGACCTTGGCGCGCGCCGGATGGTGCAAGACAGCCTCAAACACGAAGGCTATTACACGGGGGCGATTGATGGCGCATGGGGGCCAGGGACCGCAGAGGGCTTTCGCGCGCTCATGGCCTCCGACCGCTACCAGCGTCATGCGCCGACATGGACTTTCGCCCATGAGATACAGGTCAGCGAAACGATGTTTTTCCTGACCTCCGACGCCTATATGTGACCTCTGCCGGGGCCCTTTGGGGCCTCGGCCTTACTCGGCTTGCGCGACCGCCAGTTCGGCCATGCGCAGCGCCGCCTCTCGGGTTGCCGCCACGGCGATGAAGCGCGCGTTGTGGCAGAATTTTGCGCTCGGCACGCCGCTTGCAGTCTCCAATTCGGCATCCGTTAACCCGGCCCAAGCCTCGGGCAGATCGGCGCGGGCCTCGAAGCTGTCGCCGCTTTTGCGGATCGTGGTCAGAGCCCAATCGTCCCCGCGCGGGTGCACGACGAATAGCAGATGATCCGCTCCGGCCTTCTCCACCGCCGAGCGGAAGGGCATGCCCGTCGGCAATTCCAACACGCGCCCGCTGCCTGCCGCCTCAATGGCCTGCATCACCATCGACTCGGCCCGGCGTTTGGCGGCCTTGCCCTTGATCGCGGCTTCGACAAAGGCCCGGGCAACTGGCAAAGCGGCCATGAAGGCGCGGTCGTCGGCATCTTCGCCCCGTTCATCGAAAACGGGTTTTAGTGTCTCCAGCAGCACCGGCAGGGTCATGCCCGCCAGCGGCCCTGCCACCGACGGCTCAAGCGCGCCATTGTCGATCAGGTCAACCGGCAGCACGAAACCTTGGTCGAAGCTGCGGTGAATATCCTCAAGGTCCGCCTCGGGCAGGTCAAAGCTGCGCAGATAGTCGCGGCCATAGTGCTGCCAAATCAACCCGAAAGAGCTGAAAGGCTGGCCATCTTCGCGCAGCGGGCCGGGGCGTTGGTGGTGGTCAAAGATCAACGCCTCGGCGTCGTAATCGCGGCCTACGTCATAGATGATCCGCCCGGCGCCCGGCGTGATCCACTGGGCGTCACGGCTGCGCAGCAGGGTCGCTTCCGGGTAGAGCCGTGTCAGAATGACGGAGGACAAAAGCTCATCCGCGTGAAAGCCGCCCGAATGGGTGACGAGATGGGTGATGGTCATGGGGCTGGCTCCGCTCGGGCTGGGGAAATCGGTCTTTTAGGTCGGCTCGCGCCCCCATACTGCGCGGCGCGGACCAAGTGCAAGCCGCCCGCCTCAGCGCGACAGCGCGGCCAGCGTGACCGAGACGGGATCGAGGATGAAGGCGCGTAGCCCCCTGCCCCCATCCTTCGGCGCAGTTCTAGCCTGATCGCCGTAGGAATTTATGGTTCCAAGGCCAGACGCCGCTCTGGACCTAGATCTGGCCCGCTTCCCCGCCCGCCTCTGCCGCCAGCAGCTTGCGGCCGGTGTCGAGCACCCCGTCGACGATGTCATTGGCAATCGCCGCGCTTAGCGCCGCGCCATCGCGTGCGGTTAGCGCCGCCAACACCTCTTTGTGCCGGTCGATCTGATAGTATTCCGCCACCTCAGTGATGACCTGCCGCTGAAAGGGACCGAGTTGCAGCCAGATGCTTTCGATCATCGGCAAGGACGCCTGCGCCGGGTTCACCGAATACAGCATCCGGTGAAAGGCTTGGTTCTGCAGCGTCAGTTGATCCGAGTCCCGTTCCGCCACAAACCGATCCATACTGCCGTCGATCTCGGTCAGCCTGTCGATCACGATGTCCGAGATATAGGGCAAGGCGCGCAGGGCGGCGTGGGTCTCGACCGCGATGCGCAGGGCGACCAGTTCCTCGAACCGGTCAGAGGTCATCAGCGGCACGGTCAGGCGGCGGTTGTCCTTGATCTGGATGGCATGTTCCGAACTCAGCCGCCGCACTGCCTCGCGCACCGGGGTCGGGCTGAGGCCAAGACGCTCTGCAATGCCGCGCATGGTCAGCGAGGTGCCGGGCGTGATCGCGCCAAGCATGATCGCATTGCGCAGCCGCTCATAGACATATTCCTGCGTCGTCCCGCCCGGAATCTCAGGGATTTCGGGGATGTTGAGCGCGTCGTTTTCGGTGTCGATCATCGGGCCGCCTTTGGTCTTTCGCCGCTGACCATACGCTCCGGGGCGATTGACAGACAAGCAAATAGTGGTATGACGTTTATCTAAATGGTATCACATTTTCAGGTTCGATATCGAAAGGAACCCCATGTCTCAGAGCAAAGCCGAAGCCTGGCTGGCGCAACATCCCGAAATCGAATCTATCTTTGCCTGTGTCTGCGACCTTAACGGCACCATGCGCGGCAAGCGGGTGCCAGCGGATCAAGTCTCTAAGGTTGTCGAAGGCGGGCTGCGCATGCCCCTGTCCATCGTTGGCATGGATATCTGGGGCGAAGACGTCGAAAACAGCGAACTGGTGTTTGAGACCGGGGATTCCGACGGGCTGTGCGATTTCACGGGCCGCCCCTTGATGCCCATCACATGGACTTCGCGCCCGACCGCGCTTGCGATGCTCTGGATGCGTCAGGAAAACGGCGCCCCCTTCCCCGGCGATCCGCGCCGGGCGCTGGCCGAAGTGGCGGCCAAGTTCAAAGCACGTGGCCTCACCCCCGTGGTCGCGACCGAGTTGGAGTTCTACCTTGTCGACCCGTCCGAGGATCACCCACAGGCGCCCTGCTCTCCGGTCACCGGCAAGCGGCTGGATTCCGACGGCGCGCTGTCGCTGGACGAGTTGCAGCATTTCGATGAGTTCCTGAACGAGGTCTATGACGCCTGCGAATTGCAGGGCATCCCGGCGGATGCGGCGATCTCGGAAAACGGGGCGGGCCAGTTCGAGATCAACATGCGCCATGTCGACGATCCGCTGCGGGCCGCCGATGATGCGGTGCTGTTCAAACGGCTGGTGCGCGGCATCGCCCGCAAACATGGCTTCGCCGCAACCTTCATGGCCAAACCCTATGGCGATCTGGCGGGCAGCGGTTTTCACGTGCATTTCTCGCTGGTCGATGAAAACGGCGTTAACGTCTTTGACAATGGCGGGGATGAGGGCACGCCCCTGATGCTCAACGCCGTCGCAGGTCTGTTGGCGACCATGCAACAAAACACGCTGACCTTCGCACCGCATGAAAACTCCTATCGCCGCTTGCTGCCGGGTGCCCATGCGCCGACCAATGTCGCTTGGGGCTATGAAAACCGCACCGCCGCGATCCGCATCCCCGGCGGAGATGCCAAGGCCCGGCGCATCGAACACCGCGTCGCCGGAGCCGATGCCAACCCCTATCTGGTGCTGACCAGCATCTTGGGCGGCGCGCTTTTAGGGATCGAGCAAGACATGCAGCCCGTCGCCCCGATCACAGGCGACGCCTATACGATGAAGCTCGACAACCTGCCGCTCGACTGGGCCACCGCCATCGACGCCTTCCGCAAAGGGCCGGATGTGCCCGGCATTTTCTCATCGCGGTTGCAGACCATGATGGTCGAATGCAAGACCCAAGAGCTGCGCAAATTCGCGCGGCAAGTGACCCATTTCGAATATGATACCTATCTGGAGATCGTCTGATGTCTCGTCCCCCCTACGCCGGTGACGGCAGCCATACGTCAAGCTACTACGCGGCCTCGGCCAACCCGTCGCCGGATCGCCCCGAACTGAAGGGCGATCACGAGATCGACGTTTGCATCGTCGGCGCGGGCTATAGCGGGCTGTCGACGGGACTGCATCTGGCCGAGAAGGGCTATAAGGTCGCCATCATCGAAGGCGCGCGCGTGGGCTGGGGGGCCTCTGGGCGCAACGGCGGGCAGATCGTCAACGGGCTGAACGCCAGCCTGCAAACGATCAAACGCCGCTATGGTCAGGACACGGCAACCTTCGTGGCTGGCCTTGTGCAAGAGGGTGGCGAGATCATCCGCGAGCGGGTCCGCACCTATGACATCCAATGCGACCTCAAGGAAAAGAACATCTTCACCGGCCTCACGCCTGCGCATATGCGCGAGTTGGAAGAGCGGCAGAAGCTCTGGCAGGGATACGGCATCGACAATCAAGAGATGCTGGATAAGGACCAGTTGCGCACCCACATCAATTCCGACCTCTATGAAGGCGGGCTGATCGACCATTCGGGCGGCCATATGCACCCGCTCAACCTTGCCCTTGGCGAAGCGGCGGCGTTTGAGAAAAACGGCGGCACGATCTATGAGATGTCCCCCGTGACAGATGTCGATCACGACGCCCCACGCCCCGTGGTCAGAACCGCCAAGGGCACGATGACCTGCAAGACGCTGGTGCTCTGCGGCAATGCCTACCTTGGCCATGTGGTGCCCACGCTGACCCCGCGCGTAATGCCCGTCTCGACCCAAGTCATGGCCACCGAACCACTCAGCGAGGCGCAGGCTCACGCGCTGCTGCCCACCGATGCCTGCGTCGAAGACATCCGCTATATCCTCGACTACTACCGCTTGTCAGGCGACAAACGCATGCTTTTCGGTGGCGGCACCGTCTATGGCGGCGCCGATCCGCGCGACATCAAGGCCAAGCTCAAGCGCAACATGGACAAGGTCTTCCCCCAACTCAAAGACGTGAAGATCGACTATGCCTGGAGCGGCAACTTTGCCCTGTCCTTCAGCCGTGTCCCGCAGATGGGCCGGATCGGCGACAACACCTATTTCGCGCATGGTTACAGCGGCCATGGCGTGACCGGCTCGCATACCTTCGGGCGCATCCTTTCGGAAGCGATTGACGGCGATCTGACCCGCTTTGATGTCTTCGCTAATGTGCCGTGGTTCCCCTTCCCCGGCGGGCGCATGTTGCGCGTGCCCTATTCGGTGATGGGTTCATGGTGGTACGGGCTGCGCGACCGTTTGGGGGTCTGAAACCTTTTGACAGGGCTGGGGGTTTCTTCACAATGACCGGGCGCATCGCCCGCCGTGACAGGAAGGACCCCCATGCCCGATCAAAAACCCGTCTCTACAATCGTCTTCGACGTGAACGAGACCCTGCTCGACATCACGACGCTGGAACCGCTCTTCGCGCGGGTGTTCGGCAACGCCACAGTCCTGCGCGAATGGTTTGCCGAGCTGATCCTCTACTCTCAGACCATGACCCTCTCGGACCGATATGCCCCCTTCGGTGCGCTGGCGGGGGGTGTCTTGCGGATGGTCGGCGCGAACAAGGGCGTGACAATCAGCGATGAGGACGTGGCCGAGTTAAAATCCCTCATCGGCTCCATGCCCGCCCATCCGGATGTCGCCCCCGCCCTGCGCAAGCTGCGCGAGGCAGGTTTCCGGCTGGTCACGCTGACCAACTCGCCCCCCTCCCCCGCGCCCACACCGCTAGAGAAAGCTGGCATCGCTGACTTCTTCGACCGCAGTTTTAGCGTCGATGAGGTGGAAAAATTCAAACCCCATCCGGCGACCTACCAGATGGTGGCCGATGCGTTGGACCTACAAACCGATGACCTTTGCATGGTGGCCTGCCATCTTTGGGACACCATCGGCGCGCAAGCGGCGGGCTGTCAGGGGGCCTTTCTGACCCGCCCCAACAACAACCTGATTGAGGCCGAAAACGTCCCGCAGCCGCACTACCTCTCAACCGATCTGGAGGATTTGGCCGAGCAGATCATCGCCGCGAACGGGGGCTGAGCCTTAGCCGCCCATGCGCCGCGCCAGCCGCGTTTCAAGCTGCACCATCGCGTCATAGATCAGCACCGCAAACAGCCCCACCGCCAGCCCGCCTTGCACAACGAAAGCGGTGTTATTCGTCAGCAGCCCCGCGATGATCACCTCACCCAAGGTCCGCGCCGCCACGGTCGAGCCGATGGTCGCCGTGCCAAGTGCGATGACCACCGACAGCCGGATGCCCGTCAGCGTCACCGGCAGGGCCAACGGCAGTTCCACCCGCCACAGCCGCTGCCAACGGCTCAGCCCGATGCCGCGCGCGGCCTCCATCGTTGCGGGCGGCAGATTGGTCAGCCCCGTCACCGCGTTCTCGAAAATCGGCAAAAGCCCATAGAGAAACAGTGCCACCAGCGTCGGCCCTGCGCCAAAGCCCAAGGCGGGCACGGCCAGCGCCAGAACCGCGACGGGCGGAAAGGTCTGCCCCATGTTGGTGATGGTGCGTGACAGCGGGCGGAACGCCGCGCCTGCCGGGCGGGTCACAAGGATCGCCAGCATCACCGCCACCACCGTCGCCGCAGCCGAGGCCATCGCGACCAGCGCCAGATGGCTCAGCGAGAGCGACAAGAGCGAGGCGCGCGTGTAGATCACCGGGCCATTCTCCGGCGCCAAGGGCGCAAGCAGCGGCGTGAACCACTCAGGCCGCAGGACCAAAGCCAGCAATACCGCCACCAAAAAGGGCCGCAGGATCCACCCGATCCTCATGCGTGCTGTCCGGCCCGCGCGCGGATCGCATCCAGCGTCACGCGGCCCAATGGCACGCCATCTCTCGTGACCGGCACCGCCCCATGCCCGGACCACAGACAGGCCGAGAGCGCGTCGCGCAGGCTGGCGTCGGCAGACAGCGGTATGCCCTCGGCGGTGCCTTCTTCGATCAACTCAGATACGGGGATCAGAGAGAGCAGCCGCAAGGGTCGCTCCACATCGCCGACCATATCCGCGACGAAATCCGTCGCAGGATCGGCGATGATCTCGGCGGGGGTGCCGTGCTGCACCAGATGCCCCCCGTCCATCACCGCCACGCGATCGCCGAGCCGGATCGCTTCTTCCATGTCGTGGGTCACCAGCATAATGGTCGAGCCAAGCCGCTGCTGGATGTGCCGCAGGTCCTCTTGCGCGCGGGTGCGAATGATCGGGTCCAGCGCGCCGAAGGGTTCGTCCATCAACAAAAGATCGGGCCGCGAGGCCAAGGCCCGCGCCACACCGACACGCTGTTGCTGCCCGCCCGACAGTTCCGCCGGATAGCGGTCGCGGAATTGCGCAGGGTCCATCGAGAATAGCGCGAGCAGTTCATCCACCCGCGCCGCGATCTTGTCGCGCGGCCAGCTCAGCAGTTGCGGCACCGCGCCGATGTTGCGCCCCACGGTGTGATGCGGGAACAGCCCGTGCCCTTGGATGGCATAGCCTATCCGCCGTCGCAGGATATGCGGCTTGACCGATAGGGTAGATTCCCCGTTGATCCGCACCTCGCCCGAGGTCGGCTCCTCCAGCCGGTTGATCATCCGCAAAAGCGTCGTTTTGCCCGACCCAGAGGTGCCAACGATCACCGTGATCGTGCCCGTCTCGACCGTCATCGACACGGAATCCACCGCCCGGATATCGCCATAGGTCTTGGTAATTCGGTCGATCTCGATCATGTGCTGTCCTTTGGGGTCTTGCGGGTCAGTTCGACCAATATGTCCATCACGATGGCCGCCGTAAGCGCCAGCACCACGGTCGGCAAAGCACCCAGCAGGATCAGATCGGTCGCGGTCTGGTTCAGCCCTTGGAAGACGAACGTGCCGAACCCGCCGCCGCCGATCAGCCCGGCGATGACCGCCAGCCCGATGTTCTGCACCAATACGATGCGCAGCCCGGTCAGGATGATCGGCAGGCCCAGCGGCAACTCCACCCGCAACAGGCGCTGCAGCGGCGTCATCCCCATGCCGCGTGCGGCCTCAAGCGCCGCAGGCGGCGCAGAAGCGAGCCCCGCAACCGTGTTGCCGACCACGGGCAGCAGCGAATAAAGCACCAGTGCGAGAAAGGCGGGCGCAAAGCCGATGCCCGCAATGCCAAGCGCCCGCGCGCCGGGCAAGTTCGCCCCAACCCAGCCGAGGATCGGGATCATCAAGCCAAACATGGCAAGCGAAGGGATGGTTTGCAGAAAGCTCAGCACCGGCAAGGTGGCACCGCGCAGACTGGCAAGGCGGTGGCACAGCACCCCAAGTGGGAAGCCAATCACCGCTGCGGCAGCAAGCGAGCCGAAGGCCAGCCCGAGATGACGCAAGAATTCCCGCCCGAAAGCATCCGCCCGGCTGGCGTATTCCCGCATCACCGACAGATCAGACAGCGCGCCCGACAACAGGATCGCGCCCAGCACCGCGAGCACCGCCGCCAGAACGCCGCCGCGCATCAGCGGCCCCGGTGCCATCGCGGCCAGCGCATCGGCCATGAGCAACATGAAAACAACCAGCAGACACCAAAACCCTACCGAAGGTGACACACGCGCATATTCACCCGCCCCGGCCAGCAGGCCAGACGCGCCTTGGGTCAGCAGCCACAAGAGCCCGCCCAACCCCAAAACCGCGCCGCCGATACGCAGGTTATTGCGGCCCGCTGGCAGCCCCATGACCAGCCCTGCGCCAATCGCGGCAAGGCCGGGCAGCACCACGGGGAAGCTGGCCACGCGCCATGCCATCACCCCCTCGCCCGCGACGATGCGGTTGGCCGCCAGTGTCATGAACGGGGTCAACAGCGCCGCCGCGCCCAGCACGGCGAACAAAAGCCCCGGCGCAGAAATCCCTGCGCCGGGGCCGGTCAATGTCCGCGTGGCGGAGATCAGTCCAGCACCCCGGTCTCGGTCAGATAAGCGCGGGCTACTGCCTCAGCAGGCTCCCCGCCGACCTGAATGCGACCGTTAAGCTTTTGCAGCGTTGCCATGTCGAGCCCGGCAAAGATCGGGTTCAGCACCTCGGCGATCTGGGGGTATTCCTCCAGCACTTCGGCGCGGACGATGGGCGCGGGCTCATAGACCGGCTGCACGCCCTTGTCGTCTTCCATCACCACAAGGCCGGTCGCACCGACACCGCCATCGGTGCCATAGACCATCGCCGCATTCACGCCCGATGTGCCACGCGCCGCCGCCTGAATGGTCGCCGCCGTGTCACCGCCCGACAGGATCACGGTCTGGTCTTGGGTCAACGAGAAACCGTAAGTCTCTTGCATCGCGGGCAGCACGGCCGGCGAGGACACGAACTCGGTCGAGGCGGCAAGCTTCACCTCACCGCCCTCGGCCACCCATGCGCCGAAATCGGACATGGTGGTGAGGTTGTTTTCCTCGGCCAGCGGGCCGGTCACGGCGATGGCCCAAGTGTTGTTGGCCGGCGCGGAATCGAGCCAAGTGACGTTATTCTCACCGCCATCCAATTCCTTAGCGCGGGCATGGGCCTTGGCCGCATCTTTCCAGACATCGCTTTCCGCTTCGTTAAAGAAGAAGGCCGCGTTGCCGGTGTATTCGGGGTAAATGTCGATCTGATCGGACAGGATCGCTTCGCGCACCACCTGTGTGCCGCCCAGTTGCAGACGGCGTTCAACCGGCAGGCCCGCATCTTCGAGCGCCAGTGCGATGACATTGCCCAAGAGACCGCCTTCGGTGTCGATCTTGGACGAAACGGTGATCTCGGCAGAGGCGGCAGAAGCCAGAGCGGCGGCAAGACCAGCGGCGGCGGCGGTAGAAATAATACGGGGACCCATGGGCGGAGAACTCCTTGAAACAATGGCCAGACACGGCGACGCGCCGTTTGAAAATGGTAAGGTAGCTGGCATTTTTGCGAAACCAAGGATGGATTGCACGGCGGCGCGGAATTTTTACCGCACGCGGATACGCCAAAGGGCGCGCCCGGCGTGACCGGGCGCGCCCTTCGTATTGCTGCGACACACCCCGCTAGGCCGCGCGCGCAGCCTCAGCTTCCCGCGCGGCGCTGCGTTTGAAGAAGATGAAGTAGAGCACCGGTGCCGCAATCAGGGTCAAGACCGATGCAAAGGCCAGCCCGCCCATGATCGTTGCCGCCATGGACTGAAAGAAGGCATCCGACAACAGCGGCAGCATCCCCAGAATGGTCGTCGCCGCGGCAAGGAATACCGGACGCAAACGCGAGGTCGATGCAAGCACGATGGCGTCCTTCAACTCCATCGTCGGATCGGCAGCACGGGTAAGGTCGATTTCTTCCACCAGCACGATGCCATTCTTGATCAACATCCCCGAGAGCGACAACAGCCCCAGAAGCGCGGTGAAGGTAAACGGCAACCCCGTCCCGAGCAGCGCAAGGCTGACCCCGTTCACCGCCATCGGCACCAAGAGCCAAATGATGATCGGCTGTTTCAGCGCGTTGAACAGCAGGACCGAGATCAGCACCATGATGATAATGCTGAAGGGCAACTGTTTGCCCAAAGCGGCCTGCGCTTCGCCCGCGCTTTCCAACTCGCCGCCCCATTCCATGGCATAGCCTTCGGGGATTTCCATCGCTTCGATGGTTTCCTGTACCTCGGCCTGCACCTGTGCCGCCGTGACACCGCGCGGGATATCGGCCCCCACGGTGATCACATCGGCCCGGTCGCGGCGGTAGAGCAGCGTGTCCTGCGGCTCGAACCTGAAACCATCGGTCACCTGCTCCATCGGGACCAGCGCATTGGTGTTCTGCGCATAGATCACATGGTCCGTCAGCGCCAGATCGGCATCCTGCGGGGCGCGGATCACGATGGGGATCTGACGATCCCGCTCGCGGAAGGTGCCGCCGCTGGTGCCTTCGGTGGCGAACTTCAGGGTCTCCGTGATCTCGGTCCGAGAGATGCCCGCGTCCTGTGCACGTTCCTCGGCATAGATCGGACGCAGCACCAATTCACGCTCGCGCCAATCCTGACGCGGGGTGATGATATTGTCCGATGCCGCCTGCATCCGCGCCATGGCCTCATCCGCCAGTTCGCGCAGCACATTCGGATTGCGACCCGAGAAACGCACCTCGATCGGGGCACCGCCACCGGGGCCAAAGGCCAGACGCTTGGCCCGGAACTCCCCCTGCGGGACCGCATCAACGGCAAACGCCTCCAGCGCGTCCATCTCAACTTGGATCACGTCAAGCGCGGTGACCCGGACGATTAGATGCCCATAGCTGGGGTTGGGGTCTTCGGCCTGATAGGTCAGCATGAAACGCGCCGCGCCCTGCCCCGCGTAAGAGGTCACGTCCTCAACATTGTCCCGCGCGACCAGCCAATCTTCGAGCACGGCCAGATCGTTGGATGTCTGATGGATCGACGACCCCTGCGGCAGTTTGTAATGCACGAAGTACAGCGGTGTGTTGCTGTCGGGGAAGAACTGCTGCTTGATCTGTCCAAAAAGGGCATAGCACACCGCCGTCCCGGCAATCAGCGCCACGATCACCAACCAACGCAGCTTGAGCGAGGCACGCAGCACGGCGGCATAGCCCTTGAAGATTGCGCCGTCATAGCCGCCAGCCCCGCCTTCGGCCCCACGTTTGAAAAAGTAATGCCCCAAAAGCGGCGTCGCGGTGATGGCCAAGAGCCAAGAGAGCAGCAGCGAGATCGCGATAACGGCAAAGAGTGAGAAAAGGAATTCACCCGTCGCATCGGGGCTTAGCCCGATCCCGGCAAAGGCCATGATCCCGATGACCGTGGCCCCCAGAAGCGGGATCTGCGTCTTGCTTGCCGCCTCGGTCGCCGCATCGCGAGCGCTTTTGCCCTGCTGCATTGAGATTTGCATCCCCTCGGCCACAACGATCGCGTTGTCGACAAGCATCCCCATCGCGATGATCAACGCCCCGAGCGAGATACGCTCCATTTCAATCGCGCCGAGCGCCATGAAAAAGAGCGTCCCCACCACCGTCAGCAACAAGGTGGAGCCCACCACGATCGCTGCGCGCCAGCCCATAAAGACGGCCAGCACGGCCACCACGATGGCAACGGACATGGCAAGGTTTAGCAAAAAGGCGTTCGATGCCTCTTCGACGACCCTGTGCTGGCGGTAGATCGATTCAATTGAGATGCCCAAGGGCAGCGTCTTGCGCAGCTGCTCCAGCTTGTCGTCGACCCGTTTGCCGATGTCGACGATGTTCTCGGTCGCGATCCCTGCAACACCGACGGTAAAGGCCTCCTGCCCATTGTGGCGGATCACCAGATCAGGGTCGGCTTCGCGGGTGCGGTAGATATTGGTCACATCGGCAAGGTTGATGACCTGACCGCCCACCCCCACCGACAGCGCCGCAATCTCGGACACGCTGTCAGAGCCTTCGGGCCGCTGGATCAAAGTGCGCCCATCTGCGTCTTGAATGGCGCCCCCATCGACGATCTCATTGGCGCTGGATACCGCGCCGACGATGGCCGTGGGGGGGATGCCAAGCGTGGTGCTCAGCGCAAGCTGCGGCTCGACATAGATCACCTCATTGGGCACGCCCGACAGCGCCACATCCGACACGCCATCGACCAGCAGCAATTCGCGCCGCAGATAGGTGGACAGCTCATTCACCTCTGCATCGGAGTAGCCCTCGGCGGTGACGGCGTAATAAAGGCCGTAAACATCGCCGAAACCGTCGTTCACATAGGGCTGCGTCGCCCCGCTGGGCATGGCGGCCTCGTTCACGCGGTTGCGCAGTTTGGTCCAGATTTCCGGCAGTTCGGACCCGTCAAAGGTGTCCTGCATGTTGACCGTGATCCACGACAGACCGGGCTGGTTCATGGATTGAATGTCCTTGATCTCGGACATCTTCTGGATTTGCGATTCCAGCGGTTCGGTGACCTCTAGCGCCACCTCTTCGGCAGAAGCACCGGGGTATTGGGTCACGACCACGGCGGTTTTGATGGTAAAGGCCGGGTCTTCGAGGCGGCCAAGGGTTGCAAAGCCCCAGATGCCGCCCAGAAGACAGATCAGCATGATGATCCAAGTATAGATCGGGCGGTTGATCGACAGACGTGCGATATCCATGCGCTCAGTCTCCGAAGCCAACAAAGCGGCGCACGGCGGCACCGTCTTCAAGCTGGCTTGCGCCGCTCACCACGATCTCTTGCCCATCGGAAAGCCCGGCTTCGACTTTGACATCGCCGCGCGCGGTGGGGGTGATCTCAACCGCCGTGCGGGCGACCGTGCCCTCGCGTGCGCCGGTGGGGTCAAAGACCATGACATAGGTACCGCGGTCATTGCCCACTACGATGGCGGAATCGGGGACGATGATGCTCGACCCGCCGATGTTCAGCGTGGCGCGCACCTCAACCGAGGCACCGGGCAGCGGCACGAAATCCTCGGGCAAGTCCGCGCCAAGGGTGATGCTGTAGGTCTGGCCGACATCCGCCGTCTCGGCATTGTATTCGCGGATCTGCATCGGGTAGCTATTGGCGTTCGCCGGGAATTTGGCCATGAACCGAACATTCGGATCGCGCCCCGCGCGGAGGAACAGGGTCTCGGGCACATCGATTTCGACGCGAAGTTCGGACATGTCATGCAGACGCACCACCGGCGTGCCCGCGCTGACGGTCGAGTAGTTGGGCACCAAGCGCGAGGCCACGATCGCATCGAAAGGCGCGTGCAGGGTGGCATTCTCAAGATCACGCTCGGCGTTGCGCACGGCGATATCGTTCACCGTCACGGCGGTTTCGGCGTCTTGCAGATTGACCTCGGCCACCGAGGACCCCGCCAATTTCTGATAGCGTTCCATGGTCCGACGGGCCTGCGCATCATTGGCCTGCGCTTGCTCTAACGCCAGTTCAAACGGCTCTAGATCCATCCGGGCGACGATCGAGTCCTTGCTGACCGTGGCCCCCTCTTCGACCGGAAATTGCTCAATCTGGCCGCCGACCTGAAAGGCAAGGTCCACGGTTTCACGTGCAACCACCTTGCCGAAGAACACGCGCTCCATCTCGGCGTTGCTGACCTTGACCGTCTGCAGCTTGACCACCGGGATTTCGGCCGCCGTGGCCATCGGCGCGGCCACACCGCCGGCCAGGGCCAGCGCAAATCCCAATAGCCGCCCTGCGCCCGAACCGCGCATCGTCTTAACAAGCCACATGGCCATGGTTAGTCTTCCTTATGAATAGCATCCGGCACGGGCCCAAGGGCGGCGGTCAGACTAAGTTGTTTGAGCGTGCGCAGCTGCGCGAGAAAATGGTCACGGTCCAGCGCGTGCATGCCGGCGGCTTTGGCGGAACGCTGGATAAAATCGGCAAGTGCCTCGACGGTCAGGCCATTGCGGGTGAGCGCCGCCTCATGGGGCTGCAACACCTCGGCGATCACGCCACGGAAACGCCCGGCGGAACATTGCAGCGCCTCTTGGCTGACCGCATTGGCCCCGGCGATGAAATCCTGCGCGTTGGGCATCGCCTGCATGGTGTCATAGCCGCGCACCGCCATCCGGTCAAAGATCAGGTCCAGCTGTGCCCCCAGATCGGGTGCATTGGGCATCTCTTCGGCGATCTCTTGCAGCGCCAATTCGGTGTAGCGTGCAATCAACCCACGCAGAATGTCATCTTTGTTGCGAAACCGGTTGTAGAGGGTCTGGCGCGAGACACCGGCCTCTTCGCACAGATCGCCCATGCTGGTGCGCTTGACCCCATAGCGGGAAAAGACATGCAGCGCAGCGTCGAGCACGGTCTTTTCAAGTTCGGTCATGCAGGCTCCTTGGCTGTGGTCAAGGGCAATTGGACAGTTGGACCGAATATGTCAACCTGTAAAACCTTTGCCATGCGGCAGGCGCAGATCACATTCGCGTTTCACACATGGTCCGGGCCTAGGGCGCGGAAATCAGGCTTCCCAAATAGAGTGTGAGCGGCAGGGTGAAAAAGCTCAGCAATGTCTGCGTGGTGATGATCGCGGCCATCAGTGGCGCATCGCCTCGCATCTCACGCGCGAGCGTATAGCTGGCCACCCCGGTCGGCAGGGCCGCGAAGATCAGCGCGATTTGCAGGGTCAGTGGCGCAGGGGTCAACACCAGCGCCGCCAGCAGCACCGCCAGCGGGTTCACCAGATGTTTGCCGATGATCGAGAGCCCGATGACCGAGACAGACCCCGAAAGCCCCCGCAGTCGCAGATTGGCCCCAACACAGAGCAGCATAATCGGCAGCGCCGCATCGCCCAAGATACGCGCGCTTTCGTGCAGGACCGGCACTTCGTGCAGACCGGCGAAGTTGAAAAGCACACCCGCAAGGATACCCAAGATCAGGGGGTTCTTGATCAGCCCTTTAAGGATCGACTTACCACCCCCGCCCAATTGGCGGGTCATAAGCGTCACCACCGTCACATTCACCACCGGCACCAGCAGCGCAGAGCCCAGCACCGCGATCTGTAGCCCCGCCGTGCCAAAGACGGCTTCGGCAATCGCAAGGCCAATGAAGGTGTTAAACCGCGCGCTGCCCTGCATCAGCGAACTGCCCTGCGGCGCGGCATACCGTCGGCCAAAAAGCCAGCCGCAGAAAATCGCCGCAAAGAACCCCGCATAGAGCAGAAGGGCATAATCGCCCAAGCCCCCGCTGAGGTCTGCCGCCGAGATCTTGGCGAAGAACAGCGCCGGCATCAGCACCCAGTAGACCAACCGGTCATTCAGGTTCCAGAACTTGGTCGACGGAATGCCGCCCCGTCGCAGGCCGTAGCCCATCAGGATCAGCGCAAAGACCGGCGCGATCGCCAGAAAAATAGTGAACATATTAACCGCCCGGAAGGATCGCTCGGACCCTAGGCGGCGCTTGGAGCGGATGCAACAGGGGCCGCTGCCTCAATTAAAGGCACCCCGGCCCCGAAGGGCCGGGGCTTGGATCAATCGCTGCCGCGCACGGCGATTTGGGCGTCTGCAGCGGGGCGGAACTTCAGCTGGATGACAAAGATCAACGCCGCGATCGCGATGCCGATCAGGTCGGTCACCAAACCGCCTGCGATCATGCACAACGCCGCAAGGACCAGACCCAACCGGATGAACCACGCGGCCAAGCTGCCCGCAAACCAGCCCTGCATCCCCGAGGACAGCAGATAGACCCCGAATACCGCCGTGACGCCTGCACGGATCACCTCGAACCATGTGCCGTCCATCAAGATCGCGCCGTTGTAGAAGAACATGAAGGGCACGATGAAGGCCGAGATGCCGATCTTGAAGGACGCCACCGAGGTCTCCATCGGGTTGGCCCCCGATATCCCCGCCGCCGCGTAACTGGCCAGCGCCACGGGGGGCGTGATGGCCGAGACGACGGCGAAGTAGAAGACAAAGAAGTGTGCCGTCAGCAGCGGAATGCCCAGTTGCACCAGCCCCGGTGCCACGACCGAGGCCGCCACCGCATAGGCCGCCGTGGTCGGCATGCCCATCCCCAGCAGGATGGCGATACACATGGCAAAGAACAGAGCGAGGAACTGGCTCGCCTCTGCCAGCCCCAAGAGCACCGAAGAGAAACGCGCGCCGACACCGGTCAGGCTGATGACGCCCACAATGATACCGGCACAGGCACAGACCGCGATGATCTGGATCGACATGATCCCGGCAAGGTCAAAGGCTTTGACGATGCTGCGCGGCCCCATACGGAAGGGCGTGAACCACGACACAACCGCCGCCGCCGCCGTCGCCAGCGTCCCCGCGCGGATGATCGAATAACCCATGAACAGCGCATAGATCAGAATGATGATCGGGATGAACAGGAACACCCGGCGCAGCATGTCCTTGAGCTTGGGCAGCTCTTCAGAGCGCATGCCGCGCATCCCCAGCTTGGCCGCTTCGAAATCCACCATGAAGTAGATCGACACGAAGTAAAGCACCGCCGGGATAATCGCCGCCACGGCGATGTCAGTGTAAGGAATGCCCGTGATCTCGGCCATGATGAAGGCGCCCGCCCCCATGATCGGCGGCATGATCTGCCCACCGGTCGAGGCCGCAGCCTCAACCGCGCCTGCGGTGCGGGCCGGGTAGCCGACTTTCTTCATCAGCGGAATGGTCAGCGACCCGGTCGCCACCACATTGCCCGCCGAGGTGCCGTTGATCATGCCCATCAGGCCCGAGGCGAAGATCGCGACCTTGGCCGGACCACCGCGCGAACGGCCAGCGGCGGCAAAGGCGAAGTTGACGAAATAGTCGCCCACTTTCGATGCCTGAAGGAAGGCAGCGAAGATGATGAACAAGATGATATAGGTCGAGGATACCGCCGTGGTCGGCCCAAGGATGCCCGCATCGGTGTAGACTTGGCTAAAGAACCGCGTCCACTGGATGTTGGGCGCATTCAGGAAGCCCGGCAGCATGTCCCCCACAAAAACGTAGATCAGGAAGATGCCTGAGATCACGATCAGTGCCAGCCCCGCCACGCGGCGCGTCAGCTCCATGATCAACGCGGTGCCTGCGACGGCGGCGATGGAGATGCCGATGGGCGCGAAAGGCGTGCCCGTCGAGTTGCGCATCAAGGTGCTGTACATGGTGATCAGATAGATCGCCACGCCGATGCCACAGACCGACAGCAACAGGTCTGCGGGCGAAACCTGCCCCCGCTCACGGCCCCGCAGCCAACCGACGACGATGCCGATAGCGGTCGCGGCCACCAGCGGCAGGCCGTAGTGGTAAATCTCAAGGTTCTTGAACTCGGGGCTCATGCCGTTCCACTGCACCCCGGAGTTGATCTGGCTGGCGATGCCCCAGGCAGTCCAAATCGAATAAAGCGCCGGGATCATCGCGGCCCATGCCACGAAATCCAACGGATGACGGCCCTGCCCCGTGCCTTCATCGACAAAGCCACGGGCGGAGTAGAGCGTGAAGCCAAGGATCAGCGCGCCCGCGATGTGCACGATGCGGAAGTTCCACGTCTCCATCGGGAAGGTCGGCAACAACGGGAGGCGAATGCCGGTCAGCTCACCGATCGACATGCCGTTGAGTGCCGCCATGTGGAAGAAGGCATAGATCGCCGACATCGCCGCAACGACCAGATAGGTGCGCCCGGTGAATATGCGGCGGTTGCTTTCTACCGGTTCGTCATCGACCCCTTCGGCGACAATCGGGCCCTGAGGGTCGGCGCTATGCTGGTCTGTCATGGAGGCTTCCTTTCCCGATATCTGCGCGGGATCTGTCCCGGCACTCTGGCGGGATGATGGCAAGATGCCGCCCCGATTAGGGACGGCATGCAAGTTTGTCTAGGCGTTTGCTTAGTTACCGTAGATCATATCGTCGGAAATATCGGCATCCGCGTTCTCTTTGAACCATGCCGCCGCGCCGGGGTGCCATTTCAGCACGGTGTTCTTTTCCCAGTTCTCTGGCAGGGAGGACGCAGCCGCCTTGTGAATGCCTTTCATTCGCTCATTGTCGGACATGACCACATCCACAGCCGCTTTGACGAAGGATTCCGGCAGATCGCAGTTGGCGATGGCGAAGTTCCACATGGAGACCGACCGCGCATCCGCTTCAAGCGTGGTGTAGGTGCTGGATGCGATGTCGAACTGGGACACCGGGAATTCTTCGAGCAGTTTGGCCTGCTCTTCCTCGGTGAACTCGATGATGTTCACATCTGTCTGCACTTCGAGCTGGCTGACCGCGGGGACCGGCACGCCGGCAGCAAAGGCGATCACGTCCAGCAGACCATCCTGCAACTGGCCGCCCAGGTCGGTCCAGCCGCCGTTGCGGCGCTCATACTCGACGCCCAGCGTGTCCATCATGCGTGGGAAATAGGTGTCGGAGGTGGAGCCCGCCGGACCAAAGCCGATCTTGGCACCCGCTGGAATGTCAGCCACGGTTTCGATGCCCGAGGACGCAAGCGCGGTCACCGAGAAAGGTGTCTGGTACATCGGGAACATCGCGCAGGCTTGGGTCATTTCCAGACCGGGTGCGATGGGGTTGGTGCCAGCCAGCGATTCCGCTGCCGGGCCCATTGTGGTCATGCCGAATGCCGCTTCGCCGGTGTGGACCAGCGCCATGTTCTGCATCGGGCCGCCGGTGACTTCGCCGCCGCCTGTCAGGCCCAGTTCTTTGGCCACAAGGTTCGCCCAGCCGGAGCCATAGGCAAAGTAGGTGCCGCCTTGGCTGGCTGTGCCGACGGTAAAGCTGCTCGGCCAGTCGGATTTATCAACGTCCTGTGCGGCGGCAGCGCCTGCCAGAATCGTGGTTGCAGCGAGGATTGCGGTGAATTTCATATCTCTCTCCCTTGGTTGCTTTTAACGGGCGTCGGCACAGGAGCCGCGCGCCGCTGCTGTATTCAGCTTGTCCGGCCAATTAACTGTACTCTGACAGGCAGAGGCAAGACCGAATTTACCGCCGAGCGCGAGATGAGGAAGAAAGAAGCGGGCCACCCTTGGGTCAAGGACGATTTCCTTGGCGCTTGCCTGCCCACCCTTCCTCATCAAAGGGAAAGTTAGGGCAGCAAACAACCCCTACCCCGCCGCAAAAGATACGCGGCGGGGCGGGAGGATTTCGGGCCGGATCAGACCTCAATCACCACCTTGCCGATGGCCTGCCCGCTTTGCAGCCGCGCATAGGCCTCGCCAACTTGGCTCAGATCAAAGGTCTTTTCGTCCAGCAAGGGTTTCACTGCGCCCTCATCCACCAGCGTGGCGAGGTTGCCAAGGATTTGCCCATGTACCGCGCGGTTCACGTCGTGCAGCATCGGCAAGAGCATGAAGACCACGTGCAGGGACAAGCCGCTGAAGTGCGCCGGGGTCAGGTCGATTTCCGACAGGGCCACGGTTGTCACCACATGGCCGTTCAGCGCGGCGGCAGCGAAAGAGTTGGTCAGATTGTCCCCGCCGACGGTGTCGAACACCGCATCGAACCCGCGACCCGCGGTTTGCCCGGCCACGTACTCTTCGATTTTCTGGGTCTTAAAGTCGATGGCCCGCGCGCCATAGCCTTCGATCACCGCAAGCTGGTCATCCCCGGTACCGGTCGAAGAAACCTCGGCCCCCAGATGCCGGGCCAGTTGGATCGCCAGATGACCCACGCCGCCTGCGCCGCCTTGGACGAGCACCTTCTGCCCGGCCCCGACGCCCGCCCGGTGAAGCCCTTCCCAAGCGGTGATGCCCACCAGCGGCAGGGCAGCCGCCTCGCGCATCGAGAGCGATTTGGGTTTATGGGCGATCAGCCGCGCGTCGGCGCGCATGAATTCGGCCAAGGCCCCTTGCAGATCTGCCAAGCCGCCGGCGCAGCCATAGACTTCGTCACCCACGGCGAAACCGGTGACACCTTCGCCCAGTTCTTCGATCACCCCAGCGAAATCCATGCCCAAAACGGCAGGCAGATCGGGCGACAGGGGCAGGTCTTTGCCCGCGCCCTTGATCATGGTGTCGATGGTGTTCACGCTCGTCGCTTTGACGCGCAGCACCACATGTCCGGGGGTGGCCAAGGGGCGCGGCAGTTCGGCTTCGACAAAGGGAGCATCAGCGCCGTAGCTGGTGAGGGTCATAGATTTCATCGGTCTATCTTTCGTTAGATGTTGCGTTGAGGCAGATATAGACCAGCGGGATACGCCAGATAATCCGGCGAGAGCTGAGTTCAGTTTCTTGATATTGAATACAATGACAGCCGCCTGTACGCTGGCCCTGCGGATAGCCCGCAGCAAGGACAGCCCCATGGACATCGACAACCTGCGCCTTTTCGTCATGGCTGCCGAACGGCTTAACATCTCGGCCGCCGGGCGCGCCTTGGGGATGGCCCCTGCCGTGGCCAGCGCGCGTTTGGCCAAGCTTGAACAGGAGCTTGGGGTTGAGCTTTTGCGGCGCACGACGCGAAAGGTGTCGCTGTCGCTGGATGGGTCCGACTTTCTGCCCTATGCGCGGGAGATACTGGCGCAGGCCGATGCCGCGCGGGCCATTCTAGGTGGGACCAAGGCGGGGCCGAAGGGCATTTTGCGCTTCGCCGCCCCCAGCAGCTTTGCCCAACGCCATATCATGCCGCTGCTGCCAAAGTTTCACGAAACCTACCCTGAACTGACCCTTGATCTGCGCCTCTCCGACACCCGGTTTGACGCGATCGAAGGCAGTTTCGACCTCGCCCTGCGCAGCGCGCCTTTAACCGACAGCAGCCTGCGGGGGCGCAAGCTGGCCGATGACACCCGCGTTCTCTGTGCCGCGCCGTCCTATGTGGAAACCTATGGGATGCCGGACACCCCTGCCGACCTGCGGGATCATCACTTTATCGCGTGGGGCGATCTTGAACCGCGCGCGCTGATCGGGCCGGAGGGCAAGGCCGCCACGCTAGACCCCGGCAAGATGACCTGCCGCGTCATCATGGACGATGGCGATGCCCAGCGAGAGGCGACACGCGCGGGGGCTGGCATCTCGGTCAATTCGCTGTGGAGCGTGGCGGATGAACTTGCCTCGGGCCAGCTGCTGCGGCTGCTTCCCGGCTGGCGGATGAATGACCGCTCGGTGCTTTGGCTGGTCTACCCGCGCTCAAACGTGCTGACCCCCAAGACGCGGTTCTTCATCGACTTTCTGATCGCCCACCTCGGCAACCGCCCCGACTGGCGCGATTGAGAAGGCCCGCCGAGCGCCTTAAAAGCTGTGCCAAACCCCGACTTTGACCTTGGTCACGCTATCGGTGAATTCATGCGACAGGCCGAACTCCAGAAAGCTGTTCTCAGACACTTTGACCACATGCGAGGGCGCGAAGGCCAATGTCTCATCTCCGTCAGAGGGGGCCGCGAATTCCAGCTTGAAAATCGACAGGTTGCCATTCGCGTGGTTGATGCCAAAGGAACTGTCGATCTTGCCCAGACCTTCGCCATCTTCGTAGAGGGCATAGGTGCTTTCCACCCCCAGCCAGCCGCTGCCCCATGCGCCGGACACCGGGTGGCCCCATGACAGACCGGGCCGCAGGGCCGCAACCGCGCTGCCATCGCGCTCGGCCCAGCCAAGACCAAGTTCAGCGGCGAAAACGTTGTCCCCCTCAGGTGCCCCCAGTGGGTAGCGCAAGAAGGCGATGGCGCTGACCTGACCGGCGTCTTGGCTTTTGCCGATGTCGAGGCCGAAGGTCAGCTTCTCGGTGACACCGTATTCGTAGTAAAACGCGCCATAATCGCCGAAGTCGGGGCCATCGACCGTGGATTCATATGACAGCGTTACAAAGCTTTTGTCTTCGCCCCGCGGCCAAGCTGCCGATGTCACCTCGCTTGCCGAAACGGTCAACGCTGCAAAGGCCGAGAGGAAGACGAGGCCGGACCATATGCGCCGCGTGGATTCTGAGGGCATCTGTGCTGTTTGGGGCATGATAAGTTCCGGTTAATCAAAGCCGCGAGGGGCTGCGCGATGAGGTATTAGGCGATCGACCGAATGAAATCCGCCAGCTTTAGCGGTTTGAACGGTTTGTGCAGAATGTAGTCGGCCCCAAGGGCGCGAAACTTCTTTTCCGATTCCGGCGAGGTTTTGGCGGTGCACATCACGATCTTCGTGTCGTCCAAATCCGCATTGGCCCGCGCACAGCGCAGCACCTCCATGCCATCGGGGGGCGGCATCATCACATCCAGCATGATCACGTCGAAAGACTGCGTTTCCATCGTGGCAATCGCGTCTAGCCCGGTGGCTGCGAATGTCGGTTCGATGTCATCTTCGGTCATGATCGCAAACTCGATCAACTCGCGGATGTCATCCTCGTCATCGACGAACAACACTCTCATGCCGGGGCCCCCTGCTCGGACGTGGCACCAGTATCACGGGCGAAACGCACATAGAATGTGGTGCCGGGGTTTTCATCTCCGTCTTCTTCAGAACGCGTCTCAAAGCTTACATCGCCATCTTGTCGCAACACCAACTCCCGCGTGATGGCCAGCCCCAGCCCCGTGCCATTCGCTTGGTTCTCGCGAGAATGCACAGGGTCAGCGAACCTTTTGAACATACGATCATGCGCGGATCTAGGGATGCCTGGCCCCGCATCGCAGACATAGAACGTGACCCATCGGTCGTCCACCTCGGCGCCGATTTTTACCGTCCCGCCGCGCGGCGTATATTTGACCGCGTTCGAGATCAGGTTGGAAAAGATCTGCTGCATTCGCACGGTATCCACCTGCACATAGGCCTCTTGCGCGGTGTTTGGCCCTGCGTGAATGTCGAGCTGCACATCGCGGTTCACCCCATAGCCGGTGTTGGCGGCAATCGCCTCCGACAGCACCTCCGACACCGCGACCCGCTCTGCCTGAATGCTGAGTTGGCGTTGGTCGATGGCCTGAAGGGTCAGGATGTCATTGACCAGCACCAAAAGCCGGTCGGCGTTGCGGGTGGCCATCGACAACAGCTTGCCCGCGTTCTTTGGCATGGTATCGCCAAAGCGGTCGTGCAGAATTTCAAGCGACCCGGCAAGGGACGTGAGCGGGGTGCGCAATTCGTGATTGACCGAGGTGACAAAGGCCGTGCGCGCCGCCACCAGACGCTCTTCGGCAGAGATATCCTGAAGCACGTTATAGGCGATGTAATCCCCGTGCAGATGCAGTTTCATCACCCGGCATTGCACCGCCACACTCTCGTTCTCTCCCGAGGGGATCTGAACACGGTGAACGGCCACGTCTTCGTCCATTTGCGAGAAGGGAGGGATCATGCCGCGCAGTTTTTGAACGGCGTCGATATCCGATGAGACGCCCATCAGTTGCCGCGCCTTGCGGTTGGAGCGGTGCAGCTTGTTGTTGTCATTGTAGACGATCAGCCCGTCCCCGACATTCTCGAAAATCGCGTCGAATTCGCTCTGCGCCACGCGAATGCGCTCGCGGTCGCGTTCGGAATTGCGCAGGGCCTGCGCCAATTGGGTCGACTGCCGTCTGGCGCGGATCGCCGCGTTGATCACCGTCAGGAACAGGACCGTCGCAAGGCCCGCAAAGACCACCGTGCGCTGCCAGTAGCTTTGCATGACCGCCTCTTTGCTGCGCGTCACGTCGATATAAAGGTCGAGCGCCGGAATTTCCTTGCGCGCGCGGAACACCGGCGTGTCAGGATCACGCTGGGGCCGCCCCGAGGCAAAGGCGCGCTCTCCGTTGGAGGTCACCACCTCGACGTACATGTCCTGTTGCAGCCCGTCCAACGCGAGCAGCTGGGAGTAGTAGTCCTCGCCCAAGGACGACGCCAGCACCCCGCGCGGTTGACCGTCGATGCCGATCAAGGGCCATGCAATCGGCGTCAGCCGCCGCCCTGTGGCGCGCGATACGATAGGCACCCCGACCGTGTATTCATCAACATCAAGCCCGATCGCTGCCTGAAAATAGGCCCGGTCCCCAAGGTACTGCCCCATCAGAGGTTTGATCGTGGCCCAAAGCACGACCCCATCCGCACCAATCAGCACCAGCGCATCGACCTGTTTGGTCTCTTGCACGGCAGAATTCATCAACGCGCCATATTGCGCTTCGAATTGATCCGGGTCGCTCAGACGCGCGGTCGACAGCTCGTCGATGAGCCCCCACATCCGCACATTCGCAACCGAAAGGGAGGCATCGACCGCCTGCTCATAAAGCTCTGCGAAATGCTCAAGCTCCACTTCCGCGCGGGTGGTGGCGCGGTTGTAGTCGGACCATGTCAGAAACGCGAGCCCCACGAAATAGATCAAAACGACCGTTGAGATCAGCCCCAAAAACAGGGTTTGCGAACGCGAGGAAGGCTCCGCTTCGACTTTATTGGTGGGCTCAGTGCTGACCATTCCTTGGCAGATGTCCTATATCGTTTGCGGCAAGGCAGATCGTGCCCGTCGCGCTTGTTTTTCCAGCACTTTCGACGCCCTGAATGCCCCGCGCAAGCGACGTGGCGACAGCCGCGTCGGAGGGCGGTACGACACAGGCACTGACGCTCAAAGGACGGGATGTCCAGCCTTCTTTCACAGAGGCCGACGCCTCTGCCACGGCAGAGATAAACTGCTGCGCCCGCGCTTCAAGCTGCGCGTGGTCGGCATGAAGCGAGCCGTAGACGAACAGGTCATCCTCCCAATGGGCGAAACCGTCCCGTGCGGGGATATCGACCTTGCCAAAAAGCCCGGCCACAAGGCGCTGAAGCTCTTGCCGCTGGCCACGCGCCGCGTCTGATTGATCGCGGTCACCGTCGATCCGAAACACGATCAGACCAAGGTCTTTTTGCATCGCGGGGGACAACGACATAAGGTTGCCCTGAAAGCCGCCCTTGCTGCCAATAAGGCTGGGCACCGTGGCCTCTGAAAAGCTCTGCACGGCACGGCGGCGCGCGCCCCGGTTTTCGCCCGACCGGCGGCGGTCCAACTCTGATTTCAGGCGCAGGCAACTGCGCATCCGGGCCTGAAGCTCGATCTGGTTGAAGGGTTTGGTGACATAGTCATTGGCCCCCGCCATGAAGGCTTCGGAAAGGGAGCCCATATCTGTCCGGCTGGTCAGCATAATGATCGGCACATCGCTCCATCTGTCTAGGGCGCGGATACGGGCACATAGTTCGATACCATCGATATCGGGCATCATTATGTCCATCAGGATCAGGTCTGCGGCGGCCTCATCGCTTTCGATCGCGTCAAGTGCCGCGCGGGGATCGATGAAGCTGACGACATCGTCGAACCCAAGCTCCGAAAGCGTGGCATTGATGAAATCCTGCGCGATGTCCGAGTCGTCAACTGCGATAATTCGTGGGCTCATGATTTTAATTCCACTCGTTAATTCTTTCAAAAACAAGCCATTGGCTGTTTTGAAAAACCTCCTCATACCCCGGCAGCTGCGATAGTCTCAACTGCGGGAACCTGCGCAGAATTCTGTCTGCTGTGATCTGCCCCTCGGCCTGCCGCGGGACGACGATATAGTTTGTCCGCGGCACGCCCCCCTCAAGCGCCCAGTCGTAGGCAGGCTCTCCGGCGATCACCAGCCGGTCGATATTCCCCAAACCGACCACGATCTGAGGGTTTTTTTCAACATCTACCATAATTTCAGACTTGTCGCGCAAGAATGAAACAACTTCCTGCGTGGGGCGCGACGCTGCGTTCTCTTTCCCAAGCATGGCATTGGTCCAAACGCGGGTTTCGTTATGGGCGACATGGCGCATGACAAGCGCAGAGGTCAGCAGCGACAGCGCCATCAGGGCGATGGCAATGGGTTCGCGCAGCGGCAGGTTGGGCCAGAAGCGGATCGCGGCGACCAAGACGCCCAACATGGGCGCCAGCGCCATGGCCGGGTCGCCTTCGACGTGGAAGAACGTGTTCAGCGTATACCCGCCCAGCACCGCGCCCACGGCGGCCAGCAGCGGCATGAACAGGCGCGGGATCAGGATGTTGCGCAGGATCGCGACAATGGCCGCGGGGCCAAGCCCGGCCAGAATGACCAAATGCTCGCGCAGGGTCAGCGGCGTCGCGGTTTCCGACAAAAGCGGGATAAGGCGGCTGTCGAAGATCATGCTGACAAACATCAGCGACACCACGGCGGCAAGCACCGGATAGAACATCGCCACAAGATACCCCGTGGAAGAGGCTGCAATCATGCTGGGCCGCGCCGCCACGATCATGAAGGGCATCGCGCCCAAGCAGAGCATCAGACCGTAGCTGTCCGAAAGCGCCACCACCAAAAGCCCCACGGCCACTTTCATCATGTCCGGCGCGTTGCCGGTCAGCCGCAGATTGACGATGCCGCGCGCGAACAACCATGTGCCCAAGATACAGAACATCGTTTCAGGCCCATCGGCCAAGGCGCGTAGGAAGAAAGGGTTCAGCGCCAGCAGAAGCACGACCACAGCCGCGGTCACAGCCGAAAACTGCCCCGTATCGCGCAGATTGAGGAACCACATGACCAGCAGCCCCGCCCCCACCAGCGCAGAGAGCACGAAGGGCACTGGCACCTGTGTGTCAGGCAAGACCGCCTGCCCCAACAGTGACAGCGCATAGGGCACGGGCGGATAGAAGGCATCCGTCGCCTTGAAATGCACCGGCCCGTCGATTTGCACGATGGACTTGGCCCAGAGGTCGGTCACATCCATCGACATAAAGCCATGCGCCTCGGTCCAGCCGAGGCTGAGCAAGAGCATCAGCGCCAGCACGACAAAGCCAAAAGACCAAGAAGCCGCGCGGATCATTGTGCAGCCTCCGTCGCTTCGGCGCTGGCTTCGGCGACCTCATTGGCGGTGTGTTTGGACAGGCCGTGCTGGGTCTTCTCCCAGTAGAACGGGTTGAAGATCAGTTGCGACAGCGCCTTGTAGGACGCCACGGTCATCAGCACCCAGTAGCCCACAACCGTGATCCCCCAAGGGGCCAGATCGGTCCACCTTCGCCGGAAGGGCGCGACCATCGTGAGGTAGATCAGCAACCCGTTGCCCGCCAAAAGGTTGACCAGCGACAGGTAGAGCACCGGCAGCGGGAAATAGGGGGTGATCACCTCGGTCCCGAAGATCAGCCAGATGGCAAAGATCGACCAGAACACCGGGTTCAACAGGCCCGACAGCACCGTGCCCCCGATGAAGAAGATAAAGCCAAAGACCCCCGCACTGCCCACCGATTGCCACAGGTGGATCGGCCTGCGGCTGTGCACAAGGAAGGTCTGCATATAGCCTTTGATCCAGCGCGAGCGCTGGCGCACCCAGTTCGGGATCGAGACATTGGCCTCTTCAAAGGTCGTGGAGTCGATGACGCCGACGCGGTAACCCTTCTGCGTCAGGCGAATGCCCAGATCGGCGTCTTCGGTCACGTTGAAGGGATCCCATGCGTTCAACTCGCGCAGCACGTCCATGCGGAAGTGGTTCGAGGTGCCGCCCAGCGGGATCGGCACGCCCAAACGCTCCAACCCCGGCAGCATCAGGTCGAACCACAGCGAATAGTCCAAGGTGAACATCCGCGTCAGCCAGTTTTCCCGCGCGTTGTAGTAGTTCAGGCGGCACTGAATGCAGGCGGTATTGGGCGCGGATTGGTTGAAGGCGGCGATGACCTTTTTCAATTGATCCGGCTCTGGCTTGTCCTCGGCGTCAAAGATCACGAGGAAATCGCCCTGCGCATAGCGCAGCGCGAAGTTGCAGGCCTTGGGCTTGGTCTGCGGATGCGAGGCCGGGACGCGGATGATCTCGAACACGCCTTCGAGGTCCAGCTTGCGCGCCGCGTCGATCGTCTCGTGGTCGCCCTCTTCCAGCACGATCTTGATGTCGAGCTTGGCCAGCGGGTAGTCGAGATTGCGCAGCGCTTGGGCAAGGATCGGCAGCACCTCGGGCTCGCGGAACATCGGCACCAACACGGTATAGATCGGCAGGTCTTCGTCGCGCAGCAGCGACGCCTCAGCCGCGATGGCCCGCGATGAGGTCTCCTGCGCCGCACCGCCCAGCCAGACAAGCAGCGCCTTGAACAAGAAGTTTCCGGTGTAGAAAACGGTCAGAAAGACGTTCAGCACGATCAGCGTGATCACTGGCGAAAACGCCAGCCCCAGCAACAGGGCCGAGACCAAGAGGTAAATCACCAAGATCTGCGGCGGGGTCACGACATTCTGCGCCGACATGTCGGGGTCAAGCTCTGCCAAAGCAAAGACCGCCTCATGGGAATGTTTCTCGCGGAAGGCGCGTTGTAGCTGCCATGACACATCGAAATGCGATGCCACGACGATGGTCACGCCGGTGCCGTAAACCTCACGGATGTGCAACAGTGTGCGCGGCCCGGGCCGCGAGGTGGCCACCGTCAGGGTGCCATCCTCTGCCCGGCCAATCGGCACCGTCATAAACTGGTTCATCACAACCGGATCATACTGCCGGATCAGATCATCATCGGCGCGGTCTTCGATCAGATCGACCAGCGTCAGCCCGTGGTAAAAGGCGATCTCCCGGTAGAGTGTCTGCGTGGTCAGCCAGCGCCGCGACAGTAGGACCTTGACCAGAGAGACGTTCCAGTCTTCGGCCAAATCCTCTGCCGCGTCGAGCTGTTCAGCCGTCAGCGCGCCACGGTCAAGCAGCAGCGAACCAATGGCTTCGCTTTCGGCATCCAACGCCACGGTGACTTACGTCTCGTCTTTGCCGCGACGCGCGCGGTAGACGCGCTGGAAGACGATCAGCACAAGCAGCGTCACCAGCACCCAGATGGCCCCAACGATCCAAGGGCGGTACTTGGCCAACATCTGCGCAAGGCTGGTGCGGTCAGGGTAGACGACATCAACCAACGGGCTTCGGTCAGTGGCAGTGGCAAGGATCACCCCGTCCTGCCCGATGAGAGCCAGATCGCCCCGGTCCAGCATCATGGGCCGTTCGGGCGTCAGTTCCGGCGTCGGGCCATTGCCCGGACGCAGCCACAGACCACGGGTATCGCCACGGGTGACGATCTGTACCACACCAAGGCGCGACAGGTCTTCGCCCGAATAGATCAAGTTGTCTTGACGGTCGCGCAGCTCAATGCGGCCCTGATCAAAGGTGATCAGCGGGTCGCCATCTCCGGGGTTTTGCTCAGAGATCACAAAGAAAGGCTCGTCCCCTTCAAGCGCGTCAACCGAGGCGCGGGGCAGGATGGTGGCACGGTCCGGGATCACGCTGCCCGCAACGCCTGCGAGCCACGGCAGGGTTTGCGCGAAATCGAGCGAAATCGCGGGGTCGAGCACGACCTGAACGCCATTGCCGAACTCTTGTCGCAGGGCAAAGAAATCCTGATCCTGGGGCGCGGCATCGGAAAGCAACAAGGCGCTGCCGGGCAGGATTTGCGCGGGATAGCCCTGCGGTTTGAACCGGCATTCGCCGCCCGTGGGCTGACGCTGGATCGACACGCGCAGCAGGTTGTCGCGCCCCAGCAGGCCGCTGGGCACAGAAAAGGTCAATTGCTCGGGCTTGCCACTACCAAGGGGGCGGTTGCCCAAAAGCGTGTCATTCAGAAAGACCGAGGCCGTTGCCCCGCGCCCTTCGGGATCAAGCGCTGCGGCCAGATGCAGGTTAACACCGGCCACGCCCTTGCCCGCCGGAAGATCCGAGGACTGGAACGGAACAAAGAAGTCTTCGGTCGAGACCACGGCGCGCGGGGTGAGATCGGCCTGCAAAGCAGAGAGCGGCAAGCGGTCATCGAACGGAGCCTGAGCCCCCGCCACATCGACCACGGTCGCATCCGTGTTCGACAGGGCCGACCATTCCGACATCATCTGCCACAGCCCCACCTGCGGATCACTGCCGCGCAGGTTCAAGACCGGCAGGCCCGCTTGGGTGTCCACGGCCATCTCACTCGCCACGCCAGAGGCGGTCACGTCAAGCTGGATGACACCTTCGGACCATGCGCCCGTCGGGCTTGCCGTTTCGTCGCCAAAGATCAGTCGCCCTGCCTCGGCGTCAAACAACGCCGCGGCGCGGGTCGCGGCAGCCAGAGCGGCGAGGGAATCGTTTCCGTTGATCGCAAGGCGCGTATCCGCAGGACGCAGCCCCGCGAAGGCAGCCGATGTGTCGATTTCCGAGGGGTCCAGTTGCAACGTCACGGAAGACGCCGCCGTAATCTCAAGGAAATCCCCCGAGGCGCGCTCGTCCACGCAGACCCGATCACTGAGGGCGCCGGAATAGGACAGGCCCACGGCGATAAACCCGCCTGAGACATCTTCGGGGCTGAGCGGCACGGGCAGGCTCAGGCGCCCTGCCCCATTCGGCAGCGCCTGCGATGTCACGGGGCGGCCCGCGACCGAGACCTGCAAATAGCGGTCCACGTCGGTGGTGGAGGCGTGTTCAAGCGCTAGCTGCAAGCTGCCCGAATTCAGCGCATCCGCGTCGGGCAGCGGAATATAGATCGTCGCGTTTCCAGACAGTTGGCGGAAAGAAATGCCGTTTTGAAACCCAAGCTCCGCCAGATCAAAGGTCCGGGCGATCAGCCCCTCTTGAACCAACTGCGCGGGGGCATTTGCCGTTTCCTCTCCCGTGGTCGTTTGAGCGTGAACTTGAAACGGCAGCAAGGCCGCCAACAAACCAATTGCGGGATACTTCATGGAAAGGCTTTCTTAGATTTTTTCGACGACGCTATTGGCATCGGCCAGAGCCGTCTCAATTATACGAACATCATCGGCTGACAAGGGCGAAGAGGACTCATCGGCATCTTCGGCGACGCGCAGCCCCTTGCGCAGACAGTCTTCAATTTCAAGGTAATCCAGCATCGCGGCGTTCCCGGCCAGATCGTGCAGCATGCGGTGGACCTTGCGCGCTTTCGTCTCGCGCGGATCGGCCCCGTCCGTCTCGCGCAGCGCGTCAGAGACGGCCTGCAAGCGATCCGGGATCCCTTCGATAAAGCGTTTTCGCGTGGCGGCAACGCGCTGTTCATATGTCTCGGTAGGTGCCACAGATTGTCCTTCGTACCAGCCCGCAGCCGGGCATAGATCGCGCGTTTATATTATTGTTCGAAACCTGTCAGAATTATGGCCCAGCGGGTGAATTTCTACGTTTTTAAGAGAAAAAAGCGAATTTCGGGCCGTTGAATTTGGGCAGCCTCTGCGCCGCCCGCCGACCCGCTTCGCAGGACGCCGCCCCAGCCGAGATAGAAGACGGGCGCGACATGTCGCGCCCGTCTCTTGGTATCAGCTTTCCAGCGCTGCGAGGATCGCGTCAGGGGTGATCGGCAGATGCCGTACCCGCGCGCCAGTGGCGTTGAAGATCGCGTTGGCAACCGCCGGCGCGATGACCGTGGTGCCCGGCTCGCCAAGACCAACGGGCACTTCCGTGCTCTCGACAAAGGCCACTTCGACATCCGGCACATCAACCATCCGCAACGGCGTATAGGACCCGAGGTTGAGGTCAACGACATTGCCGTCTTCGATCCACGTGCCTTCGTGCAGCGCCATGGACAGGCCCCAAAGCGCCGCGCCTTCGCATTGCGCGCGCGCCCCGTCGGGGTCGACCACGGTGCCACAATCGAAGGCCAGCCACATCTTCTCGACAGCGACCTCGCCCGTTTCGGCATCCACCGCCAGTTTGACCGCGGCTGCGGTCCACGTCGGCATGCTGCGCGATTGGCCAAAGGTGGTGGCGATCCCGATTGCCGTGCCCTCGGGCAGGTCGGTCTTGCCATAGCCTGACATCTCGGCCACGCGCTGCAAGACAGCCGCCTGACGCGACGCACCGCCCACCGCATTGGGCGCAGAGCCCGCGTTGATGCCTTCGGCCTTCAGGTGATCCAGACGGAACTGCAACGGATCGGCATCAACTTTATGCGCGGCCTCATCCATGAAGCTTTCGACAGCAAAGTTGGTCCAGCCCGGCCCGACCGAGCGCAGCCAACCGGGACGGAAGGTCGCGTTCGCCAGATCGTTCGAGATCGCCCGCACACGGTGTGCGCCAACGGTATACCAGTGATCGGCACCGTCGATTGCAAAGGGATCGTAAGGCTCTTCGTTGACACCTTTGGGCATGAAGCCCGGTGCCATCACCTGCGTCGGCCAACCGGCGGCGGCATGGTGTTCCATGCCCGTGACGGCTTTGCCATCGTCAAACGCCATGCGCAGTTTTTGCACCGAAGGCGAGCGGATGCTGTCGAACTGGGCGTCTTCCTCGCGGGAGAAGACCAGCTTGACGGGCTTGCCCACAGCTTTGGAGGCAAGTGCTGCAGGGACGATGTAGTCGCCATTCAGACGACGGCCAAAACCACCACCCAACATATAGCTGCGCATGACGATCTTGTCGGCAGGCACTTCAAGCGCCGTGGACAGCGTGGGCAGGATCAGCGATTGCCACTGATTGCCCGCGTGTGTTTCCCAAATGCCATCGGCGTTCTGGAAGACGGTCGCGTTCACTGGCTCCATCTGGAAGTGCAGCACGGACTGCGTGGTGTACTCGGCCTCCAGCGTCTCGGCAGCGGCGTCGAAAACGGCGCTGGTCTCGGGCTGTTCGGTGTGCAGGATCGACCCGGCATCGCTTCCGATCAACTCGCGGGAACGGGCTTGGATGTCATCCTCGGACACATCTGCCGTCTCGCCTGCGGTCCAATCGACGCTGATCTCATAGGTGGCCATCCGCGCGGCGTGAAGTGTTTTGCCCAGCACCACGACCCAGCCCGGTACGGTGCCCGACGGATCATCCAGCACCACGGTCTCAAGGTAGCCTTTAACCTCTTTCGCGGCGCTGTCATCGACAGAATTGACCTTGGAGCCATAGCGCGTCGGCGGCAGCATCGGCACGCCGTAGACCATGCCATCGACCTTGGCATCCAAGCCATAGATCGCCTGACCGGTGGTTTTCGTATCCAGATCAAGCGGATGCACGTCCTGGCCCACAAGGCGCAGATCGGCATGAGGTTTCAGCGGCAAGGCTGCCAATTCGTCTTCGGTAAAGCTCCGGTCGAGCCCTTCGGCCACCAGATCGCCGTAGCTGATGCTTTGCGTACCATCGGTCACGGCACCGTCGCGCGCGGTCAGGCCAGAGGCGTCAACGCCCCATTTGGCCGCTGCCGCTTCGATCATCGCGGTGCGCCCAGCAGCGCCTGCCTGACGGTAGACCGGCCAGCTTTGCCAGATCGACCAGCTGCCGCCGGTGACCATCAGGCCCCATTTCTCGGCTGAATCGACGTGGGTGATGTGCACATCTTCCCACGCCACTTCCAGCTCATCCGCCAGAATACGCGCGATGGCGGTGCCGACGTGTTGGCCCATTTCGGCGCGGATGATGTTGACGTTGACCTGACCCTCGGCGTCGATCCAATACCACATCGACGGCTCGAAGGGCTGGCCGTTGGGTGCGATCGGTGTGCCGTCCGGCACGGCGGGGTTCATCGCGGCGTTCGACGCCTGCGGAAAGCCAAAGGCAACGCCCGCGGCGGTCATGGATACCAGAAACCCACGGCGGGTCATCTGCGATTGATTGTCAGAGCCTTTCAGGCGGGACATAAGATTAGCCATTGTCGGAGCCTCCCATTGCGGTGGCGGCGTCGCGCACGGCTTGGCGGATACGGGGATAGGTCATGCAACGGCAAAGGTTGCCGGTCATCACCGCGTCGATGTCTTCGTCGCTGGGGTTCGGCGTGTCTTGCAGCAGCGACGCCGCCTGCATGATCTGGCCCGACTGGCAGTAGCCGCATTGCGGCACGCGCAGGTTACGCCATGCTTCTTGAACGGGGTGCTTGCCTTCTTCGTCCAGCCCTTCGATCGTGGTGACCGACAGGCCCTCTACATCCGCGAGATAGGTGATGCAGGACCGTGTGGCGGTGCCGTCGATATGCACGGTACAAGCGCCGCAGGCACCGATGCCGCAGCCAAACTTGGTGCCGGTAAGACCGATTTCATCGCGGATCGCCCACAACAGGGGCATATCCGGGTCTGCGTCGACAGAGATCTGCCGCCCGTTCAATTCGAATTTTATCATGAAGTGGTTGTCCCTTGGGGTATGCTTTGCCTGAGGGGAGCGCACGTATAGCTGCCCTGACGTGAGGGGCTGTACATAAGTCTAATGCCCGGCAATGACAGCCGCAGACTGCTACAATCACGGAATTGTTAGACCGGGCAACCGCGCGCAAACCCCCGCCTTAAGGTAGCCCCTGCGCGCGTCTTAGACGTGCTGCCCGCCATTGATCTCAATCTCTGTCCCCGAGACATAAGAGCTTTCTTCGCTGCATAGAAAATAGATCGCCCGCGCGACTTCCTCGGGCTGGCCAAGGCGGCGCATGGGAATGCTGCGCACGATCTTATCGGTGCCTTCGCTGAGGATCGCGGTTTCCACCTCACCCGGTGCGATTGCATTGACCCGAACGCCAAGCGGGCCGAAATCATGGGCCATCTCACGGGTCAGCGCGGCAAGCGCCGCCTTTGACGTGGCATAGGCCGCACCGGCGAAGGGATGCACCCGCGACCCGGCGATAGAGGTCACATTCACCACCGATCCGCGCCCAGCAGACAGTTCATCCTGAAGCCCCCGCGCCAGCACCACGGAGGCGAAGAAATTCACATGAAACACCTGCCCCCATGTCCGCAAATCGGTGTCGAGCGTGCTGAGCCGCGCGCCATCTTCACCCTTGGGGGACACGCCCGCATTGTTGACCAATGCGTGCAGGGGGTTGCCGTTCAGCAGCCGCTTGACCTGCGCGACGGCCTCGATCGTCTGGTTGGGATCGCTGAGATCGACCTGAACATGGTCCTGCGCCCCACCGGGCCAAGGGCATTCGGGCGAAAACGCTTGACGCGAACAGCCGATCACCCGCCAGCCCTTGCCTGCGAAAGCCTTGGCCGTGGCATGGCCGATGCCCCGGCTCGCCCCTGTCAAAAGCAGCGTCTTTTGGTCGTGAACCGCAGTATCCATCGCTTGATCCAAATCTGGCGTAACGCCTGAAATAGCGCCCTAGTCGGCAGCCGCCAGCGCGCGTTCATAATCCTGCCCCGGAATAGCGTCGAGCAGGCTGCGCGTATAGGCGGTATCGGGATCGTGCAACACTTTGCTGACCGGCCCGGCTTCGACGATCTGGCCCTTTTGCATGACGATGATCCGGTCACAAATCCGCGCCGCGACGCGCAGGTCATGGGTGATAAAGAGCATCGACAGGTTCAGCCGTGTTTTCAACTCGGCCAGCAGATCAAGCACCTGCGCCTGAATGGACACGTCGAGCGCCGAGACGGCCTCATCCGCGATGATGATCGACGGCTCCAGCGCCAGCGCGCGGGCAATGCCGATCCGCTGGCGCTGCCCGCCTGAGAACTCATGTGGGAAGCGTTTCATCGCGCTTTCGTCCAGCCCGACCAGTTCAAGCAGTTCACGCGCTTTGGCCTTTGCCTCTTTATCCGGCGTACCATAGGCGATCAGCCCTTCGGTCAGGATACGCGAGACACGGGCGCGCGGGTTGAGCGACGAAAACGGGTCTTGAAAGATCATCTGCAACTTGCGCCGCTGCGCGCGCAGTTCCGCGCCTGACATATGCGCGATGTCGACGTCATCCATCAGCACGCGGCCCCCGTCGGGATCAAGCAGACGCACCAGACAACGCCCGACGGTGGATTTGCCCGAACCGGACTCTCCGACGATGCCAATCGTCTCGCCTGCGTAAAGCTCAAAGCTCACGTCTTGGACGGCCTTCACCACCCGGCGTTTACCAAAGAGCGTGCCGGAGCCGGTCGAAAAGGTCTTCTGCAGCCCTTCAACCTTCAGCAGCGCTTTGCGCTCGACCTGCTTGGGCGCATCGGTCTGGGTCAGCCGGGGGATCGCGTCGATCAGGGCGCGGGTGTAGGGGTGCTTGGGTTTTAGCAGCACCTCCTGCGCGGGGCCTGCCTCAACGATCTCACCTTTTTTCATGACAATGACCCGGTCGGCGATATCGGCCACCACGCCAAAGTCATGGGTGATGAAGATCACCGCCATGCCGCGCTTGCGCCGCAGGTCTTCGATCAGCGTGAGGATCTGCGCTTGGGTGGTCACATCAAGCGCCGTCGTCGGCTCATCCGCGATCAGGATGTCCGGCTCCAGCGCCAAGGCCATTGCGATCATGACCCGCTGCCGTTGCCCGCCAGACAGCTGGAAAGGATAGGCCCGGATCGCCGCTTGGGGGTCTGGAATACCCACCTCTTCCAGCAGCTTCAGTGCACGGGCACGGCGTTCGGCCTTGGCAAGCGCGCCATGTGCCTCAAACACTTCGGCGATCTGCGCGCCGACCCGCATCAGCGGGTTCAGCGCGCTAAGCGGCTCTTGAAAGATCATCGAAATACGGCTGCCACGCAGGCTGAGCATCTCTTTCTCGGAAAGGCCAAGGATCGACTGCCCATCAAAGATGATGCTGCCCTTGTCAGGCACAACCCCCTGCGGCAACAGCCCCATCACCGCATTGGCCGACATAGATTTGCCCGACCCGCTTTCGCCGACGATGCAAAGGATCTCTCCCGGCGAAAGATCAAAATTGATGTCCTTCGCGGCATAAAGCCGGTCGGCCCCAATCGGCAGGGCGATAGACAGGTCACGGATGCTAAGCAGGGTCATTCGGATTTCCTCGTCAATCGCGGGTTCAGCGCGTCGTTCAGGCCTTCGCCGATCAGGTTCAGCGCCAGCACGGTCAAAAGGATCGCCATCCCCGGCAGGAAGGACAGCCACCATGCGGTGCGGATCACGGTGCGCGCGGCACCGATCATATAGCCCCAAGACATGATGTTCGGATCGCCCAGCCCCAGAAAAGACAGCGAGCTTTCCAGCAAGATCGCCTGCGCCACCATCAGCGAGGCCAGCACGATGATCGGCGGCAGCGCGTTGGGCAGGATATGGCGGGTGATGATCTGAAGGTTGCCGAGGCCCGACAGGCTCGCCGCCTCGACAAACTCGCGGGTTCTGAGCGACAGCACCTCGCCGCGCACCAGACGCGCCACTGGGGGCCATGACACGATGGAAATCGCGATGATCACGAAAGTCAGGCTGGGCTGAAAGATCGCCAGCAGCACGATCGCAAGCGCAAAGCTAGGGATGGTCTGAAAGAACTCGGTAAAGCGCATGAGCGCATCATCAATCCGACCTGCGAAATACCCCGCCGCTGCGCCAACTGGCACGCCAATCGCCAGCGCCACGATGGTTGAGACCAGCCCGACCAGCAGGCTCACATAAGCCCCATGCGCCAGCCCCGCCAGCACGTTGCGGCCAAGGGCATCGGTGCCCAGCATCAGCCCGTCTTGGGTGAATGGCGGCAAAAATGGGCGCTGCACCATTTTCCACGGACTTTGCGGGAAAAGGATGGGCGCAAGGATGGCAGCGGCGATGACGAAGGTCAGGATGACCAGACCAATGACCGCGCCCCGGTTATAACTGAAACGTTTCCAAAAGCTCATCATGTTGTCAGCCTTATCCGCGGATCAACAATGACATAGATGACATCCGTGATCAGGTTGAACACCAGCACCATGGCCGCCGAGATGTAAAAGACCCCGAGGATCACGTTGTAATCCCGCTGGTTGATCGCCTCGAACATCAGCCGCCCAATGCCGGGCCATGCGAAAACGGTCTCGGTCAGGATCGCCCCGCCAAAGATCTGCCCCGCCTGAAGCCCCGCAAGCGTGATGACCGGCAAAAGCGCATTGCGCAGGATGTGCCGCCGCTGGATCACACCGCGGGTCAGCCCTTTGGCGCGGGCGGTTTTGACGAAATCGAGCCGCGAGACCTCGAGCATCGAAGCCCGCGTCATGCGCATGTAGATCGCCATGAAGAACAGCCCCAACGTCGAGGCCGGGAGCACAAGGTGTTTCGCCACATCAAGCACATGGGCCATACCGGTATAGCCCGCGCCAATGGTTGAGTAGCCAAAGCCCGGCAACCATTCGAGCCAGACGGAAAACACCAGCGTCGCCATCAGCGCCACCCAGAACAGCGGCGTGGCATAAAACAGCAGCGCGAAGGTCGAAATAAGCGTATCACCCCACCGCCCCTGCCGGGCGGAGGCCGCGACACCGGCGGTCACGCCCAGCACCAGCGACAACACAAAGGCCACGCCGGTCAGCAACAGCGTCGCAGGCAGACGGTCACCGATCATCTCGGCCACCGGCATCTGTTGGCGGAAGGAATAGCCCAGATCAAGCTGCACCGCGCCTTTGATATAAAGCCACAGCTGCATGTAGAGCGGTTGGTCCAACCCGAAACGCGCCCGCAGATCCGCTAGGAATTTCTCGTCTGCCGCCCCGGCTTCGCCCGCCATGACCGCCGCAGGGTCACCCGGTGCCGCATGGATCAGCAGGAAATTGAAGACAAGGATCGCCAGCAGGATAAACACCGCCTTGACCAACCTGCCCAATATGAAACGTATCACGCTATCCGCCCCGTGTTATTCTAAAATGCGCCCGAGCCGCCGAAGCGGCTCGGGCCTTGAGCGTTGTCGCTCTTTTTATTTGTCGATCCACACGTCGCGGAAACCGTCGTTTACACCAAAGGCGGTGTTGACGGGGTTTTTGACGTCACAGCGGTAGATCGTGGGGAAACCCAGTTCCAAAAGCCAGATGTTCGGCACGTCCTCGACGATTTTGTCTTGGATTTCCTTATAGGCGGCCTTGCGCTCTTCGGGGCTGGCCATCAGCGCCGCTTCGGCGAACAGCTTGTCCGTCTCGGCATTTTGATAGTTTGCCACGTTGTTCCAAGGCGAACCGGGAGCGGCATTGTCGCCCATATAGGTCCGCGAAACACCAAGTGCCGGATCGCCGTATTGGTAGAGGTAGGTAAAGGCGAGATCATAGTCCCGGTCCGCGACCTTCTGGTTCCAACCCGCTACGTCCGACGGGACAATCTCGGTCGTCATACCGATCTCGCTCAGGTTCTGTTTGACCGCTTCGGCCCAGCGCTGCCAAGTCTCACCATAGGGCAGACCAAGAATGCGGATGGTTTCGCCGTCATAGCTGCTTTCTTCCAGCAGGGCCTTGGCCTTTTCCGGGTCAAAGGTGATGTCCGGTGTCTCACCATCATAGAACCGTGTGGAAGACGACAGGGGCCCGGTCGAGACCTTGCCCAAACCATTCCACAGCGCGTCCTTGGCGAACTGGCGGTCGACGCCATGCATGATCGCCTTGCGCACCTTCACATCGTCGAGCGGCTTGTTGTCGTTGTTCACCCACATCCAAGACAGCGGGCCAAAGTATTCCCAGCCTTTGTCGGTGATGCAGGTGTTGTCCATCGCCTGAATGCGCGCCACGTCGAAGTTTTCGACCGAGCCGCCGGGCAGCACGTCGACCTTGCCGGTCTCATAGGCCACCGCGCGCGACGCCGCGTCGGGGATCACGTGATAATAGACTTCGTCGACGTAGGGCTTGCCCTCCATGTAGTAGTCTTCGTTCTTCACCAGATGGATGAAGCTGCCCTTTTCCCATTTGTCGAATTTGAAGGGGCCGGTGCCGATGGGCGTGTTATTCGCCTCATTGTTCGCGAAATCCGTGCCCTCATAGATGTGCTTTGGGATCATCGGCGCGGTGCCGGGCTCAAAGATACCAATAAAGGGGCCGAAGGGCTGCTTTAGGTTAAAGACAACCGTGTGATCGTCGGGCGTCTCGATGCTTTCAACATGCTCCATATAGGTCCGCATTCGCGAATGGCTTTCGCGCAGGAACTTATCCATGGAGAATTCGACATCCGCCGAGGTGAAAGGCTCTCCGTCATGGAAAACCACGCCTTCGCGGAGCTTAAAGGTATAGGTCTTGCCGTCCTCTGAAATCTCCCAAGATTCAGCCAATTGGCCTTCGGGCTTCAGATCGAAATCATAGCGCAGCAGGCTTTCATAGATATCGCCGCCGACCATCTGCGTCGGGCCGTTCTGCACGAGGCCGATCATCAGGCTGGGCGGTTCGGGCTGGATCACGACGTTCAGCGTACCGCCGGACTTTGGTTCGCCATCCTGCGCGGCCAGTGGTCCGGCCAGCGCCAGCGCCAGAACGGCTGCGGTTAGTTTAGTGGTGTGTAGCATGTAAATCCCCATTGGTTTTGCTTTGACTCGCCCAGTGACAGCGTCCGATCTGGTGTCGGCTTCTTGCAGTCGCTTGGGTGATGGCCGCGCGATGCGCAGCGCTTGAATTGCTCATTCGTCTACGGTGAACGATTGGATGTATCTGATGATCCCCTCCTTTGCGTCATCTATGTCTGCGCGCATCTCCGCGGCAGCCGCCGCAGGATCGCGATTTTCACAGGCGGCAATGATCGCCTGATGATGCCGGACCAGCCCCAGTTGCTCCCGCGCATAGTACCCGGCAATCAGCGGCCCCATGCGCAGCCACAGCCCGCTGAGTATCGCCAGCAGAATGGGCATCTCAGCCGCCTCCACCAATGCGAAATGGAACTCCTGATTGTACTTGACCGCCTGCGGCCAACGCCCAGCTACGGCTGCGGCCTCATTCCGCTCCACGATCTTTTTCAGGCGGCGGATTTCCTTGGGGCCCACCATCTCGGCGGCGCGGCCTGCGGCGAACCCCTCCAACTCGCGCCGAATGCTGGCGATCTCGAAATACTGCGCCTCTGTCAGCACCGGCACGCGCACGTCGCGCATGCTGCGCTGGACCAAAGCCTCGTCCCGCAAGAGCCGCTGCACCGCGTCGCGCACGGGCGTCGAACTGGTGCCCAGCCGCTCTGCCAAGCCGCGGATGGTGACCTTTTCATTCGGGCGCAACTTGCCTTCTACCAAGTCCTGACAGACCCGATCATAGATCGCATCGCCCAATGAAACTTGACTGATCTCGGCCATCGCGCCCTCGTCCTTACCGACCGAACCGTGGCCAGTTTTGATGCATGATGCATCATTTCTATTGAGCCTGCAAATTAAAACTGCAATGCTCCGCCGCAACGACATCAGACCACAGGGAATGTGATGAAAGTCTTTTTCGACGAACGCCAGCTTGGCCACGCACCGACCCACTACTTTCGGCGCGGCGCGGCCATGCCGCATCAAGAACAGCCACAACGTGCTGAAATTCTACGCGATATGTTAATCGACGAAGGGTTTGAGATCACCAAACCCCAAGACCACGGGCTTGCCCCGATCAAGGCCGTGCACAACCCTGACTATGTCGACTTCCTGCCAGACGCCCACGCCCGTTTCGTCGAAAGCGCAGGCCCAGAGGCGCTGGCCATTCCCACCATGCACCCCGGCGTGCGGCGCGGCAAAGAACCCAAGGACATTCACGGCCAATTGGGTTGGTGGATGACCGACACCTCGACCCCACTGACCGAAGGGTCATGGGACGCCGCCTATTGGTCGGCCCAAACCGCCGTCCAAGCCGCCGAGACCGTGGCGGCCGGTGCCCGCGCCGCCTATGCGCTCTGCCGTCCACCCGGCCACCACGCGATGCGCGATTGCGCGAACGGGTTTTGCTTTTTCAACAACGCCTGTATCGCGGCGGAGCACCTGACCCGGACCTACAAAAAGGTCGCGCTGATCGATATCGACGTGCACACCGGCAATGGCTCTCTCGACATCCTCTACGAACGCGGCGACATCTTCTTCTGCTCGCTGCATCCCGATCCGGCCACCTACCCCACCTTCTACCTCGGCCACGCCGATGAAACGGGCGAAGGCGACGGGGCGGGCAAATCGCTGAACCTGCTGCTGGAACAGGGCGCGAGCCAAGACGAAGTGCTGGCCTTGCTCGACAAAGGCATCGCCGCGATCCGTGATTTCGGAGCCGAGGCGCTGGTGATCTCACTGGGCTTTGACATGGCCGCCGATGATCCGCTGGCCGCCGTAAATGTCTACCCCGAGGGCTTTGCCGAAATGGCGCGGCGCTTGGCGGCGCTCAACCTTCCCACGGCATTGATCCAAGAGGGCGGCTACCTTGGCCCTTCCCTTGCCGATAACGCAAAATCATTTCTCACGACATTCCGCGAGGCCACAGCATGAGCAAGACACCCAAAGAGATGAATGGCGCTGAAAGCGTTGTCCGCAGCCTGCACGCGGGCGGGGTGGAGGTCTGTTTCGCCAATCCCGGCACCTCCGAGATGCAGTTTGTCGACGCGCTGGACCGCACTAAGCTGATGCGCTGCGTCTTGGGCCTGTTTGAGGGTGTGGTGACCGGTGCCGCCGATGGCTATGCGCGCATGGCCGGGAAACCGGCAGTGACCCTGCTGCACCTCGCCCCCGGCTTTGCCAATGCCGCCGCCAATCTACACAACGCCCGCAAGGCACGGGTGCCGATGGTGAACCTTGTAGGCGACCATGCGCTGCGGCACCAGAAGTATGACGCCCCCCTCTCGGCAGATGTCGAAGGCGCCTGCGCGCCCTTCAGCGATTGGGTCCGCTCGGGCCGTGATGCGGGCAGCTTTGCGGCGGATGCGATGACCGCCCTCGCCGTGGCGCAGAGCAAGCCCGGCAAGGTCGCCACACTGATCGCCCCTGCGGATATCGGCTGGGATGCGGGCGGCAAAATGGCCGATGCCGTGGCCCCCGCCGCCCCTGCCACGCTGGATGAACGCGCTCTTAACGCGGCAATCAAAGCCTTGGAAAGCGGTGAGAAAACCGTTCTGCTGGTCGGCAGCGCGGTGCTGGAAAGCCAAGAAGCGATGGCCTTGCTGCACGGCATCGCCGAGAAGACCGGGGCCGATATCCTTGCCCCGACCTCGAACCGCCGTCTGGAGCGGGGTCAGGGGCGCTTCATGGTCAACAAGATCCCCTACCCGATCGACGCGGCGCTTCAGTGCCTTGCTCCCTACAGCCGCGCAATCCTGATCGAGACCCCGCCCCCCGTCGCCTTCTTTGCTTATCCCGGTAAGCCCAGCCTGCTGCTGCCGGTAGACTGCCATACCGTCACATTGGCGGCGGTTGATGGTAACGGGTCTGAGGCCATCGCCGCACTGGCAGACCGCATTGGCGCGAAACCCGCCACCCCGCGCGACCACGCACGGCCCGCCGCACCGCAGGCGGGTGGCATCAGCTTGCAAAACCTCGGCGCGGCCTTGGCGAACGCGCTGCCCGAAGATGCGATTGTGGTGGATGAAGCCGTATCCTCTGGCGGGGCCAGCTTCCCCGCAGGCGACAGCGCCGCGCCAAACTCTTGGTTGGCCATCACCGGCGGGTCGATCGGCATCGGTATCCCGCTTTCTGCCGGGGCCGCCATCGCCTGCCCTGACCGTCCGGTGATCACGCTGCAAGCGGATGGATCGGCGATGTACACGATCCAAGGGCTTTGGACCCAAGCGCGCGAGAACTCCAACGTCACCACGATCATCCTCGCCAACCAGTCCTATGAAATCCTCAAGGGTGAGCTGCACAACGTCGGCGCCCAGCCCGGCCCCGACGCGCTGAGCATGTTGAACCTTGACCGCCCTGAGCTGGACTTCGTCGCGATGGCCAAGGGCATGGGCGTGCCGGGCAAACGTGTTGAAGACATCACCGAGCTGATGCGTGCCATCGAAGATGCGGCGAAAGAGCCCGGCCCCTTCCTCATCGAAGCGATGCTTTAAACCCCTCGAAAGGACACGACATGACCCTCGATCCTGATCTGAAATCCCGCATCCTTCAGGCTGTCGAAGACGGTTTCGCTGAGCAAGTGAGCTTTACCCAACAGCTGGTGCAAACCCCTTCCCAACGCGGCCATGAACATGCGATCCAAGACCTCCTGTTTCGCAGTTTGCAGAGCCGTGGCTACGCCATGGACCGTTTCAAGATGGACCGCGCCGCGATTGAGGCGCATCCCGGTGGCTCAAAATACTCAGAGGATCATTCAGACGCCCCCATCGTCGTGGGCATCCACCGTCCGCGCGATGAGACGGGCCGCTCGCTAATCCTGCAATCGCATCTGGACGTGGTGCCCGAAGGTCTGCACGACATGTGGGATGATCCGCCCTACTCGGCCAAGATCGACGGCGATTGGATGTATGGCCGGGGCGCGGGCGATATGAAGGCGGGCGCCGCGGCGAATATCTTCGCGCTCGACGCGCTGCGCCGCATCGGGTTGCAACCAGCGGCAACCGTCTATGTGCAGTCCGTGGTCGAAGAGGAGTCCACCGGCAACGGCGCGTTGCAGACCTTCCTACAAGGCTACACCGCAGATGCGGTTTTCATCCCCGAGCCGGAAGAGGAAATGTTGGTGCGCGCCAATACCGGCGTCATCTGGTTTCAGGTGCAGGTGCGCGGCGTGCCCGTCCATGTGCGCGAAATGGGCGAAGGTGCCAATGCGATCGACGCGGCCACCCGCGTGATGACCGCCCTGCGCGAGATGGAGGAAGATTGGAACGCCGAGAAACGCGAGCACTCGCATTTCGAAGACGAAGCGCATCCCATCAACCTCAACATCGGCAAGATCGAAGGCGGCGATTGGGCGTCTTCCGTGCCGTCATGGTGCAACATCGATTGCCGCGTCTCCATCTATCCGGGCCGCAGTGCCGAGGATGCCGCGCGCGAGATTACCGAGCGCGTCAAAGCCTTTGCCCAGACCGACAGCTTCCTGTCCAACAACCCGCCCGAAGTGGTCTTTAACGGCTTTCACGCCGAAGGCTATGTGCTGGAGCCGGGCAGCGAGGCCGAAGCGGTGCTGGAACGCGCCCACGAAGACGCCATCGGCGCGCCGCTGCAGTCCTTCATGACGGCGGGCTATCTCGATACGCGGGTCTATGCGCTGTATAACAAAATTCCCGCGCTCTGTTACGGGCCGAAGTCGCGCAACATCCACGGGATCAACGAATCCGTCAGCCTGAGTTCGGTCAAGAAAATCACCCAAGCCATGGCGCTGTTTATCGCTGAATGGTGCGGGACCGAGGACATCACCCCATGACCGAGGCCGGGATCACGCCTCAGGGCGGCTTGCCCCCCTTCCTCAGCGGCGTGCTGGTCGAAGAGAGCGGCAACAAGACCGATCTTCTGGCGCAAGACCCGCCCGCCTTTGACGCGGCACTCGCGGCAGAGGTTGCCTTGCAACGCTATGGTGTCTCGGGTGAGATCAAGCCACTGGCGGCGGAAAAGGATGCAAATTTCCTGATCACCCTGCCAGGCGGCGAAGAGGCGTTGCTGAAGATCACCAATGCCGCCGAAGAGCGTGCGGTGACCGATATGCAGACTGCCGCGTTGATGCATCTGGCCGCCGCTGATCCCGACCTGCCCGTGCAGCGTATTTGCGCCAGCCTGAGCGGCAAGGCCGCCGAGGTTGCCACGGCGGCTAACGGGCAAAAACATGCCGTGCGTCTAATGACCTTCCTTGGCGGCACCGTCCTTAGCAATGCCACGCCGCGCCCCGGCCTGCACCGCGCCTTGGGGGATTTTCACGCGCGGGTCACCCTTGGCCTGCGCGGTTTTTTCCATCCGGCGGGGGGGCATTTTCTGCAGTGGGACATCAAACAGGCGGGCCATCTGCGCCCGCTGCTGGCGGATGTGCAAGACGCCGCCCTGCGCGCCCAACTGGGGCGCACCCTCGATCACTTTGATGCGGAGGTCGCGCCCCAGCTTCCACATCTACGGGCACAGGTCGTTCATAACGATTTCAATCCGCACAATATTCTGGTCGATGGACCAGAGGCCCAGCATCCCGTCGGGCTGATTGATTTCGGTGACATGGTGCATACGCCGCTGGCCTGCGATCTGGCGGTGGCTTGCTCCTATCAACTTGGCCAAGGCGCTGAGCCGCTGCAAAACGTTTGCGAGATGGTTGCGGGCTTTGCCAACCGCCTGCCGCTGGAGCCGGATGAGATCGCGCTCCTGCCGAGCCTGATCCGTCTGCGCCACGCCACCACATTGGCGATCGGCGCCTCCCGCGCGCGGCGCTATCCCGACAACGCCCCCTATATCCTGCGCAACGCCGCCGCCTCGCAACGCGGGCTGGCCGCGTTGGACCATGTCGGCGATGCCGCCGCGATCGAAACACTGCACCGCGCTGCGGGAACGGAGTGATCCCATGACTATGATCAACGCCTACGACAGCCCTCAGGCGGATGCCCTGAGCCAAGCCGACCGCGCCCTGATCGACCGCCGTGCCAAGGCGCTCGGCCCCGCTTACCGACTATTCTATGACCAGCCACTGCATATCCAGCGCAGCGAGGGCGTTTGGCTCTGGGACAAGGACGGGCGCAAATACCTTGATGCCTATAACAACGTCGCCTCGGTCGGCCATTGCCACCCCCGCGTGGTCGAGGCGATCACCCGGCAGTTGGGCGTGTTGAACACCCACACCCGCTATCTACATGAAAATGTTGTGGCTTACGCCGAACGGCTGCTGGCCACGATGCCCGAAGCACTCGGCCATGTGATGTTCACCTGCACCGGGTCCGAGGCGAATGACATCGCCCTGCGCATCGCCCGCAGCTATACCCGGCGCGAGGGCGTCATCGTCACCCGCCTTGCCTATCACGGGCTGACCGAGGCGGTGGCCGAACTCTCCCCCTCCTTAGGCGATTTCACCCCGCGCAGCCCGCGCATCCGGCTGATCGACGCGCCCGACACGCTGCGCATTCCGGCAGCCGAGCAAGGGGCCAAACTCGCCGCCGATCTCGCCCAAGCGATTGCCGAGATGCGCGCCGACGGGATCGAGCCTGCGGCTTTCATTGTCGACACCATCTTTTCCAGCGACGGGCTGCACCCTGATCCCGCGGGGTTCCTGCAACCGGCGGTCGACCTGATCCGCGCCGAAGGCGGGCTTTTCATCGCTGATGAGGTGCAACCCGGTTTTGCCCGCACGGGCGACGCTTTCTGGGGGTTTCAGCGCCACAGGCTGGTGCCTGACATGGTCACCATGGGCAAACCGATGGGCAATGGCTTCCCCCTCTCCGGGACCGCGATGCGGCCAGAGTTGGTGCAAGAATTCGGCGAAAAGGCGCGGTATTTCAACACCTTTGGTGGCAATCCAGTGGCCGCGGCTGCGGGTATGGCGGTGCTGGACGTGCTCGCGGATGAAGGGTTGCAGAACAATGCCGCCACGGTCGGCGGGGCCCTCAAGAACGGCCTGCAGGACATCGCGACCCGCTACCCTGAGATCGGCCATGTGCGCGGCGCGGGGCTGTTTCTGGCCGTTGAATGCGTCACCTCGCGCGCGACCAATACCCCCGACGCTGTCCGCGCGAAATTCGTGGTGAACCACATGCGCCAAAATGGCGTATTGATCAGCGCCACCGGGCCGGGGGCTAATGTGCTGAAGATCCGCCCGCCCCTTGTGTTGCAGCAGCCCGAAGCCGCATTGTTTCTCGACGCGGCAGAGGCCGCCTTTGCCGCAGCGCGCGCCGCGGGTATATAACCCGCCAGCGCCCTACTCCGCCTCCCGCAGGGACCGCTCCCGCGCGCGGGCCTCTGTCAGCCATTCCGGATCCATCTGCGGCACCGAGGTCAGCAGCCGTTTGGTATAGGCCTGCTTTGGCGCGCCGAAAATCTCATCCCGCCCGCCCTGTTCGACGATCTGGCCGTTCTTCAGCACGATCACCTTATGGGCAATCGCCTCAACCGTGGCCAAGTCATGGGTGATGAACATAAAGGTCAGGTCCAGCTCGGTCTGCAAACGCACCAGCAGCCGCAATATCCCCTCGGCCACCAGTTGATCGAGCGCACTGGTCACCTCGTCGCAGATGATGAATTCAGGCTCGGCGGCCAACGCGCGGGCGATGCCAACGCGCTGCTTCTGACCGCCCGAAAGCTCGCTGGGTTTGCGGTCGAGGAAAGCGCGGTCGAGGTCGACCAGATCCATCAGTTCCTCCACCCGCGCCCGAAGCACCCGCCCCTTGCGGCCCGTGAATTTGCGCACCGGGCGGGACAAAATCTCGCGGATATTGTGGCGCGGGTTCAGCGAGGTATCCGCCGATTGATAGATCATCTGGATATTGCGCAACGTCTCGGCCCCGCGTTTGGCCAGTTGCGGCTCAAGCAGCGCATCGTTCCAGAAAAACTGCCCCGAGGCGGGGGGCAGCAGCCCCGCGATCACCCGCGCGAGAGTGGATTTCCCCGACCCGCTTTCCCCCACCACCGCCGTTGTCTGGCCGCGCGGAAAGGTGAAGTTGAGATTGTCCAAAACCGTCATCGGCCCATAGGCCGCCGAAACCCCTTCGCAGCGGATCAGCGCGGCAGCCTCCCCCGCCTCGGCATCGGGGCGGCGAAACGACCGCACGGCCCAGAGCGACCGGGTGTAATCCTCTTGCGGGGCGTCCAACATGGTTTTGGTTGGCGCGGTCTCGACCGCCTCACCATCCTTCATCACGCAGATGCGGTCGGCCATCTGGCTGACCACCGCCAAATCATGCGTGATGTAAATCGCCGCCGTGTCATATTGCTCGACAATATCGCGGATGGCGCCCAGCACTTCGATCTGGGTGGTGACGTCCAAGGCGGTCGTCGGCTCGTCAAAGATGATCAGATCGGGGCGGCAGGCCATGGCCATGGCCGTCATCGCCCGCTGCAACTGGCCCCCCGACACTTGGTGCGGATAGCGAAAGCCGATCTCTTCGGGGTTGGGCAGTTGCATCTGGCGGTAGAGGGCCACGGCGTCCTGCTCTGCCGCGTCGCGGCCAGAGACACCGTGCAGCCGCGGCGCTTCGGTATATTGGTCGATCAGGGTCTTGGCGGGGTTAAAGCTTGCCGCGGCGGACTGGGCGACATAGGCGATCCGCTTGCCGTGCAGGCGGCGCAGCTGGCCGCCCGCCATGCCGATCAATTCGGTCCCATCGAATTCGACGCTGCCCCCGGCAAAGCGCACCCCGTCGCGGACATAGCCCATCGCCGCCAACCCGGCCGAGCTTTTGCCCGCCCCGCTTTCACCGACAAGGCCCAGCACCTCCCCTCGGTCGAGTTCAAGATCAAGCCCTTTGATGATCACATTGGGCCGCGCGCGGTTGCCTGCCTCAAGCCGGAGACCGCGAATGTTTAGAAGATTTCCCATATGGCTGCCCCTGCTCGGTTAACTTTTCAGACCGCTGGCGCGGTGCAGCATCCAATCGACGATCAGGTTGATCGCAACGGTCAGCAAGGCGATGGCCGCCGCCGGGATCAACGGCGTGATATCCCCGAAACTGATCAAGGTGGCGTTTTCCTTTACCATCGACCCCCAGTCCGCCGTGGGCGGCTGGATACCAATGCCAAGAAAGGACAGCGCCGCGATAAAGAGGAACACAAAACAAAAGCGCACCCCAAACTCGGCGATCAGGGTCGACCAGATGTTGGGCAGAATCTCGCGCCGTAGCAGCCACGGCGTGCGCTCTCCCCGCAGCCTTGCGGCTTCGACGAAATCAAGGCCGACCACATTCATCGCCGCAGCCCGCGACAGCCGGTAGACCGGCGCCACATAGATCACCGCGATCACCCCGACCATATTCGGGATCGACGGGCCGACGATGGCCAAGAGCATCAGCGCCAAGATCAGCGGCGGCACGGCCATCAGCACATCGACCAAGCGTGACAGGACTTCGTCCAGCCAGCCGCCTTTGAGCGCGGCCAGCATCCCCAGCGTTGACCCGACCGAAAAGGAAATAGCCGTGGTCAGCAGCGCCAGCCCGACCGTGTTGCGCGCGCCAAAGATCATCCGCGACAGCATATCGCGGCCCAGATTGTCGGTGCCCAGCGGATGCGCCGCACTCCATGGCAAATAGGCATCGCCCACCACCTGCGTCTCGCCGTAGGGCGCGACGATGGGCGCGAATATCCCCGTAAAGGCGACGATGGCCAGCACCACCATCCCAAATATCGCCGAAGGAGGCGCGGATTTCAGCAAAGATTTCATCGTTATCTCCCGTGCCGCAGACGCGGGTTCGACATGATCGAGATGATGTCGGCCAAGACGTTGAGCGTGATATAAACAGCGGCAAAGAACAGCCCCACCGCCTGCACCACCGGGAAATCCCGGCTGGAGACCGCATCGACCAACAACTGCCCAAGACCGGGGTAGGAAAAGACGACCTCTACCACCACCACGCCGACCACCAGATAGGCAAGGTTCAGGGCCACGACATTGACGATCGGCGCCAATGCGTTGGGCAGCGCGTGCTGCACGATAATGCGCCAGCGCGGCACACCTTTAAGGCGCGCCATCTCAATATAGGGCGAGGCGAGCACGTTGATGATGGCCGCCCGCGTCATCCGCATCATATGGGCGACAACCACCAGAATAAGCGTCAGCGCGGGCAGAAAGCTGCGGTAAAGCGCGTCCCACAGCCCCGTGGCGCTGTCGATCCGCGCAAGTGTCGGAAAGACGCCCGCCTTGATCGACAAAAACAGGATCAGAACGTAGCCCACGAAAAACTCGGGCATAGAGATCGCGGAAAGCGCGGTCAAATTGACGCCCCGGTCAAACAGCGTGTTGCGCCACAGCGCCGCCAAAAGGCCAAGGATCACCGCCAGCGGCGCGGCGATGACGGCGGCATAGGTGGCCAGAAACATGGTATTGGCAAGCCGCGGCCCCAAAAGCTCGGACACCTCGCGCCCCGAGGCCAGAGAGGTGCCAAAGTCTCCGTGCAGCACGCCGCCGAGCCAATCGAAATAACGAAGATGCGCAGGCTGATCGAGGCCGAGTTCGGCGCGGAAGGCCGCAAGGGTCGACTCGGTCGCTGATTGGCCAAGGATCTGCTGCGCCAGATCGCCGGGCAAAAGCTCGATGCCAACGAACATCAGGGCGGATACGACAAAGAGGGTCAGAATGCCGAGGGACACTCGGCCGATAACAAGCTTCTGAAGCCGGGACATTTTAAAGTTTTCTCCGGCCCGGATCGGGCCATTGGTGCGGGAAACGGACGGCCCCTTGGGGCCGCCCGGATGAGGCTGTGGCTTAGGACATCCACCAGCGTTCGATGAAGCGCTGGCTGTCGAGATCCCACATCTCGGACACTTCCTCAGGCATCTGAACGCTTTCGCTCATGGCCGAGACATATTGACCAAAGGCCGGGATCAGCGCGCCGCCCTGCTCTTTCACGATCTTTTGCATCTCGCCGTACATCTCGGCGCGGCGGGTCTGGTCCAACTCGGGCCGCGCTTGCAAAAGCAGTTCGTTAAAGCGTTCGTTGTCCCATTTGGTCTCGTTCCACTCCGCATCGGCGGCATAGCCGGTCGAGAACATCAGGTCGGGCGTCGGACGCCCGCCCCAATAGGAGCAGCAGAAGGGCTTTTGCAGCCAGACATTCGACCAATAGCCATCATCCGGCTCACGCTTCACGTCGATGTTCAGCCCCGCAGGCCGCGCGTTTTCGGCAAAGAGAACCGAGGCATCTACCGCCCCGTTGAATGCCGCATCCGAGGTCGACAGCGTCACATCAAGGCTTTCAAGCCCCGCCTGTTTCAGGTGGTACTTCGCCCGCTCTGGATCATAGGTGATCTGCTCAAGGTCGTCGTTGTAATAGGGCATGGAGCGCGAGATCGGTTGGTCATTGCCCACGGTGCCATAGCCGCGCAGAACCTTTTCGATCATATCTTCGCGGTTGATGCCGTATTTCAGCGCCATCCGCACGTTCATGTCATCGAAGGGCGCCGTGTTGGTCTGCATCGGCATGATATAATGCAACGTGCCGTCTTGGGTGTGGATCTTCACGTTGGGCGCGCGGCCCAGCAGGTTGATCGTCTTGAGATCGGGCCGGTCGATCAGATCAACCTCGCCGGTCATCAGCGCGTTCATCCGCGCCGCCGGATCGCCGACTTTGAGGATCACGACCTTGTCGAAATGCGCGCGGCCCTCTTTCCAGTAATCATCGCGGCGCGTCAGTTCGACCCGCACGCCCGGCTCGAAGACGTCGATCACATAGCCGCCGGTGCCGATGCGGCTGTTGGGGTCGATCGTGCCATCGCCGGTGTCTTGGCGAATCCCGAGGTGGTAGTCATTGAAGATGAACGGGAAATCCGCGTTCCCTGCGGCCAGTTCAAAGATCACGACCTTGTCGCCATCGGCGCGGATGTCGGTGATCTGCTCAAGCAGTGGTTTGATGCCGGATTTGGATTCGGGGCCCATGTGGTGACGGATCGAGGCGATCACGTCATTCGCCGTCGCCGTTTTGCCGTCCGAGAATTGCGCGTTGTCGCGCAGGCGGAAGGTCCATGTGGCGGCATCGCTGCTCGCCTCAAAGCTCTCGGCCAGGTCGGGCTGGGCGGTGCCGTCGGGGGCAATTTCCGTCAGAGTGTTAAAGACCGCATAGCCGCTGGCGAACATGAAGTCGTTGTTGAAGGTCGCAGGATCAAGGCTGTCGGAGGTCGAGCCTTGGGTGAAGCCAACCCGCAGCGTGCCACCCTTTTTGGGCTGAGCCTGTGCCCGCGCGCCCTGTGGCAAGATCAGCCCTGCCCCCATCGCAGCCGCGCTCCCGGCTAGAAAGCTGCGACGGCTCGGTCCGTTTTGACGTTTTGTGAAATTGGTCATTGTATCCCCCTATGTTTGTTTTCTTGGTCAAACGCTCTGACAAAGCGCTCGGCGTAATGGTCGGTTACGCGGCGTTTACCGCCGCCCCTCGCAGAGGCATGAGCCAGTCGCCCCGCCTGCTATCGCGGTCGAAACATCGCCGCCGCCGAACGGCAGCGCGTCTCTGCCTGCAATGCGATCAGCCGCGGCAGTGCGCCCGCCGCAACGATCTTGGCCATAGGCATAGCCGGTTCCATCGCCGGGGTATAGATGCCCGGCGCGCCTGTCGCGCAGTTACGCTACGGCTAGAGAGGTTTTTCGGAGAGAACAAGGTCTTGTGGCCGGGCTAGCAACGCGCCGCGCCCGCCGATCCTTACCGCGAGCGCCGCAAGACCGGGGGTCTGATCTAGCCCCGTCTGCGGCCCCCTCAGGGGGGATTTCGCCCGAAATTAAATACGGGGCGATGCGAGAAAACAGCGCGGGATTTCCGCACTGCTTTCGCGTTCACTTCTCTTTCTTCACCGCCTTTTGCGGGTTCTTTGGATCGAACTCCTCAGGGCGGTGCGCCGCGCCTTCGTGGTCATCCTGCGCATTGTGGCGCTCCCGGTGGGGCGGGCGTTTCTCTTTGGCGTGATCTGGCTCGTTTGGCATGACGTTCTCCTTTCGGGCTATTTATGCGGCCGCGGCCTGCATTCGGGGCTTCATCGACACAGAGGCCAATTGTCTGTCGTGCGGGGCATGGGGCAAACTGGTTTATCCCCCAACGAGCGTGCCGCCGTTCGGGTGCAGCACCTGCCCGCTCATATAGGACGAATCCTCGCAGGCGAGGAACAACAGGGAGGGCGCGACCTCATTCGGCTGACCGGGGCGGCCAAGGGGGGCGTTCTGACCAAACTCCTCAACTTTATCGGCGGGGAATGATGCCGGGATCAGCGGCGTCCAGATCGGCCCCGGTGCCACGCCATTGACCAAAATACCCTCGGGCGCGAGCTTGCTTGCCATGGCGCGCAAGAAAGACAGGATCGCCCCCTTGGTCGAGGCATAGTCAATCAGCAAATCCTGCCCTTTATAGGCGGTGATCGAAGTGACACAGATGATCCGCGCGCCCTTTTTCAGGTGCGGTAACGTCGCCTGCGTCATCAGGATCATGCCAATGATATTGGTGCGGAACGTGCGCTCAATCTGGGCTTCTTCGATATCCTCAAGGCGCTCCTGCGCGTGCTGTTCGCCCGCGTCATTAACCAGAATGTCGATCTTGCCAAAGGTCTCCATCGTGCGGCGCACGGCATCGTTGCAAAAGTCTTTCTGGCCGACATCGCCCTCCAGCAACAGCGCCCGGCGGCCCTCGGCCTCGACCAACTCTTTGGTCTCTTCGGCATCGCGGCTCTCATTGCGGTAAACGATGGCGACATCCGCCCCCTCGCGCGCATAGAGCAGCGCCGTGGCGCGCCCGATCCCGCTGTCCCCCCCGGTGATAAGCGCAACCTTATCCTTGAGCCGATCCGAGCCGGGGTAGCGCGGCGTGTTATCGGGTGCGGGGTCCATCTTATGTTCTTGACCGGGCTGGCTTTGCGGGCTGTCGAGGGCATCAAAATTCTGATCTGTCATGGCGCATTCCTATCTGTTGCGGCCCCAAAAAGCGGGGCGTTCAAAAAAAACTAGGGCTACAGAGGGCCAATGTTCGCCTCGTGGGTATGGTTTCACCACGGGGCAGAGATGAGAGAAAACTTGCGCATCATGAGCGCCTGCCTCGGGTGCCAATCGGGGGGCTGCGCCCCTACCGCGTGCCGTCCTTGGCGCATGTCCGACTTGCGCCGCGTAGCTAGCCTGTCGCCATGCGGTTTGCGCATCACATTCGCGGCCAATCCGCCGGTTTCGCGTTTAGGTTCTAAGCGTAAACCGCCCACCTCCAAAACGAACCCCTAGTCGCGTGCCTTTTCCAGCAAGGCGACCAATTCACGGAACTTCTGGCGTTGCTCTTCGCGGTCGCCCGATAGGATCGCCTCTTCCATACAGTGGTTGGCGTGATCCTCGATCACCAATCGCTCGACCGCGCGCAGGGCCGAGCGGACCGCGGCGGTTTTCACCAGCACGTCCACGCAATAGCGCCCCTCATCGACCATCCGTGTGACGCCGCGCAACTGCCCTTCCAGCCGCGCCAGTCGCTTAAGGATCGCTGCCTTGTTCTGCTTTGCTTCCACGTTTGGTGCCTCCACCTATCGGAACTAAGACGACCGTGGCCTGTTAACATACCATATGGGGGTATCCAGAGCCGCTTCATTCGCATTTTGCTGGTGCGTTGCAAAGGCCTGCATTGGCTTGGGCGATCATAGCCCCCCGCGCCCTTGATTGCCACAGTGCGCGCCGCGCTCGCGCAGGAATTTGAGAGAGGAGATATCCCATGTCCTACTGGCGTTTCGCCGCAATGATCTCGACTTCGACCATCGTGATGTTTGGCCTGATGTACCTGAACACCTACGCATTTGAGCATGTCTTTTTCAGCGAAACGCGGACCTACATGGCGCTGCTGATGGGCGCTGTGATGGCAGTCATCATGCTGAGCTTCATGTTGTCGATGTATTCCAACAAGGCCATCAACATCGCCATCTATATCGGCTCCATCGCGGTCTTCGCCCTGACCCTTTGGCTGGTGCGCAGCCAAGTTACCGTGGGCGATACCAGCTATATGCGCGCCATGATTCCGCACCATTCGATCGCCATTATGACCTCGGAGCGGGCAGAACTTTCGGACCCGCGCGTGCGTAAGATGGCAGATGGCATCATCGCCGCACAGCGCAAAGAGATCGCCGAGATGCGCAGCCTGATCGCCGACATCGAAGAGAACGGCGACGCGGTAGATCCGGAACTGGGCGAGGCCGAAAGCCAGCCCGAAGTCGGTACGGTGGACGATGCGCTATCCTCCGCAGAGGTCGCAAAAGTCGACCCGGCGGGGCTGACCCCTGAGGATGTCGAAAGCTTGCTTAGCAGCGCCGCCACCTGTCAGTTTGGCCGCACGAACGAAGGCGACCCAAGCCTCGTGATGGCGGGCAATGCCGGGGGGATCAAACTCTCGGGCACCTTGATTGAATTGCAATCCGATGAGGCCATTGACCAAGCCGCGCTTGCCGATGGCGCCCGTTTCACCGCCGATGGCGTTGACGTGACCGTCACCCCCCTTGCCGGGGCGGATTGGACCGATACCGAAAGCAACCTGCGCCGCTCGGAAGCCGAGATGAAATTTCATCTCGACCGCGGGCTGACCGTTGGCTACCGCGGGTTCTTGGACTGCACGAACGAGATGTGACCTTCGCCAAGGGGGGGGCTGCCGAACCGGGTGGGCCTCCCTTTGACTTTCGCGGCTCTGTTGCAAAGGTCGAAGATTTAATTGCAATCCTTCCAGCGCTGGACGCGTTGACAGGCTTCGTGACTTGCGACACTGCTAAGGCCATGCGTGCTCCGGCAAACATATCACACCTCTGCCGCGCCCTGCTGGGTGTGGTTCTGGCCTGCGGTTTGCTGCTGCTTCCGCCCTCTTCGGTTCATGCCGAAAGCGGCATGCACGAAAGCGCGCAGGCGGCGCATCACACGGGCCACCAGATGAGCGCAGCGTCAGAACTGCAACAGGATGTTGCGGCGTTGCCTGATCTGAAAGACATACCAGAAAGTTTCGAAGGCGAGCCTTGCTGTGGTGGCATTTGCCTGACGGCGGCGCTGACCACTTCGCAGGACGCCAAGATGACGGCGGTGCGATCCGTTGAATATGCCAGCGTGTCTCACTCTGTCGCCTCTGGCCAGCCCACGGGCCAATTGCGTCCACCTCGAGCCTGAGTTGATCCCGGCCCCCTGACGGCCTTTGCATCCGCGGTTTCGAGCCGCGGGTAAGATCACCTCTTTCTCAGGCAAAATACCAATGAAATTACCACTGATCGCTGGGACGCTGTCCCTGACCCTTGGCGCCTGCGCCACGGCGCTCCCGCCCCTTCCTGATGTCACTGCCGCCTATGTGCAGCAGCCCACGCCTCTGCCCCAAGTCGCCGCGATGACCGCCGCCGACAACAGCGCACGTGGCAGCGCTGCCACCGCCGAGGAACAGCCCTTCTCAGGCTACCGCCGTCGCAGTGTCGTCGAACCGCTCGATTGGCGGCGGCTGAATGCGGAACAGGCCCCCAAGCCGGGCGCAATGCAAGGGATGAACCACTGATGCGTTGGAAACTGAAAACCGCCGCCGTCATTACGCCTCTGATCTTGGGTGCCTGCACGGCCCCGGTGCTGCCGGTAAATTACTCGGCCCGCGATGCCGGTTTTGCCGCCGTTGAGGCGCGCACCTCCAAGGCCATCGGCAAGCGCACCGTCTGGGCGCAGTCGCAGTCCGAGACCGTCGCCGCCTCTAAACAGGTCCGCGCCATGGTGCAGGGCAAGACGATCAATGCCGAAACCGCGGTGCAAGTCGCGCTTTTGAACAACAAAGGGCTTCAGGCATCCTATGCGCAGATCGGCCTCTCGGCAGCGGAAGCATGGCAACAGTCCACGCCCGAGAACCCTGTCGTTTCCATCGGTCTTTTGGGCATCGGTGCGCCCGAGGTCGGGCTGTACCGCGCTTTGGAGAGCATGATCGCCGTTAACCTGCTGGACGCCCGTACCCGCAAACAGCGCATCGCCGCTGCCGAGGCGGAATTCCAGCACGCGCAGATGCAAGCGGTGAGCGACACGTTGGCGCTGGCCAATGACACGCGCGAGGCTTGGGTCAACGCGGTCGCGGCGTTTGAAACGGTCAGCTACCTCAAACGTGCCGCCGTAACCACGGATGCGGCGGCGGAACTGGCGCAGCAGCTGGGCAAGACCGGCGCGCTCAACAAGGCCGCGCAGGCCCGCGAGCAGGCGTTCAACGCTGAGATGGCCGGGCAGTTGGCGCAGGCGCGGCTGGACGCGCAATTGGCCAAGGAACAGCTGACCCGGCTTATGGGTCTCTGGGGGCAGGACGTGGCTTATTACGTGCCTGATTCCCTTCCGCGCGTTCCAAATACGGTAAGTGGCCACAGGGGCATCGAACGGCTGGCGCTGGCCAATCGTGTTGATCTGGAAGTCGCCCGGCTGGGGTTGGCAGCAACGGCGAAAGCCTACGGCCTGACCGATGCCACCCGCACTCTGACGGACCTCGAAGTCATCGCCGGGGCCGAGATTGAGCGTGAAGAAGAGGACGGAGAAGTCGAGACCAGCATCGCGCCGCAGGTCGAGTTCGAGTTCGTCATCCCAATCTTCGACAGCGGCAAGGCGCGGCTGCGCAAAGCTGAGCTCAGCTATCTCCAAGCGGCCAATGTGCTGGCCGAACGGGCGGTGAATGTCCGCTCCGAAGCACGTGCAGCGGCCACGGCCTACCGCTCAAGCCACCAGATTGCGCGGCACTACTCAGACGTGGTGCTGCCCCTGCGGCGCACCATCGATGAGGAGGCATTGCTCAGCAACAACGGCATGATCACCAGCACCTTCGATCTGTTGAACGACGCCCGCGAAAAGATCGGAAGCCAGCTTGAGGCGGCCAATGCCAAGCGTGAGTTTTGGCTGGCCTCTGCCGGTCTGACCGCCGCGATCTACGGCGGTGGCAGCGGCGGCGGTGGCGCCGGCGGAGAGGCACAGATTGCCGCCGGTGGCGGCGGCGGACATTGAGACAAGGAAGCAATCACATGATGAACAGACGTCAACTGCTGGGGGCCGGTGCTGCGGGAGCGACGCTCGTATCCTCCAAAGCATGGGGCCAGACCATGAACATGGGCCTGCCCGAAGCCGCGGTGATGGACAGTGCCCTCACCCAGACCCCCACCCGCCCCACCAGCGGGCCGGACTACAATCCGGTCGTAACGCTCAATGGGTGGACTTTGCCGCACCGGATGAACAACGGGGTTAAGGAATTCCACCTTGTTGCAGAACCGGTCGAGCGCGAATTGGCCGACGGGATGGTTGCGCGTCTTTGGGGGTACAATGGCCAATCCACCGGCCCCACCCTCGAAGCCGTCGAGGGCGACCGGGTGCGCATCTATGTCACCAATCGCCTGCCCGAGCATACGACGGTGCATTGGCACGGGCTGATCCTGCCCTCGGGCATGGACGGCGTCGGCGGCCTCAGCCACCCCGGCATCCCGCCGGGCAAGACCTTTGTCTATGAGTTCGACCTGACCAAATCCGGGACCTTCATGTACCACCCACACGGGGATGAGATGGTGCAGATGGCGATGGGGATGATGGGCATGTTCGTGGTCCACCCCAAGGATCCGGACTTCATGCGCGTGGATCGGGATTTCCTGATCATGCTCAACGCTTTCGACATTGATCCGGGCACCTACATTCCGCGCATCATGACGATGACGGATTTCAACCTGTGGACTTGGAACAGCCGCATTTTCCCCGACATTGACCCGTTGGTGGTCAATCAAGGGGACAAGGTGCGTGTGCGCGTGGGCAACCTCACGATGACCAACCACCCGATCCACATGCACGGCTATGACTTCAAGGTCACCTGCACCGATGGCGGCTGGGTGCCGGAATCGGCGCAATGGCCCGAGGTGTCGATCGACATCCCCGTGGGCGCCATGCGCGCCTATGAGTTCGTGGCCGACCATCTGGGCGACTGGGCGATCCACTGCCACAAGTCACACCACACGATGAATGCGATGGGCCATGACGTGCCGACGCTGATCGGCACCAGCAGTTCGAACATGACACGTCAGGTTCGCCGCGTGCAGCCAGAGTTCATGCCCATGGGCACGGCGGGCATGGCGGATATGGGCGAAATGTCGATGCCCCTGCCCGACAACACCGTGCCGATGATGGCCGGTTGGGGGCCGCATGGCCCGTTGGAAATGGGCGGCATGTTTTCGGTCGTGAAGGTGCGCCAAGGCATCGACGCGGACGACTACGAAGATCCCGGCTGGTACGAAAACCCGCCGGGCACCGAGGCGTATGAATGGACGGGCGAGCTGCCAGACTTCGCGCAGAACCACAGCCCGAAAACCCAGATCACGCCAAAACCAACCTCCAAGGGCTAAGCGGCCCTTGGACCATAATCACCTCAAAAACCATACAGGAAACACCATGAACAAACTTCTTCTCTCGACCGCCCTCAGCCTTCTCATCACCGCCCCGGCCTTTGCCGCAGGCACCCATGGCGACGGCCACGGCGATGACGGCCACGGCGACATGCACAAAGAAATGGCCGTGGGCATGCCCGGCAAGGCCGAGGCCGTTGACCGCACCGTCGACGTGACCATGCGCGAAACCGACGATGGCGAGATGATCTTTGAGCCCGCCGAGTTCGACATCAAGAAGGGCGAGACGATCCGCTTTGCCGTCACCAACAAGGGCGAGATCGAGCATGAGTTCGTGATCGACACGATGGAAGGCAACGCCAAGCACAAGGAAGCCATGGCCAAGATGGACATGGAGCATGACGACCCAAACTCGGTCCGTCTCGACTCCGGCATGGAAGGCGAGGTGATCTGGACCTTCGCCAACGAAGGCAGCTTTGAATTCGCCTGCCTGATCCCCGGCCACTACGACTCCGGCATGCATGGCCCGATCACCGTCGCACAGTCCGATGACGCGCCAGAGGCGCCCGCGGTCTACTCCACCGGCAAGATCAAAAAGGTCGACGCCAAGGGCAAGAAGGTCACCATCATCCACGGCCCGTTGGAAAACCTCGACATGCCGTCGATGACCATGGTGTTCAAAGCCGATGAAGCGCTGATCGCCAATATGAAGGAAGGCCAGAACATCGAATTCGTGGCCGACCGTGTGAAAGGCAAGCTGACCGTCACAGCGATGAAGTAAACGCCGCCAGCAGGGCCGGTGACCGGTCTGGCCCTGCTCTTTCCACAAAATAACAAGGCAGTTCGAGCAATGAGAACGCGTGGAACCATCGCCCTTTGGGCCATCGCTGCACTACAGGCAATTGTGGCAATCTTCTTTTCCGTCTGCTTCTTGCTGGACGCTGTTGGGCTGGAACCTGAATTTCTGATCTGGCAGAGCCATGAGTATCAACAGACCGTGCTGGCCATTGGGTTGAACCTCGGCGTGGCACTTGGCTGGATCGCCCTTAGAACAAGCCTGCAACGCGCCCGGCTCGCCGAAGAAAAGATGCGCCGTTGCACCACGGAGTTCTCAATGGTGATGTCGCGGCATTTCACGGATTGGCGTCTGACCCCCGCCGAGCGGGATGTCGCGGTGTTTTTGGTCAAGGGCCTGAGCACCCGCGACATTGCGGACCTGCGCGGCACCTCCGAAGGCACGATCAAAGCGCAGACAAACGCGATTTATCGCAAGGCGGCCGTTACCGGGCGCACCCAGTTGCTGAGCACCTTCATAGAGGACTTGATGGATGACGCATTGATGACCGTGGCATTGGGGAATGATATGAACAACCTGAGCACCAAATTGAGCGAGGCAGCATGAGGGGCGCGGACAGATTGGCGCCACACGGATGTGTTATGGCAGCGAAACCGCCCGTCCGGGCAATGCTGGCAACGGCAGCGACACCTCATACGTTCCATCGCGCGAATGCGCAGGCTTTGATGGCGGCACTGATGACTTTAGATTTCGATAAGGCATGACATGAACAGAAGACAGTTTCTCGCCAGCGCTTCGGCCATGGCACTCCTGCCCGCGCCGGGATCGGCGTCTCCGGCCCCTCAGACGTTGAAAGCCGAGGAAATTATTCAGCAGATCCTTCCCGAAGGCGAAGGCACCACCGCAATGCTGGGGTTCAACGGCTCGATGCCGGGACCTGAGATCAGGCTTAAACGGGGTGCGCGGGCATCGATTGAGGTTGAGAATGCCCTGCAAGAGGGCACCGCCGTTCACTGGCACGGCATCCGGTTGGAAAACCGGATGGACGGCGTTCCGGTGTTGACGCAAGACCTGATCAACCCCGGTGACAGCAAGACCTACAGTTTCGTGCCGCCCGATGCGGGGACCTACTGGTACCATTCGCATTATATCTCGCAAGAACAGGTGGCCCGCGGCTTGATGGGGCCGCTGATCGTCGAAGACGACGCCCCCCTCGATCTGGATCATGACATCACCGTGATCTTGTCCGATTGGATCATCGACGAAGATGGCAGCCTTGTTGATGAATTCACCGACATGCATAGCGTGGCCCATGCGGGCTATATGGGCAATTTCGCCCGCGGCTTCCTCTCGCGGAGCGACGTGCAGCAAGGTGATCGCATCCGCCTGCGGCTGATCAATGCGGCGACCAATCGTATTTTCCCCTGAGCATCTCCGGCGTCTCGGGTTCGGTTGTCGCCTTGGACGGCATGGCACTGCGCCAACCTCGCGCGTTCTCTGACCTCGTTCTGGCGCCGGCTCAGCGGGCCGATCTGATCGTCGATGTCACCGGCCCAGTCGGCTTTGACATGCCCACGCGACAGGCGCCTTACCGTCTGGCAGAACTGTCCGTCTCTGGCGAGAATACGGATCGGCAATCGGGGCCTCTGCCGACCTTGGCGGCACCGGACCTCCCGGCACCGGGTGCCCCCTCCCAGCACCTGACGCTGACCATGATGGGCGGTGCCATGGGCGGTCGGCACGGCGGTGCCAACATCTGGTCCTTCAACGATGTCTCGGACCTGCCACAGGAGCCCTTTGCCGCCATCGAACGCGGCGAAACGGTACGGATCACCTTCGTGAATGATACCGCCTTTCCGCATGGCATCCATCTGCATGGCCATCATTTCTATGAACTCGCCGCCGATGACAGCCTTGGTGATCTGCGCGACACGACTTTGGTGGCGGCCGGTCAAAGCCGGGATGTGCTTTGCGTTTTTGACAATCCGGGCCGCTGGCTGATCCACTGCCACATGCTAAGCCATGCCATCGGAGGGATGCGAACATGGGTAGAGGTCACATGATCCGATATTCACTTCTTGCCCTTGTCTGGGCAACCACGGCGCAGGCGGGCCACGAGCTTGAGGGCCGCGACATCGATGCGGGGCGCACGCTCTATGCCGAGACCTGCGCGGCTTGTCATGGCGCCAATCTCGAAGGCCAGCCTGACTGGCGGACACCGGATGAGGACGGCATCCTGCCAGCGCCCCCTCATGATGCCACAGGCCATACCTGGCACCACGACAATGCCCTGCTCTTTGAATATACCAAGCGCGGCGGCAGCGCCGCATTGGCCGCGCGCGGGATTGATGATTTCGCTAGCGGAATGCCCGCCTTTGAAGGGGTACTGTCGGACGCGGACATCTGGGACATTCTCGCCTACATCCGATCAACTTGGCCGCCCCGCGAACAGGCCGCTCAGGCAGGTCGCAACCGGCCACATTGAGGCCGCAGCCTCAGAACGCCAGCTCCAGCGGTGGCGTTGATGACCCAGACCAAGTGCGCATGCCACAGACCTTTGCGGTGCTATGGCATGCGCAGCCGCCCCTACCCCTTGGGCTTCTCGCCTGCCGCTGCAAAGGCAGCTTCAAGGTCGGCCTCCGTCGGGAAGCCGATCAGTACTCCCGCCCGCGCTTCGTTGAGGTCGGCTCCGCGCCGTTCAATTTCAGCGTCGGACATCGTGGTGCGCTGGCTGATGCGGCGGGTCCATTGAAAGAACAGGTTTTGCAGCCGTTCGCATTCTTGCGCGGAATGCGGATCATTGCCCAGATCGTTGAACTCATCCGGATCAGCCTGCAAATCGAACAGCATCGGGCGGAAGCCTTCGGCAAAGACGTATTTCCAACGTCCATCAAATAGCATCGTCAGTTTGGCCTCGGCAACGCTCACGCCCAGACGACGACGCGCCTGCCGGAAAGAGTAGTCATATTCGGAGACGACAAATTCGCGCAGGCGGTCCGCCTTGCCCTGCATGAGCGGACGCAGGGACTTGCCCTCGATGATATGCGGAACGGCGGCGCCATCGAAATAGTCGAGGATGGTCGGCACCACATCAATCGCTTCGACCAGCGCGTCTGACACCGTGCCGCGTGTGGCATCCGCCTCTTTGCTGGGGTCGACAACGATCAGGGGAATGCGTGCCGAAGGGTCGTGAAACAACTCCTTCTCGCCAAGCCAGTGATCGCCCAGATAATCGCCATGATCCGAGGTAAAGACGATCATCGTCTCATCGGTCAAACCCTTGGCGTCCAGAAACGCCATCAACTCGCCCATCTGATCGTCGATCTGTTTGATCAACCCCATATAGGCGCCGATCACTTTCGTCCGGGTGATGTCATTGGTGAAAGCTTTGGACACCCGCTCTTCCATAAAAGCCCCAAACACCGGATGCGGGTCCGTCTGTTCCGCGTCGCTGCGCAGCACCGGCTGATGGGTCTCCGGCGGGTACATATCGTGGTAGGGTTCGGGCACGATATAGGGCCAATGCGGTTTGATATAGCTAAGATGCAGGCACCATGGCGTGTCGCCCGCCTCTTGAATGAAGTCCATCGCACGGCGGGTGATATAGGGGGTCTCACTCTCTTCATCCGAGGCGCGGGCCTTGGCGTCTGAATTGTCGAGGAACCAGCCGCTCAGGATGTTGCCGTCTGCATCCTCGCCACTGTTGGCGACGCTGTCCCAAGGGTTTTCATCCTCCCAGCCGCGGTCCTTCATGTACTCATCATAGGCTTTGTTGCGCTTGCCGTAACTGGTGCTTGGGTGCAGCCCGTCGTCGCGCTCATAAGGCTCGAAACCACATTCGGACACCAAAGCGCCGATGGTGCTGTCGGGGGCCAAACCGAGGCGTTTCATCCCCTCAGCATCGGCGCTCATATGGGTCTTGCCGCAGAGGGCCGTGCGCACGCCCAGCGGGCGCAAATGGTCGCCCAAGGTCATCTCGCCTACTTTCAGCGGCACGTTGTTCCACGTCGATCCATGCGAACTGACGTAGCGGCCCGTGTAGAAGGACATGCGCGATGGGCCGCAGATCGTCGACTGCACATAGGCGCGATCAAACCGCACGCCGCGTTTGGCCAAGGCGTCAATATGCGGCGTATCAAGCCCCCGATGCCCTGCGCAGGACAGGTAATCCCATCGCAGTTGATCACACATGATGAAGAGTACGTTTTTTGTCATGATGGCGTCCGGGTCCGAGGTATATTTAAGCTGTAGCAGAGGGGACCGGGGCTGAGTGCGCCCCGGTCCTTGAGGTCAGGCTTTCGCCGCGTCAGGGATGTCGACCCCCAGTTCGGTCAAGGCACGCAAAGCGCCGGGGTGCAGCGGCAGGTTGATGTCTTGCACAGCGCCCTCTGGCGTGATCGCCCGCAGCCAAGGCGCACTTTCGCCCGCCTCTTTGACACCGTCATAGAAGGCTTTGGTCATCTGATAGATCATCTCTTCGTCCGCGCCTTTGTTGGTTACGATCCCAACGATTACGCCCAGTGTCGTGACATCCCCCTCATTGGCCTGATTGTCGCCATAGATGCCCGCAGGCAGCGTGGCCGCGCTGAAGCCCGGGCGGCCAACGAGCGCCTGAACGCCTTCGGTTTCAAGCGTATCGGCAGGAATACCAAGGAAGCGGATCTTGTTGGTCACCGCGATTTGGGTCAGCGCAGGGCTGGGGGCGTTGGTCGGGTTGCAGTACACGTCGAGGTTGCCGTCTTGGAAAGCCGCCGCCGCCGCATCCCAGCCGAGTTTGACGGCTTCGTAGTCGGTGCCTTCTTCCAGCCCGGCCACGGCTTTGAACAAGCGCGCCATGGTGGTGTAGGCCGCCCCTCCGGGGGGGCCGAGGAACACACGTTTGCCAGCGATCTGATCCATCGACGTGATGCCGGAGGAGTCGTAAACCGCGATGTGATAGACACCCATCGGGAAGTTCAGCACGGTGCGCAGGTTGTTGACCAGTTCAGGCGCCTGTTCGATCTTTTCATACATGGCCGCCTGACGGCGCATCAGCGCGTGAATGACGGGCGACGACATGCAAAAATCGCTGCGTCCCATCGCCACTTCCAGCACATGGCGCGTGGCCGCGCCGGTCGCGTTCAACTGAATTTCATAATCCGGCAGCGCGCCGTTCACGATGCTCGCGAAGGTGGTCATCACGAGGTTCGGGCTGGTGCCCGGCCCCAGCGTCGACATGCGCAGAATATCTTTCGCAAAAGCCCCACACGGCAAAGCGGCAAGCGCGGCGGCACCTGTGGCGGTGCCTAGAAAGCCACGGCGTGAGAATGTTGGGTTGGTCATAGGTTGTCCTCCTCTGGATTATGAAACTTCGGGCGTCATGAACGCTCCGAACCGAACGGCGGACCACAGCGCCACGGTGGCTGCCACGGCAATCCACGACACCAGCGGTCCGAAAAACAAAAGCGCAAAGGCAATCCCGAGGCCCAAGGGCGCGTAGCCCGCCTTGCCTTTCGCCGGATAGCAGGCGCGCGAGATATGCAGCACCGCCAAGGTGACGAACAGGATCGACTGCGCGGACTGCGCCAGCGGGTAGCCCGTCCCCAGCAGCATGGCCGGCTGGTAAATAAACGCAAAAGGGATCACGAAACCGGGCATTGCCAGTCGTGACGCCTCGATCGCCGTGCGCATGGCCCCTGCCTTCGCGATGGGGGCCGCGGCAAAGGCCGCAAGGGCCACAGGCGGCGTCACTGCAGAAAGCACGCCGAAATAGAGCACGAACATATGCGTGTGGATGATCGGCACGCCGAGCCGTTGCAGCGCGGGCCCCATGACCAGCACGATGATCAGATAGGCAGGCACGGTGGGCATCCCCATGCCCAAAAGCAGGCATGCCACGGCCATCAGCAACAGCGAAATCGCCAACTGCCCATCCGCATAGCTCGCCACCAAAGACGCGAACCGCAGCCCGACGCCGGTCAGGTTCAAAATACCGATGATGATACCAACGGCGCCCACGATCACCACAAGCTGGGCCGAGATCAGCCCCGCCGAGCGAATGAACCTGCCCCAAGAGGATAGATCGGTCAAAAGGCCCGGCTTGATCGCGAAACCAAGCACGACGGCAAAGGCTACGCCGATAAAGCCTGCATAGGCCGGAGAAGAGCCGCCGACCATGGCCACGACGATGGCTGTCAGCGACAGCATAAAGACAATGATCTGCGCAAGCTCACGCCAAACGAAGCTGAGCTTTGGCTGTTCGGAAACGTCCAGATCCATGCTCCGCGCCGCACTTGAGGTCGCCATGAACAACCCGACGTAATAGAGGATTGCCGGAACGGCGGCGGCCGCGCAGATGGTCAGATAGGGCTCACCGGTGACATCGGCCATGATAAAGGCCACGGCCCCCATGATGGGCGGCGTGATCTGCCCCCCGCTTGAGGCCGCGGCTTCGACCGCTCCGGCAAAATGCGCTTTGAACCCGCGTTTCTTGATCAGCGGTATCGTTATGACGCCGGTGCCGACGACATTGGCCACCGCGCTGCCGGAAATCGTGCCGAACAACCCGCTGGCAATTGTCGCCGCCGCCGCTGGCCCCGAACGGACCCGCCCGGTCGCCGCAAGCGCCAGCTTTACCAGCACCCGGTCGATCGTGAGGAACTCAAGGAAAGCGCCGAAAATAATAAAGATCAGGATGGTCGAAACGACCGTCGCCATGGGACGGCCAAACACACCGTCAAAGGAATACCATAGAACTTGGATCAACTCTTCTGAGGTCATGCCCGCATGGCGCATGAACCCCGGCGCATATTGGCCAAAGGCCCCATAAAGCAGCACAAGGGCCGCCACGCTGGCCATGACCATGCCAACAGACCGGCGCGTGAGTTCGATCACGGCGATCAGCCCCAAAGTGCCCAACCAAATGTCGGTGGAGGTCAGAAAATACAGCCCGGTTTCGATCTCTGCCGCTGCGCGAAAGTACTGAAAGACCGCGACCCCCAGTAGGGCCGCCGTAAGCAGGGCCAAAGGTTTTTCAGCGACAGTCTGGCCACGTTCCATCTGGGTCAACAGAATCAACAACCCTCCGACCAGCAGCATCCCGACGCGCAGATAGGACTCGCTGAACACGCCAAAGACGGAAACGTAGAAAACGACGGCGATGATCAGACCCGATAGCGCAAAGTTCAACCCGGTCACGGATTTTGAAAGCAGGTTTTGCATCGGTCCTCATCCCCCCTAAATGCGACACTCCGGCAAAGACCTCCTCCGCCCCTGCCGCGATTGCGCAAAAACTAGACAGCGATGGGTTAACGGTCCAACATGGATTTCACCAGGTGGAACGCTATGACGAAATTAAACCGCTCCGTTGAACGCGGGCTCAACATCCTCGAAGTTATCTCCAGCAATGGCGTGTGTTCCTTGGCCTTTCTGGCCGAGCGGACGGGCTTGCCCAAGCCGACAATCCTGCGCATCTGCGCCACATTGGTCCAACAGCGCTGGCTGACCCAAAGCAGAAGTGACAGCCGCTACAGGGTCGGTTCCCGTTTCCCGCGGGTGAATTCCCGCCCGACGTCGATAGACACGCTGGTCGAAGCAGGTGCCTCTGCGATCCTTTCCCTTTCTGATGCCACGGGACTTGGCGTGGACCTTGCCGCGCCCATCGGCAATGGCCGGGTCGAGATTGTGGATACGACGCGGAACTTTTCCAGCCATGGTATCTTTCCCGATTGCATTGGCTACAGGCCCTCGCCTTTTCGTTCTGCACTGGGGTGCGCTTTTCTGGCTGCACTGGAGCCTGAGCAGGAGGCAGAGTATTCCGCCCGTTTGGCTGTCCACACCACCGGCAAAGACCGCAGCGCTGCCCTGGCGCTGCCTGCTAAGTTGCGCGAGGTGCGCGCGCAGGGTTTCGCCATCCGAGAGGACGGCTATTGGGGGCGCGCGGTGGATTACGGCGGCATTCCAAGTGCGATTGCCGTCGCCATAAGCTCTCAGGGTCATACTGTCGGCGCGGTTAGCCTGATTTGGCTGGCCGAACAGCATAGCGTCGCCGCCATCGCCAAAGCGCATTTGAAAAAACTGAACGAGACGGCAGAGGAGATCGGCAAGCTCTACGCGGCCAACGTCGGCTAATTTGCGTTGACCCGTCGTTCGGATCTCGCCCGTTTGTTCATCTAAAGCACCCTGCAACCGGGTTGTGCGCCGCCAATACGGACAGTCTGTAGGGGAGCAAATCCGACAGGTTGAAGTCATCCGATGCCATCCGGAACGGCTCCCCCCCGTGATCGTTGCACCTCAAATCTCCTTGACGAATTGTCCCACGTCCTCCTATTCGTTGCAATTGTAACGATTCTGAAGCGGCGGTTCTGGCATGGTTTATGGCCAACGCATGAAGGATCGAAGGGAGGGGAAAATTGATGACTGGCACTGACAAATGCGGGTTTAATCCGGGCGGCGGGGACAGGCCCGGCTGTATGTCCGGCGGCGACTATTTCGAAACCAAACCGCTCCCCGGTGCCCTGCCCCAAGGCAGGAACACGGTGCTCACAGATGTGCAAACCCAGCTTTCCAAAAGAGAGGCTCAGCCTCAGGATGATTACATCGTTTGCTGGGCGGATATGGAAATGAAGTGCGACAGCACGCCGGGTAATAAATAACGCGATGCTTACGCTTTATTCCTACTGGCGCTCGACCACATCTTATCGCGTTCGGATAGCGCTGAATCTCAAGGGCCTGCCCTATCGTGTGGTTCCGGTGGACCTCGTGGCCGGGGACCAACGCAGCCCAGACTATGCAGCCAAGAACCCCATCAAAGGGGTGCCAACATTGCTCCTTGAAGACGGGCGGGCGTTGACCCAATCGCTGGCAATCATGGCCTATCTGGACGAGATCGCGCCAGACCCTGCCCTTTTGCCCGCGCCCGCGTTTGAGCGGGCTCAGGTACTGGCCGCCGCACAGGTGATCGCGACGGACATTCATCCGATCAACAACCTCAAGGTGGTCAGCCACCTGAAAGCCCATCATGGGCTGACCGCGGATGAGGGAACGGCATGGATGCGCCATTGGATGACCGAAGGGCTCCACGCCTATCAAGCGCTGCTGCCGGACGGCCCGAAATTCAGCTTTGCCGATCACCCGCTGCTTTGCGACCTTTGCCTTATCCCGCAGCTTTACAACGCCCACCGGTGGGGCGTCGAGATGACACCCTTCGCGCGGCTGCTTGAGATCGAACAGGAGGCCCTGCGCCTCCCGGCCTTTGACGCCGCACGACCCGAAAATCAGCCGGACGCCTATTGAAGGGCAGCTCATGCGTTCATGGGCTGAAAGCGGCGATACCGCTGGGACTGATGCTGCGTGGCTCAATGGACGACCGGGGCGACACCTCGAACGCCTCCGGCGAACTTTAAAAACAGGCGGGCATCTACCTGAAGCAATCGACAATGGCCCTATCCCGCCTATTTTCAAATCTCACCGAATAGAGCTGTCGTAACTTTGCTGGTGGTCGCCTCCTAGCCGCATCGAATACCCTCGCTCAAACAGTCTTTTTCTTCTGGAGCATCCATGAGCACCAAATATTTCGCGCCACACGGGGGACATCCCGGGCAAGAGCAGCTTCTCACTGATCGCGCAGTTTTCAAGAATGCCTATGCGGTCATCCCAAAAGGTACGATGCGGGATATCGTCACCAGCTTTTTGCCCTTTTGGGAGGATACGCGCCTGTGGGTCATCGCGCGCCCGATGAGCGGCTTCGCCGAGACATTTTCGCAATACATCATGGAGGTACAGCCCGGTGGCGGTTCTGAAAAGGCTGAGTTGGATCCGGAAGCCGAGGGCGTATTATTCGTTGTGGAAGGCGCGGCCACTTTGCGTGTCGCGGGCGAGACTTACGAGCTGAGCCCGGGCGGTTACGCATACCTGCCCCCGTCGAGCGCCTGGACCCTGCGAAACGAAGGCGATGAAGTCTTGCGCTTCCATTGGGTGCGCAAGGCATATGAGGCCGTCGAAGGGTTGGATATGCCCGATGTGCTGGTCCTGAACGAAAACGACATCGAACCGACGCCCATGCCGGGCACAGATGGCAAATGGTCGACGACCCGCTTTGTCGACCCATCCGACCTGCGCCACGACATGCATGTCACGATTGTGACATTCGAACCGGGCGGCGTTATTCCGTTTCTTGAGACACATGTGATGGAGCACGGGCTCTATGTGTTGGAGGGCAAAGCCGTCTACAATCTGAACAATGACTGGGTCGAAGTTGAGGCTGGTGACTACATGTGGCTCCGCGCTTTTTGCCCCCAGGCATGCTATGCGGGTGGCCCGGGGCGGTTCCGGTACCTGCTTTACAAGGACGTAAATCGCCATATGGCGCTCCGTCCCGGCGCCGCGTCACACCCTCAACATCAGCGCCTCAAGGCTGCGGCCCAGTAACGCTGCCCCCGATCGCGAGGCTCAATTGGTGAGCCGCCTTGATGACGGGGCGGCTCAATTCTTCGACCTCGGACGCGCCGACCCTGCTTGTTGGCCCGGATATCGAGATTCCCGCGACAGCTTCGCCATTCATGTCGAATACCGGCGCCGCGATACAGCGCATGCCTTCGTTCCTCTCTTCATTATCAACTGAAAAGCCGCTTTCCCGAATGGCTTCGAGATTCTGGCGCAGGGCCGTCGGATCGATGATCGTATGTGCGGTAAACCGCGTCATCTGCCCCTTCGAGAGTAGTTTGTCCAAACGCTCTGGTTCCATATATGCGAGCAACGCCTTGCCAATGCCGGATGCATGCATCGGGGAAAGGCTGCCGGGCGGGAAAAAGGCGCGGATGTTCGCATGTGTCTCCACTTGGCTTAAGAACAGAACCGCCTCTTCTTTTCCGACGCCGATATTGGCTGTTTCACCGGTCGTTTCCATCAGCTTTCGCATGATGGGTCGCGCTCGATCGACAAGACTTGTGCGCCGAAGGAAACGCGCGCCGATCACAAACGCGCGCGGACCAATGTACCAAACCTGCTCTTCGTGATCGAATTCGACCAGCCCCCTGCCCTCAAGGGTTACAAGGATACGGTAGACGGTTGCTGGCGATTGGCGCATCTCATCTGCCAGCTTAGAGAGCGGCTTGCCCTGTGCTTCGCTGAGATACTCAAACACCTCCATGGCACGGTCGAGCGATTTGATCGTGTTCTGCGCGGTCTTGTCCGTCCAGCCACGGGGCCTTCCGCGTGCTTTCCGACCAGTTTCTGAACCATTGTCTTGAGATTCCATAAGAACCCTTCGTTTCTACGTGAAAGACGAAATCACCATGTGAAAAATATAACGCACTGACAACACTCATCTTTAAGCACGAACCCAAAAACTGAAACCCTATTTCAAAAAAATATCGGTTCCGGCTGGTCCCGTCTATTGTGAAGTCAACAACGGAAGGAGACCGTCCATGAGCTTTCAAAATCCCGTTTTCATCCCGGGCCCGACCAACATTCCCGAGAGCCTGCGCAAGGCTTGCGACATGCCTACGATCGATCACCGGTCACCGCTGTTTGGGCAAATTCTGCATCCCGCTCGTGCAAGTGTTCGCAAAGTCCTCAAAAGCGACAACGCAGAGATCTTTATTTTTCCGTCCACCGGCACGGGGGGGTGGGAAACTGCGCTGACCAACACGCTGTCATCGGGTGACAAAGTGCTTGCGGCACGCAACGGTATGTTCAGCCATCGTTGGATCGACATGTGCCAGCGTCATGGTCTTGCTGTGCAGACCGTCGAAACCGCATGGGGCGCAGGGATCCCGGCGGATCGCTACGAAGAGATCCTGACCGCTGACAAAAGCCATGAGATCAAGGCCGTTCTCGCCACGCATAATGAAACGGCCACCGGTGTGAAATCAGACATTGTGGCCGTGCGCCGTGCGCTGGACGCATCGGGCCATCCAGCGATGCTGTTGGTGGATGGTGTTTCATCAATTGCCTCAATGGATTTCCGTTTTGACGAATGGGGCGTGGATGTTGCCGTGACCGGGTCACAAAAAGGCTTCATGCTGCCCGCTGGCCTCGCCATCGTTGGCTTCTCACCCAAGGCGATGGAGGCCACCAAAACCGCCACTCTGCCCCGCACGTTTTTCGACGTACACGACATGGCCAAAGGCTACGCGAACAACGCCTATCCCTATACGCCTGCTGTAGGGCTGCTGAACGGTCTGAACCAAGCCTGCAACATGCTGCTGGCCGAAGGTATGGAGAACGTGTTTGCCCGGCATTATCGGATTGCGGAGGGTGTGCGCGCGGCGGTGGGCGCTTGGGGCCTTGATCTTTGCGCCACCGACCCGTCGGTTTACTCCGACACTGTCAGTGCCATTCGGACGCCCGAAGACTTCAACGCCACCGATATCGTGACACATGCCGCCAACAAGTATGGCGTGGCCTTTGGCGTGGGTCTTGGTGAGGTTGCCGGCAAGGTGTTCCGGATCGGCCACCTCGGCAGTCTGACGGATGTCATGGCACTCTCCGGCATCGCGACCGCAGAAATGTGCATGGTCGATCTTGGATTGGACATCAAACTCGGCTCCGGGGTCGCGGCGGCCCAAGAATACTATCGCGGCCATACCGCAGCAGCGCAAAAAGACGCTGCGTGATGAAGGATTACCAAATGTACGTCCCGACTTACGAGGACATGTTGGACGCCCACGCGCGGATCGGCCCCTATATTCGCCGCACGCCGGTCCGCACCTCGGACTACCTCAACGAACTTGCCGGTTGCGAGCTGTTCTTCAAATGCGAGAACTTTCAAGAGCCGGGTGCCTTTAAGGTGAGGGGCGCCTCGAACGCGGTGTTCGGGCTCAGCGAAGAGCAGGCGGCCAAAGGTGTCGCAACACATTCCTCAGGCAACCATGCATCCTGTCTGTCTTATGCCGCTATGAAGCGTGGCATTCCTTGCAATGTGGTGATGCCCCGCACAGCACCTCAGGCAAAGAAGGATACGGTGCGCCGTTTTGGCGGTGTCATTACCGAGTGCGAGCCGTCGACCAGTTCCCGCGAGGCAACCTTTGCCGAGGTGCAAGCTGCGACGGGGGGTGATTTCGTACACCCCTACAACGATCCCCGAGTGATCGCCGGACAGGGCACATGTTCGAAAGAATTCATTGAGCAGACGGATGGCCTTGATGCTGTGGTGGCGCCAATTGGGGGCGGTGGCATGATATCGGGCACCTGCCTCACCCTCGCGACCCTCGCGCCCGAAACTCAGATCATTGCGGCCGAGCCGGAACAGGCAGACGACGCTTACCGCAGCTTCAAGGCGGGCCATATCATCGCGGACGATGCCCCCAAGACCATTGCCGACGGCCTTCTGGTCCCGCTCAAGGACCTGACTTGGCATTTTGTCTCAAACCACGTGTCCGAGATCTACACGGCATCCGAGCAAGAGATCATTGAGGCGATGAAGCTGACCTGGAAGCATCTGCGCGTGGTCATGGAGCCATCCTCTGCTGTGCCGCTCGCGACAGTTCTCAAGAACCCCGAAGCCTTTAGGGGCAAGCGCGTGGGCCTGATCATCACGGGCGGCAATGTCGACCTCGACAAACTGCCGTGGCTGAACGCCGCCTGATCTTAAATATCGACTGAAAAACGAAGGAGCACGGACATGAAAGATATGACCAATCTCGACGAATTCGAAGTGGGCTACGATATCCCGGCAAAACCGGGCATGGACGAGGCCGACATCCAAACCCCGAGCCTTGTGCTCGATCTTGACGCGCTGGAGCGTAATATCAAGAAAATGGGAGACTACGCCAAGGCGCACGGCATGCGCCACCGGACCCATGGCAAGATGCACAAATCGGTCGATGTCCAAAGACTTCAAGAAAAGCTCGGCGGTGCATGTGGTGTCTGCTGCCAGAAAGTCTCAGAGGCCGAGGTTTTTGCGCGGGGCGGCATTAAAGATATTCTCGTCTCGAACCAAGTACGCGATCCCGCCAAAATCGACCGCCTCGCCCGTCTGCCCAAGCTGGGCGCCCGCACGATCTGTTGCGTTGACGACCTTGCCAATGTGGCCGATCTGTCATCGGCGGCGCAGAAACATGGCACCGAGATCGAATGTCTTGTCGAAATCGATTGTGGCGCGGGGCGCTGCGGTGTGACCACCACGCCTGACGTGGTGGCGATTGCCAAGGCCATCAACGGTGCCGAGGGGCTCAAGTTTTCCGGCTTGCAAGCTTATCAAGGCGCAATGCAGCACCTCGACAGCTATGACGAACGCAAGGAGAAGATTGATATCGCCGTGGCGATGGTCAAAGACGCGGTCGATACGTTGAAGGCCGAAGGTTTGGACTGTGACATCGTCGGCGGTGGCGGCACTGGCTCCTACTATTTCGAGTCCAACTCGGGTGTGTATAACGAACTGCAGTGCGGCTCCTATGCCTTCATGGACGCGGACTATGGGCGCATCCTCGACAAAGACGGCAAACGCATCGACCAAGGGGAATGGGAGAATGCCTTTTTCATCCTCACAAGCGTGATGAGCCATGCAAAGGCGGACAAGGCGATCGTCGACGCTGGCCTCAAGGCTCAATCCGTTGATAGCGGCCTGCCAGTGATCTACGGGCGCGATGATGTCGAATATATCAAGTGTTCAGACGAACATGGGGTCGTGATGGACCCAAACGGCGCGTTGAAGGTCAACGACAAGCTGAAGCTGGTTCCGGGTCACTGCGATCCGACCGCCAACGTCCATGATTGGTATGTTGGTGTTCGGAACGACAAGGTTGAATGCCTCTGGCCAGTTTCGGCACGCGGTCACGCCTACTGATCTAGCGATGTAAGACAACGGCCCCATGTGTCTGCTTTCTTCCCGGCGGGCACAGGGGCGAACTGATTTGAAGCGTGTCAGAATACTCTTTTCCGCCGCAACCTGCGGCGCGACGTTCTCAAGCCACTGGCGAACCTCTCGGAGTCTTCTGAAACGAAATATTTGGAGAGACACATGCTGATCGTACCTGAACGTGAGATCGCCAACCTAATGACCCGCGAGGCAGCTTTTGATGCTATCGAGAAAGTCTTTGCCGCAATGGCCTCCGGCGACGCCTACAACTTCCCCGTCGTTCGCGAAGCGATTGATCACGAAGATGCGCTATACGGGTTCAAAGGCGGATTTGATCGCGCCGGGTTGAGCTTGGGATTGAAGGCCGGTGGATACTGGCCGAACAATCTTGAAAAACGCAACCTGATCAACCACCAGTCCACCGTATTCCTGTTCGATCCTGACACCGGCAAGGTCAAAGCGATGGTCGGTGGCAATTTGCTGACAGCGTTGCGTACGGCGGCGGCTTCGTCGGTTTCAATCAAACACTTGGCACGTGAAAACGCGACCGTCATCGGCATGGTAGGCGCAGGCCACCAAGCCACCTTCCAGCTACGTGCCGCATTGGAGCAGCGAAAGTTCGAGAAGGTGATCGGCTGGAACTACCACCCAGAGATGCTGCCCAATATCGAGAAAGTCGCGCATGAGGCAGGGGTTCCCTTTGAAGCCGTCGATCTGCCCGGCATGACCGAAGCCGACGTCATCATCTCGATCACCTCCGCCTTTTCACCGTCTTTGATGGCCGATCACGTCAGCCCCGGAACCCATATCGCCTGTATGGGCACCGACACCAAAGGCAAACAGGAGGTCGAAGCGACCTTGCTGGCACGGGCCTCGGTGTTCACCGATGAGGTTGCCCAGTCCGTGAGCATCGGCGAGGCGCAACATGCCATTGCTGAAGGGCTTATCAAGGACACGGATGTTGCCCAGCTTGGCGCGGTCATTAATGGGACCAATCCGGGCCGCACCTCGGATCATCAAATCACGCTGTTCGACGGGACAGGCGTGGGCCTTCAGGACCTCGCGGTGGCGGCCAAAGTCGTTGATTTGGCCGTTGAACAGGGCGTCGCAATCGACGTGGACTTCTAAGCCAAGGCACATTGAGCTGGCCCAGAAACCGAAAGACTTTCTTTCAGCGCACAAACGGTAGGTTTCATGTTTTTGCCAATATCCCTGCTGTTTGTGGGGGCAGTTCTTGTGTTGAATGGTCTTTGGATGTCTGGGCGCATCTCGGATCGAGAGATTGTTGTCATCAACTTTGCCACAGCGGCAATTACCGCCACAGTCGCCGCTGTGTCACTCGTGCGCGCCACGACCGGGGATGAAATCCGCTCTGTTGCCCTGACGCTGCTGTTCAGCGCGACCTACCTTTGGGTGGCGGTTAACCGGTTGAATGGCGCCGATGGCCGCGGTTTGGGCTGGTTCAGCCTGTTTGTCTCTCTTTCCGTGTTGCCTCAGGCCTTTTTTGCCCTCGCCTCTGCGGCGAAATTCATTGATATCTGGCTGGGCATTTGCTGGCTTATTTGGTCGGGTCTTTGGTTCATGTATTTTGTCACTTTGACGTTGAAGAAACCGGTTCAAGACCAAACAGCAGTTGCCACACTCCTAAGCGGCGTGCTGACTGCCTGGCTCCCCGCCCTTTTCCTGATGTACGGAGCTTGAACGTGACCCGCCAGCTAAGTGTCTTTATCAACGGTTTTGGTCGCATCGGCAGGACTTTGCTGCGCCAGATTTTACAAAATGAAAGCCAGTCCGCCGTCAAAGTCGTTGGCATCAACGATATCGCGTCCCTCGAAACTTGCGCGTACCTGCTGCGCTACGACAGTGTTTTCGGTCCTTTACCTCTCCAAGTGGAAACGGGAGATCGCCAGATAACAATTGGCGGTCGCCCCATCCCATTTACCTGCGAACCGGACCTGCGGGCCTTGAATTTACGCGGTGTGGATGTTGTTTTGGAATGCACCGGAAGGGTCAGGGATAGAGACTTCGCAGAAGCAGGCATCGACGCTGGGGCGTCGAATATTCTGATTTCCGGCCCGTCCGAGGTCGCCGACCAGACGGTTGTCTTGGGCGCCAATGAACAAAAACTTGGCGATGCGCGGATCGTGTCCAATGCGTCCTGTACGACCAACGCGATCGCTCCCCTCCTCCGCACGATTGATCTAGGGCTTGGAATTTCCAGAGCACATGTCACGACCATTCATTGCTACACCGGGAGCCAACCGACTGTTGACCAGCCCGGTGCCAGTCTTGAAAGAAGCCGTGCTGCTGCTGTCTCAATGGTTCCGACAACAACCAGCGCGCTTAATCAGATCTTTAACGTATTGCCAGAATTACAAGGCCGGCTCAGTGTCAGCGCCGTCCGGGTTCCCTGCATCTCAGTTTCGGCAATCGATGCGACGCTGCAAATCTTGGAAAAGCCCGAAGGTTCTTTTGTCGAGTTCTTGCGCGAAGCCTTTGCAGGCTCAACCCTCATTGGTCTGACAGAAGACCCCTGTGTTTCGACCGATTTTCGGAGCCGCCCTGAATCTCTGGTAATCGCTCTTCCCGAAACGCAATCAATCGAACAGCGCCAGCTGCGCGTCTTTGGCTGGTACGACAACGAATGGGGCTTCTCTGCGCGCATGCTTGAAATGGCGGAACGCCTCGCGGCGAGAAGCCGGTGATCTGCTGGGCATGACGCACCTCTGAAAGGTTAAAGATATATTCCAGAAGAGGGCCGCGCTCTGTGAGCGATGTCTGAACCTTGGGTAAACCAGGCGCTGGCGAGCTGCACGCTGGCACAGGTGCAGCTCGCCTGCGGCCTTTGGACGTGGCATCGCCTAGTGTTCTGGAACCCCCATGTATCCTTTATCGGTTTGAGCCATCCCCTTTGACGCTGCTCTCCGCTGGGCTGGCCAAGTCCCGAGATGAACCCGGCGATCCCGGCACGTATTTCTTTCAACCCTAGCGCTTACCCGCGAAAAAATGCGGCGCAGAGACCTGCGCCGCATTTGCTTTTCCTATCTCACCGCGAAGGCGACATCAGACGCGGTCACTCTGCGCGAGTGATCCGCTCCCTTGTCCTGCCATACCGCCAGAGACTTCCTCGGTGGCTTCACCCGAAAGCTCTTCGGGCAGCACCAGATTAAGAACGATGGCGATGAGGGCCGCGGGCAGAATGCCCGAAGTCCCTAGGACTTTCAGCGTGCCCGGCAGATACTGTAGCGCATCCGGCTCAAGCTGCAGGCCCAGACCAAGCGACAGCGCGATGGCAAAAATGACCATGTTGCGACGGTTCCAGTTCACGTCGGACAGCATCGAGATACCAGCCGCGACCACCATGCCGAACATCACGATGACACCACCGCCCAGCACTTCGATCGGGATAGAAGAGATCACCGCACCGATTTTGGGAACAAGACCGCATAGGATCAGAAAAATCGCCCCGATTGTAACGACCATCCGGCTCATCACACCCGTCATGGCGATCAGACCTACGTTCTGACTGAACGACGTATTGGGCAGCGCGCCGAACATGCCCGAGATGGCCGTGCCGATCCCATCTGCATAGGTCGCCCCTTGGATTTCGCGGTCGCTCGCCTCGCGGCCCGCGCCCCCCTTGGTGATCCCGGAAACATCGCCAACAGTCTCGATGGCCGAGACGAAGGACATGGCGCAAAAGCCGATGACCGCGGCGGCCGAGAATTCAATGCCAAAGTGTAGCGGGTTCGGCAGCGCAAAGCTTGACGCTTGACCTACGTTGCCAAGATTGACCTGACCATGCGCAAAGGCGACGACATAGCCAACCAAAAGACCGATCAGAACGGCCGACACAGAAAGCATGCCGCGGGTAAAGAACTTCAGGCCAAGGGTCACCAAAATCACGGTACCTGCCATGAACCAGTTGAGCCCGGAGCCGTATTCTTCGGTGCCGATTGCAGGCACACCCCCTGCCGCATATTGAACACCGACCTTGACCAGAGCCAGGCCAATCATGGTCACGACCAAGCCAGTGACCAGCGGCGGCAGTGCAAAACGAAGTCTCCCGATGAATAGCCCCAGAAAAGCATGGAACAGGCCACCGGCGACGATACCCCCCATCAGGACCGCAATCGCGTCCACGCCCTTCCCGGCGACAAGCGGGATCATAATTGGAATAAAGGCAAACGATGTGCCCTGCACGATCGGCAAGCGCGCGCCAATCGGACCTACGCCGATCGACTGAAACAGCGTCGCGACCCCGGCAAAGAACATGGACATCTGTATCATGTAAATCATTTGCGGGAAGTCAGGGCTGTTTGAGCCAAAGCCGAAACCTGCAGCGCCGCACACGATGATCGCCGGAGTGACGTTCGATACGAACATCGCCAGCACGTGCTGAATCCCCAGCGGCACCGCTTTTGTGAGCGGCGGGGTGTAATTTGGATCGCGGAGTTGGTCCGGCGTTCCGATGGATGCATCAGACATTATAATTGTCCCTCCCTATGGATGCGTGAGCCGGCGCTTTTTTTGCCGAGTTATTTATTATCGCTCGATGATGAATGGCTCATCGAACCAATGTTCTTCCAGATTTGGCCCCTCGCTGACGCGGTCGACGACCATGAAAAGCCCCGGATCGGACAGCGGACACAAAACCCCGTGCCAGACGTTGCGCCCGATATTCACGCCCTGCCCCGGCCCAGCAATAAAGGCCCGTGGCGCAACCGGAGCACCGTCTTTATCTTCGGCTAGCACGACCAGATATTCGCCTTCCTGCATCGGCAGAAAAGCTTGGCTGCCCAAAGGGTGACGCTCCATCATGTCCATTTTGAAAGGCATGGAGAACGATGTGGATTGAAAGATGCTGACCCCTACGCGACCATCAACGTCGAGGGTCGCCCGATCATGAAAACGTCCGCAACGCCCTTGGTTTATCAACTTATCGGGGGTGTCTGATGCGTCGATCAGTTCTGCGAGCCCCGCAATGGCATCGGAATTAATTGTGGTTGCCGTCAAAACGTTGCTCATGATGCAAACCTCTCAATCAGGCGCAGTTCTGCAATTCGCTCAACCTGTCGGCAGGCTTCGGAGAATTCGGTATCGCGGTTATTTTTGATACGGCGGTGAAATGCTTCGAGAATGCTCGATTTGGTGTTGTCCTTCACGGCGATGATGAAAGGAAAGCCGTGCCGCTCAACGTATTCAGCGTTGAGGTTCTGGAAGGTCTCCCGCTCTTCGTCGGTCAGCAAATCCAGTCCGGCACCCGCCTGTTCGGCAGTGCTTTCCTTTGTGAGGCGCCCTGCTGCCGCTAGTTTTCCCGCTAAGTCGGGGTGGGCGGTCAGCACACCCAGCCGCTGTTCTTCGGATGCGTTACGGAACACACGCGCCAGTGCGTTGTGAATGCCAGCTGCATTGTCATGGGTCGCACCAAGCTCAAGATCAAAGGCACCCTCGGCAATCCAAGGGCTGTGTTCGAACATGCCACCAAATTCCGCGACAAAGGTTTCCCTGTCCATATCGGATGGCGCGGTCCCCTCGGCAGGCGGGTGCAGGCTTGCCCAGTGATCGGCGATCTGTTCCCGCGTGGCGAACCAGACCCCGTCGTGTTTCGCGAAATGCTCCAAGGCGCGTTTCAACGCCATTGCGCGCCCCGGACGCCCGATAAGACGACAGTGCAAACCGATCGAAAGCATCTTGGGCGCACCTTCGGCCCCCTCGGCATAGAGCATGTCAAAGCTATCCTTGAGATAGCTCTCAAACTGATCACCGTTCGTGTATCCCGCTTGAATCGCGAAACGCATGTCGTTGCAGTCCATCGTGTAAGGCACGATCAACTGGTTCTTACCGCCAGCCCGCACCCAGTAGGGCAAATCATCAGCATAGCTGTCGGCGATATAGGCGAAATCGCCCTCCTCGGCGGCAATGTCCACAGTGTTCATGGAGCAGCGTCCGGTGTACCAGCCGCGCGGGGCCTCCCCCACCACTTCGGTATGAAGACGGATTGCCTCGCGGATCTGGGCGCGCTCTTCCTGCGGCTCCATATCCTTGTGTTCGATCCATTTCAGACCATGGCTGGCAATCTCCCAGCCCGCCTCCTTCATCGCCTTGAGCTGCTGGGGCGCCCGCATAAGGGCGGTTGCTACACCATAAACAGTAATTGGCGTGTTTTTGAGCAGACTGTGAACACGCCAGAACCCGGCGCGGCTGCCGTATTCATAGATCGATTCCATGTTCCAATGGCGTTGACCCTGCCAGGGAGCGGCCCCGGTGATTTCCGAGAGGAACGCTTCAGACGCAGCATCACCGTGGAGAATATTGTTTTCCCCACCTTCTTCATAGTTCAGCACGATCTGAACGGCGATTTTTGCGCCATTCGGCCATTGCGCCGCTGGTACAGCGCCACCATAGCCGGTCATATCTCTTGGGTAACGTTTCACGCAAATATTCCTTTTCTTCTAAAACCCAACCTAAACAGGAAAAATGGGTCTGTTTTTCAAAAAAAATTTAAAGGAGCCTTCTGTTAGTGGAGATTTGTCACTTAAAGGCATTCAGCCTAGAAACAGACAGCGTTTCAGGAGAAGTTAAAAATGGCCGGCTATCTTACAACCCATGTCCTCGACACCGCCCTTGGGTGCCCCGCCGAAGGGCTGAAAATTGAATTGTTTCGCATCAGCGGTGTTGAACGGCATCTGTTGAAAACGCTTACGACGAACAACGACGGGCGCACTGACGAACAAATCCTGCCTGAAGCAGAGTTCGAAGTGGGCGAATATGAACTGGTGTTCCACGCAGGCCCCTATCTGGATGCAAGCGGCACCCCGCCTGAAGACCCCCGGTTTCTAGGCGTCATACCGATCCGCTTTGGGATGTCCGAGCAATCGCACTACCACGTGCCCTTGTTGCTTTCTCCTTTCGGATACTCAACATATCGCGGAAGCTGAGGCTTCGGCCCACTGATTGCTCGCTAGATTGTCGCGGCGATGCGATCAACCATGAACTCCATGAAAAGGCGCGTTTTCGGGTCCTGTCTACGGCGATGCGTAAATAGGCACGCCATCTGAATCGGCTCGGGAGGCGTCTTTTCAGCGACAGGCACCAAAGCGCCGGTCCGCAAGTGTTCTGCAATTTCGAAAACCGGCTTCATTGCGACGCCATGTCCGGCAAGTGCCCAATCGGTGAGCACGTCCCCGTCATCTGACTCATAGCGCCCCGAGACACGAAATCGCTTGGGGCCATCCGGTGTCGTGAGCCGCCATTGAAATTCGGTTGCCCCCGGAAAGCGAAGGCTCAGGCATTCATGCCCCTCCGCCAACAGCGCGCTTCCGCTCTCGGGCATGCCACGGCGCGCAATATAGTCCGGCGATGCGCAGAGCACCCGCTCCACGTCCGCGATTTTTCGGATGCGTAGATTGCTGTCCTCGGGCTGCCCCAGAAAGAATGCCAAATCCAGACCCTCTGTGGTCAAGTCCACTTTCCGGTCGGACAGACGCAACCTCACGCTGACTTCGGGATAGTTCTTCAAGAAACCGGGAACTTGCGGGGCGATCAACCTACGACCGACACCTAAAGGCGCCGCAACATAGAGCGATCCTTTCAGGTTCTCGGTGATGTTGACGATCTGCGCCTCGGCGCTTTCGACGGCTTCGAGTATTTCGGTCGCGCCGCGGTAGAACGACTTGCCCTGCTCGGTCGGGGAAAGACTGCGTGTCGTCCGTTGAAAAAGCCTTACGCCAAGCCGTTCTTCTAATTGTGAAATCCGTGATGACGTAACAGCTGGAGATATCCGCAAATCCCGCCCTGCGGCAGACATGCTGCCCAGTTCATAGACGCGCACAAAAGTGCGGATGTTATCGAAGTAGGACATTATTCTGTCTTTTTTGATGCTGCTTGGTCCTTTACGGCGATACCAGAACAAATCTGTCTCGCCTAGGGTGTTAGAAAATTCGAATCTAAGGAGACCAGCCATGTACGATTTGGCAATTCTGTGGGACTGGATCGCGTTCAGCGTCCGCTGGCTACATGTGATCACTGCAATGGCGTGGATCGGTGCATCGTTCTATTTTATCGCGCTCGATCTAATGCTTAAACCAAACGACGCCCTGCCCGACGGCGCCTACGGCGAAGAATGGGAAGTACATGGCGGGGGGTTCTATCACACAGTCAAATATCTGGTCGCGCCCGCCCGGATGCCAGAGCACCTGACATGGCACAAATGGCAAAGCTACAGCACTTGGTTGTCAGGGGCGGCGCTCTTGATGATCATCTACTGGGTCGGCGGTGAATTGTTTCTGCTAGACCCCACCAAAGCCGATATTTCGCTGTTTCAGGGCATCCTGATCTCCGGCGGTTCCCTAACGATTGGCTGGCTGCTCTATGATGCGATGTGCAAATCCAAATTGGCCGACCACCCCACAGTTTTGATGCTGCTTTTGTTCGTGATCCTTGTGATCATGTCATGGGGATACCACCAAATTTTCACCGGCAGGGCGGCGTTGCTGCATCTCGGTGCTTTCACGGCGACGATCATGACCGCCAATGTGTTTTTTCAGATCATGCCCAACCAACGGGTCGTCGTCGAAGACCTTAAGGCCGGTCGCACACCTGACGCGAAATACGGCAAGATCGCCAAGGTGCGCTCGACCCACAACAACTACCTTACGTTGCCGGTGGTGTTCTTGATGCTGTCGAACCATTACCCGCTGGCATTTGGAACAGAGTTCAGCTGGATCATTGCAAGCTTGATCTTTTTGACCGGTGTCACCATTCGCCACTACTTCAACACGATGCACAAAACCGGTTCCGGTCCGCATTGGACTTGGGCGGTGACCGTGTTGGTTATGATTTTGATCGCGTGGCTTTCCACCATCAGAACGGGCGAAACATGGGAGGACGCAGAAGCCCGAGATCTGACGGCATATGAGCAGGCCTATGCCTCCGCTGAGGGGTTCGAGAGCGCTTACGATACCGTCATCGGCAATTGCTCAATGTGCCATGCCCGAGAACCGGTCTGGGGCAATATGCAGTGGGCACCAAAGGGGGTCTACCTTGAGACCCCCGGCGACGTCGCGCGTCATGCGGACCAGATCTATCTCCAAGCGGGCGTAAGCCACGCCATGCCCCCGCCAAATGCTGTTCAAATGGACGAGGAAGCGCGACGCAATATTGTCGCTTGGGTGCGCGAAGTGCGTAGCCAGTAAGACTCTGCATTCCGCATATATTTTAAAGAATTAACGGCATCGACAGCGCGCTTTCACCACTCCAATTGCCAAAAAAACCTTTGGCGCGGCGGCAGGCGCCCGGCCATCCGTCACACCAGAATGCAACGCTGAACGGGCGTCGAACTCAGACGAAAAAGCGTTTGCTGTTTCGTGCGATGTGGTCAACGAACAGACGAACCTTTGGATCCTGAAGCTTTTTGTGGGGATACAGGCAGCCAAAAATGGTCGGCTTTGGCGGAGTGTGCGGCAGTACCTCGACAAGTCGTCCCGACTTGAGGTGTTCACGCACATCAAAGCGCGGCTTGTTGATGATTCCGCGCCCGGCCAGCGCCCAATCGGTCAGTACATCACCGTCATCAGCATCGAACCGACCGCGAACCTCCAGCTTACGGGGGCCCATATCGGTCTGAAGTGTCCAATAATACTCTGGCGATCTTGGATACCGCAGCAAAAGGCAGTTGTGCGCCTGATCGTGCAAATCGTCAGGCGTCATCGGCGTTCCGCAGCGCGCAAGATAATCCGGAGAGGCACATAAGACCCGATCGCAATCCGCGAACTTTCGCAGCTTCATCGTGGAATCACTCGGCTCCCCGATAAAGAAAGCGATATCAAGCCCGTCTGCCATGATGTCTACCCGTCGGTCGGACAGCCGCATCCTTATCTCAGTATCAGGATAGGTTTCAGAAAATTCCGGGACCAATGGTGCAACTATTCGACGCCCGACCCCAAGCGGTGCCGTGATCCGCAGGGCGCCTCGCGGAGCGTCGGAAAAGCTGGCGACCCGGGCCTCGGCGTTATCCAGCGCCTGCAAAATAGCATGGGCCTCATCGTAAAAAACGGTGCCGACCTCAGTCGGGGTTATCGAGCGGGTCGTCCTGTTAAACAGGCGCACGCCGAGATGTTTCTCTAGCTCTTTCAAACGCTTGCTGGCAACTGCAGGCGTCAGCCTCAGGTCCCGCCCGCCCGCGGTGATACTTCCCAAGTCCATCACGCGAACGAAGACGCGCAAGCTTTCGATATAAGACATACGGCGCGCCCCCTTCCACATGAACATGCCCAAGGTCCGGCAGATTTTCAACGTTCTGTTGAAAGTATTTAGCGTTTCCGGTGATTTTTTCGCCTAAACAACTGTGTCTATCGTAGCGGCGACGATCACAGCCAGACTGGCGATTGGGAGGCACCCCTTGGACTATCAACGCGACATTCGTTTCATTCTCAACGGCACAGACGTGACGTTGGACGACGTTTCAGCAAGTCAAACGCTTTTGGACTTTCTTCGGCTCGAACGCCGTCTGACCGGGTCAAAAGAAGGCTGCGCCGAAGGCGATTGCGGCGCCTGTACCGTACTGGTGGGCCGGCTTGGCAATGCCGGGCTGGTCTATGAGCCCATCAATGCCTGCATCCGGTTTCTGGCCTCGGTAAACGGTTGTCATGTGGTCACGGTCGAACATCTTTCCGGTCCGAAAGGTCGGCTGCACCCTGTTCAGGAAGCAATGATTGAACATCACGGGAGCCAATGTGGTTTCTGCACACCCGGATTTGTCATGTCGCTTTATGCGCTCTGGATGCAGACGCCCGAACCAACATCGCAAGAGGTTGAAACGGCCCTACAGGGGAACCTGTGCCGCTGCACCGGCTATGAGCCCATCATCAAGGCAGCGGTGGCCGTGTCGCGCTATGGCTCGCCATCATCGGATCTTCTGAATGCCGAACGCGCGCAGATAACAACGCGACTGCAAGCGCTTCAGCATGGCAAGCGCATCATCTCCGGCCCCGAAGACAACCTGAGCATCATCCCGGCTGACGTGGATGATCTGGCCGAATGCCTTTTGAGCTACCCGAACGCAACCATCGTGGCGGGGTCCACAGACGTCGGGCTATGGGTGACAAAATTCCTGCGTAAAATCGGGCCCGCGATTTTCACCGGCCATCTGAACGCATTGAAAACAGTTGAGCGTCAGGGAAGGCAGCTAGAAATCGGGGCCGGGGCCAGCTACACCGATTGTCAGGCCATTCTGTCAGAGCACCTGCCCCATCTTCTCCCCTACTGGAACCGTATCGCGGGATGGCAGGTGCGAAACATGGGCACGGTCGGGGGCAATATCGCCAACGGTTCTCCTATCGGTGATACCCCGCCCGTCCTGATCGCGCTTGGCGCAGAGATCACGCTCCGCCACGGCGCTGCCCGCCGAAACATGCCTCTTGAAAAGTTCTTTATAGACTATGGCAAGCAGGACCGCGCACCGGCGGAATTTGTCGAGAGCATTCAGGTTCCCCTGCCCGGCCCCGATGATTTGAACGCTGCCTATAAAATCTCCAAACGGCGCGACGAGGATATCTCGTCGGTGGCCGTTGGCATCCATATGACGGTAACCGGAAACGTCATCAGCAATGCCCGCATTGCCTTTGGCGGCATGGCCGCGACACCCAAACGTGCAACGGCGGCAGAAGCTGCACTGAATGGTCAGCGCTGGACGCGAGAGAACTTCGAGGCCGCCGCAGCAGCGCTGGCCGAGGATTTCGAACCGCTTACGGACTGGCGCGCCTCTGCGGCGTATCGAAAGCTCTCTGCTCAGAATCTTCTGCGCCGTTTTTATCTGGAACAGGATGCGCAAAGCGCCGCGCCCGTTCAACTGATCAACGCTTAAAGCAAGGAGACGCAAAAATGAAAGACAACGTTTCCATTACCGGCACCGCCCACAGCGACCGCATTCATGACAGCGCGTCAAAACACGTCACGGGCGCGGCAGATTACACCGACGACATTACGCTGCCCGAAGGCACGTTGCATGCCTATCTAGGTGTCTCGGATGTTGCCCATGCGACGCTTTTGGACATCGACTATACCGATGTTCTGGCAACTCCGGGCGTGATCGGCATCCTAACGGCCGAGGATGTGCCAGGCGTCAACGACCTAAGCCCCACGGGACTGAATGATGAGCCGGTTTTCCCCACTGATGTGATTCAATTTCACGGCCAACCCCTGTTTGCGGTGATCGCAGAGACACGGGACATTGCGCGCCACGCCGCAGAAAAAGCCAAGATCAACTGCGATGTTTTACCCCATGCACTTGATCCCATTCAGGCGCAACAGGCGGGATACCCACACGTCACCGCTCCGTTGAAACTCGAACGCGGCGATGTCGATGGGGCGCTGGAAACCGCCAAGCATCGGATCAAGGGCAGGATTGCTGTGGGCGGACAGGACCACATGTACCTTGAAGGGCATATCGCCTTGGCCATTCCCGGGGAAGACGATGATATCATCGTGCATTCCTCCACGCAGCACCCCTCCGAGGCGCAGCATATGGTGGCTCAAGTTCTCGGCGTGCCCTCGAATGCCGTAGTGGTGAACGTGCGCCGCATGGGCGGCGGGTTCGGCGGCAAGGAAAGCCAGATGAACCTGTTCTGCGCTGTTGCCGCAATGGCGGCGAAAAAGTGGAACCGCGCCGTGAATGTCCGCCCCGACCGGGACCAAGACATGACGGCTACGGGGAAACGCCACGATTTTGTAATCGACTATGATGTGTCTTTCGACGCGGCGGGACGAATCGAAGCGGTGAATGGCAGCTTTGCCGCGCGGTGCGGTTTTTCGTCTGACCTCTCGGGGCCCGTGACCGACCGCGCTCTCTTTCACGCCGATAACGCTTATTTTTACCCGAATGTGCGGCTTGAAAGCCATCCGATGAAGACCAACACAGTGTCCAACACGGCTTTTCGTGGCTTTGGCGGCCCGCAGGGGGTGGTGGCGGCAGAACGCATTATCGAAGAGATCGCCTATGCCACAGGCCAAGACCCACTGGACGTGCGCAAGGCGAACTTCTACGGCGGCGAAGGGCGAGACATCACGCCCTATCATCAGAAAGTCGAAGACAGCATTCTCGAACGGCTTGTCGAGGAGTTGGAAACCACCTCTGACTACCGCCAGCGCCGCAAAGACATCATGGCCTTCAATGAGACCTCGCCGGTGCTCAAAAAGGGGATTGCCCTGACCCCGGTCAAGTTCGGGATCTCGTTCACGGCGACGTGGTACAATCAGGCCGGCGCATTGGTGCATGTCTATAACGACGGCTCAATCCACCTGAACCACGGCGGCACAGAGATGGGTCAGGGGTTGAACACCAAGGTGGCACAGATCGTCGCCGAGGCGTTTCAGGTCGATTTTGAGCGGATCAAGATTACCAAGACCACCACTGAGAAAGTGCCGAACACGTCGGCAACCGCCGCCTCCAGCGGAACCGACCTGAACGGCATGGCCGCGCTCAACGCGGTGGAACAAATCAAAGCGCGGTTGGTCGAGTTCGCGACGAAAACTTGGGGTGTTACCGCAGAAGAGGTAAGTTTCCACGCCAATCATGTCTTTATTGGCAAAGACATCCTGACATTTGCGGCCTTCATCAAGCAGGCCTATCTTGCCCGCGTGCAGCTTTCGGCGACCGGTTTCTACAAGACGCCGAAAATTCACTGGGACCGCGCCAAAGGCCAAGGGCGTCCGTTCTATTACTATGCTTACGGCGCAGCATGCTCTGAAGTGACAATCGACACATTGACGGGCGAGTACCGTATCGAGCGTACCGACATCCTGCATGATGTGGGCCGTTCCCTCAATCCGGCGCTCGACAAAGGCCAGGTCGAAGGCGCGTTCATCCAAGGTATGGGCTGGCTCACAACCGAAGAGTTATGGTGGGACGATGCCGGACGACTGCGGACCCATGCGCCCTCTACATACAAAATTCCCCTCGCTTCCGACCGCCCACGCATATTCAACGTGAACCTAGCCGACTGGTCGGAGAACCGCGAACTGACCGTGAAGCGCTCCAAGGCGGTAGGAGAGCCGCCCTTCATGCTTGGCATTTCGGTGTTCGAAGCGCTGTCGATGGCCGTTGCTTCGGTGGCCAACTACCGCGCGTGCCCGCGTCTTGATGCGCCGGCCACACCGGAACGGGTGTTGCTGGCTGTGACACGGTTGCAGGCCGAGGGGTGAACCATGTCGAATAGCGCCGTTTCTTTGGATGAATTTCTTGCGGCACATGCATCGGTCATTCGCGTCGCACTGACCCGCGTGCGCGGCTCCTCTCCCCGGAACGAGGGAACTGAGATGTTTGCCTCTGCCCAAGGGCTTTGGGGAACGATAGGCGGTGGCCAGCTGGAATTTCTGGCCATCCAAACAGCGCGGGACATGCTGCAGAGCGGAGATTTGGTGCGCGAGTTGGACGTGCCGCTTGGCCCCGAGATCGGCCAATGCTGCGGGGGGAGGGTCGAAATCCGCCTGACACGGATGCGGTCATCAGACAAGCGCGTCGCAGTGGACCGGGCTCGCGAGACAAAAGCCGCCCTGCCTCATGTCTATGTCATGGGGGCCGGTCATGTCGGGCGGGCCTTGGCCGACCTGTTTCAACATTTGCCCGTCAGATGCACCCTGATTGACACCCGAACCGAGGAGATCGCCCTCAATACAGCAGCGGTAGAGACCCGTATCAGCGTGCTGCCAGAGGCCGATATCTGGAGCGCGCCAGCAGGCAGTGCCTTTATCGTTCTGACCCATGACCATGCGTTAGACTTTCTGCTGACCTCCGCCGCGTTGGAGCGTGGTGATGCCCTGTACGTCGGTTTGATCGGCTCGGCGACCAAGCGCGCAAAATTTAAAAACTGGGCGCGCATGCACTGCGACGGCCAAACGATCGAAGATTTGAATTGCCCTATTGGGGCATGCGGTAGCCGCGACAAGCGGCCCAGCGTCATCGCAGCCTTCGTGGTTGCCGAGGTGATCGCTGAATTGACCACTGAAACTGCCGCAACCGCCCCGATCGGGGCAATAGAAGCGCCCCACGGGCGCGCATATCTGGGCCGAACGGGGAGACTGGCCTGATTGGCCAGAGGCGTTCCGCCCTATCAGTGGAGGAGACCGTCATGGACGGGAGGACTTATAACTACAAGCTGTTTGCACGCAGCGATTTTAACGCTTTTTGGGCGTTATTTACCGACAACCTTGTGAACTTGCTGATCCTCACTGGCGTTTGCCAGTTCGTGTTTCAGATGCAGCCCGAGATCGTTTTTGGCCGCATCGTACCCGGCGCGGCCATCGCCATTCTGGCCGGTGTTGCAGTCTATACCTATATGGCCAAATGGGCAGCCAACAAACAGGGCAAAGACGTGACCGCCCTGCCCTACGGCATCTCGACACCCGTGATGTTCGTCTATCTGTTCGGGGTCATCGGGCCAATCTACTGGGCCACGAACGACCCGTTGCTGGCATGGCAGGTCGGCATCGGGGCGGGCTTCATGGGCGGTGTCGTCGCCGCACTTGGGGCTATCGTCGGGCCCTGGTTGAAAGAGATCACGCCGCGCGCGGGCATGCTCGGCACCCTATGCGGCATTGCGCTTGTGTTTATCGGCTCGGTGCCCTTGGCGCAGATTTTCGAAAGCCCGATCATCGCCTTCACCTCGTTGTTGTTCATCCTATGGGGGCTGATCGGACGGTTTCGCCTTCCGGGCAACTTGCCTGCCGGTCTGGTGGCAATCGCTGCGGGTACAGTGATCGCCATTGTCTTGGGGAAGTCCAAAGTTGACGTGAGCGGAATCGGGTTCTACCCGCCGGTTCCCTACATCGGCGATCTACTTGCCGGCATTCAGTACCTGTTCGCGAACCCTGAACTGTTCCTCGTGCTGATCCCGGTGCAGATCTACAACTTCATCGAAACCATGAATAACGTGGAATCCGCGGAAGCGGCAGGCGACCACTATCCGGTCGGTCTGTGTCAGGTCACTGATGGGGCGGGCACGATGCTGGGCGCCCTCTTTGGATCGCCCTTTCCGACGACTGTCTACATCGGCCATCCCGCCTATAAACGGCTTGACGCACATGCGGGCTATATCATTGGTGTTGCTGTCGTGATCGCCGCTGCCGCATTTGTCGGGCTCTTGTCGTTCCTTGGGGGTCTGATCCCGGTTGCCGCGGCCGCGCCGGTCTTGGTCTTCGTATCCGTCAGCCTGATCACCAATACGGCATGGGCGGTAGAGCCGATGCATATGGCCGCCGTATCCTTCGCCATCCTGCCGCATATCTCGGCTTTCTTGGTGACCAAGTGGGGTTCGTTGATGAATGCCCTGCGCAGTTCCGGCGTTGAGGGTCTGCCATCTTTAGGTGACGAAGCGCTCACCGCCGCGCTTTTGATGGAAGGCGCGCATTACGAAGGCCATCTGGCGCTTAGTCAGGGGGCAATTATCACCGGACTTATCTGGGGTGCGATCGTCGCTGACATCATTGACGGCCGCTTCAAAATGGCAGGCGGTTTTGCAATCGCCGCGTCTTTGATGTCGTCGGTCGGGATCATTCATTCCTACAAGCTGCAACTGCCGCAGCTGGACCCGATCACCATAGGCTACCTGATCATCGGCGCCTTCATGTACCTATATCCGCTGGTCGCACCGAAAGAGGACCTAGAGCACCGCATTGTCGTGCCCGATGAGCCAGACTTCATGGACGAAGATATGCCCGCCCATCAGGCGTAACCAAACGATGGGCGGCTGGTCGCCGCCCCTCTAAACTCTTCCCTAGATTTGAGAACCCTATGACCCAAAAACTGCTTCGCGGTCGCCTGTTGACCTTTCACCGCGCGCCGCAAGATGGCTCTGATACCCAAGCCTACACCTACCTTGAAGATGCCGGTTTGTTGATCAGCGATGGCATCATTCAAGACGGTGGTCCCTTCGACAGTATATTGGCCAGAGCCCCCGATGCGCCGATCACGGATCACCGCCCCCATTTGATGATGGCAGGTTTCATCGACACCCATATTCACTTTCCGCAAGTGCAGGTAATCGCCTCATGGGGTTCGCAACTGCTGGATTGGCTCAACAATTACACTTTCCCGGAAGAAACGCGCTTTGCCTGCGAAGACCACAGTCACCGCATGGCACAGGCGTTCTTTGATCAGTTGGTTGCGCATGGCACGACCAGCGCCGCCGCATATTGTTCGGTTCACAAGACCTCGGGTGATGCTTTTTTCTCAGAAGCGACGCGGCGCAATATGCGGATGCTGGGCGGTAAGGTCTTGATGGACCGCAATGCGCCAGCCGATCTTCTCGACACGCCGCAGAAAGGGTATGACGACACAAAAGCGCTGATCTCCGAATGGCACGGCAAAGGCCGGAACGGCTATGTCATAACGCCCCGGTTCGGCATCACGTCATCGCCAGAGCAGATGGAAACGGCGATGGCGCTCGGTGCGGAGCATTCTGATTGCCACATCCAGACGCATTTGGCCGAAAACAAAGATGAAATCGCCTTTACCAGAGAGCTTTATCCGCAGGCGCGTGATTATTTGGATGTGTACCAGTCCTACGGCCTGTTGCGGGACAACACATTGTTAGGGCACGCCATTCATCTCGAACCTAGAGAGGTTGACGCGCTGGCGGAAACCGGCGCGCATCCCGTGTTCTGCCCCACCTCGAACCTTTTTCTCGGTAGCGGTCTGTTTGATCATCGCAACCTAACTGCGCATGGCGTTCAAAGCGGGATTGCGACAGACGTAGGCGCAGGCACAAGTTATTCGATGCTCCAAACTCTGAAGGAGGGCTATAAAGTTCTGCAGCTACAGGGGCAATCTATGCACCCGCTCCAAGCTTTCGATTGGGCGACACGAGGCAACGCCAATGTTCTGGGTCTGGAGGACAAAATCGGTACGTTGGCATCGGGAACAGAGGCAGACATTGTGATTTTAAACTCATCCGCCACAAGCGCGATGGCCCTGCGCATGGAGCGCGCCGAGAGCCTCGCGGAGGAGTTGTTCGTGCTGCAAATCATGGGGGATGACCGCGCTGTCGAAGAAGTCTACGTAAGTGGTGTTGCTCAAAAAGCTAGCCAAGATCGGCCTGCAGGGGTGGTCCGCTTCAGTGGGGGGATTACCACCTAGCGCCTCGCGCAGGTTCTGCCGATTGATCGCGATTTACCGCAGCCTGCCCTTATGTTTGGCGAAGGGCTCTGGGCTGCGGGTCTCGTTCCTGCACGTAAAGCAAAACAGCGCGTTGCCGAAATGCTCACCGGCGTGGTTCAGCGATAGAAGGAACACGACGTCATGCCGCCCGCTCGCACCTGACATGGGTGTCGCGCAACTCCCGGAGTTCTTGCGGGCCTTTGACACAGCTTTCCCGCACATCCGGACAGCGCGGCGCGAAAAGGCACCCGCGACGTGCGGCAAACGGGTCCGCCGCCGCCGCGCCCAGCTTTTGTTCCGGCAGCCCTACCTGTGGGTCCGGTAACAAGGTCGCGGCAAGAAGGGCACGTGTATAGGGATGGCAGGGATTTTCGAAAAGTGTATCGGTTCCAGCTTCTTCAATCTTCTGCCCAAGGTACATAACAGCCACGTGGTCGGCCAAATGCTCGACCACGGCCAGATTGTGGCTGACGAAAACCATCGTGAGGCCAAGCTCTTTCTTGAGCGAAAGCAGCAGATTGATGATCTGCGCCTGTACCGAGACATCGAGTGCCGAGGTCGGCTCGTCACAGATCAGCACACGCGGGCCGAGGATGAGCGCGCGGGCGATGGCGACACGCTGCCTTTGCCCGCCCGAAAGCTCGCCGGGATAGGCGTCTGCCAATCGCGCGGGCAGCCCCACCAGATCGAGCATTCGCTTGACCTCGGCGTCGACATCTGTGCCGCCGTGCAGGCGCAGCGGCTGGCCGACGAGGGTCTGAATGCGCTTGACCGGGTTGAGCGAGGCATTGGGGTTCTGAAACACCGGTTGGATCAGCCGCACCCGGTCGGCCACCGGCATGGCGCCGATCTTCTGGCCCGCGATCTCGACCTCGCCTTGGTCGGGCTGCAACAAGCCCAGCATAATGCTGACCGCCGTGCTTTTGCCGCAACCGGATTCGCCAACGAGCCCAAGCGTTTCACCCTCGGACACCTCAAGCGACAGGTCGTTGACCGCCACCAGCTCCTCGGTCGGAGCGAACATGCCGCGGCGCAGACGGTAGGCTTTGCGGATGTTGGTCATTCGGATCCTGGGGAGCGTCATGCTGCCACCTCCGCTGCCTTGACACATTCAACGAAATGACCGGGACCGGTGTCGACGCGCGGCACCGGGTCATTGATGCAGCCCGGTCCCGCAAGGGCGCAGCGGTCGCGAAAGGCGCAGCCCCGCATCGTGCCGATCAGCCCCGGCACGCGGCCCGGAATGGCGGGCAATTCGCTCCCGCGCGGGGTGACGCCCGGCACCGGGATCGCAGCAAGTAGGCCTTGGGTATAGGGATGGCGCGGCGCGGCAAAGAGGTCAGCGGCGGGCGCGCGTTCGGCGATGCGTCCGGCGTACATCACCGCGACATCGTCAGCGATGGCCGCGACCACGCCCAGATCATGCGTGATCAGCATAAGCGACAGGCCAAGATCGCTTTGCAGCTCACCCAGAAGCGCCAAGATTTGGGCTTGAATGGTCACCTGTTGATTGTCACTGAGAACTGACCCGGTATTTTCACCGAGATTTGACCCACCCTCAGTTATGCGTCGTGGTTTATGACGCGGTCAATGTTTTGGCCTCCTTTCGTGTTTTCTTTGCAGCCTCAGCG
>NZ_JAGDED010000020.1:0-23687 GCF_040148765.1 Sulfitobacter sp. NFXS29
TTCCACGCGGTTCAACTCGCGCTCGCTCATCATCACCCATCCCATGTCCACACATCCTCATCCCAAACCGAGGACAGAGTGACACTTCTGCTTTGCTTAAGGGTGACATTATCGCTTTGCGGCTACAGCAATCCACCTTATAAGCTAGATTATGCAATATATCTGTCAGCCTACGTGGTGGGAACTTTTTAAGGCCCAACAAATCATCGATTCCATCGATGCTATTGATGCGAGTGTCTACGAATGATTTCTGCATGTAAGCATTGGCCTAAGGTTGTCCACAAAAGAAGGGCCTGGGGTGGCATCGCGACGCATTCATAGTGATCTACGGATGCCCGATCCGACGCGGCTTGCCATGCCGCGCTTGTCTTGGGAGAGTCCGACCCACATCCCAAAGTTATCCTTGAGCGACTGCCCGTTTTTTTGGCATGCCGCATAGGCCGCACCGAAGCGTTACGCACGTCGTCAAATTAAAGTTCTGGGCCTCATCCGCAGATATGTTATGTCATCGTGTGGCTATTTCAGGGTAAAAACGCCGTGGCGTTCCTATGACTGTTGCCGCGTTGGCTCACCAGCCGGCGACGGATTTCACTTCAAGGTAATCCTGTAACCCCCATTCGCCATGCTCGCGGCCGTTGCCGGACTGGCGATAGCCGCCGAAAGGCGCGTAGGCGGACCAGTCGGCACCGTTGATCCAGATCGCACCGACACGCAGGCGGCGGGCGATGTGGCGGGCGCGCTCCGGGTCGGGGCACTGGATATAGGCTGCCAGCCCGTAGACGGTGTCGTTTGCGATGCGGATGGCGTCTTCCTCGGTGTCGTAGCTGATTAGTGCGATCACCGGGCCGAAGATCTCCTCGGTCTCGATGGTCATGCCTGGCATTACGTCGGCAAAGACCGTTGGCTTCACGTACCAGCCGCGCGAGAGCGCCTCAGGCCGACCTGTGCCGCCGGTCACCAGCGTGGCGCCTTCGTCGATGCCCGATTGGATCAGCGCCTGGATATGGTGCCACTGTGCCTCGTTCACTACGGGCCCGAGGGCGACCTTACCCGAGGGCGCACCGACCACATGCGCCTCTGCGGCGGCACGGGCGATGGCCTTGGCCTCCTCCATGCGCTCCTTTGGGACCAGGAGGCGGGCCGGGGCACGGCAGGCCTGGCCACAGTTGACGTAGCAAGCCTCGACCCCCTCGCGCACCGCTTTCTCTAGGTCGGCGTCGCGGCAGACGATGTTGGCCGACTTTCCGCCCAGCTCTTGCGCTACGCGCTTGACGGTATCCGCTGCGGCTCGCGCCACCTGCACGCCCGCGCGGGTCGAGCCGGTGATCGAGACCATGTCTACGTCGAGATGCCGTGCCAGCGCCTCGCCGGCAACAGGACCAGCGCCGATAATGTGGTTGTAGACGCCGGCCGGATAGCCTGCTTCCTCGACCAGCTCGGCAAAAAGCAGTGACGACAGCGGCGAGTATTCCGACGGCTTGGCGACCATGGTGCAACCCGCCGCGAGAGCCGGGGCGGCCTTGACCACAAGCTGGTTCATCGGCCAGTTCCATGGTGTTATCAGCGCGCAGACGCCGATGGGTTCGAGCCCGATCATAGTATCGCCACGCATCTCCTGTTCAGGCAGCTTCTGCAGCGCCTCAATGGTCGCCAGAAGATGTTGCTGGCCCACCCAGACCTGCGCCGCTCGGGAGAAACCGATGGGAGTGCCCATCTCCTGCATCATCAGCTGAGCTAGATCCTCACTGCGCGCGTCGTAAAGCTCCAACAGACGACGCAGTAGGTGCAACCGCTCGGATCTGGGTGTCAGCGACCAGTCGTCGAAGGCTCCACGTGCGGCGGCGACAGCTCTGTTCACGTCGTCTTCCGAGGCCATCGGTATGATCGCAATGGGCTCTTCGGTGGCGGGATCGATCAGTCGGTGAGTGTCCCTTCCCAAGGGAGCGACCCATTGGCCTCCGATGTAGAAGCTGTCGGTTCGGGTGAGGCTGGGGAAATCACGCAAAGTTCTGGTCCTTTCGTCCATAGCGGAGTGTTTCCGCGCGCAGTTGCGCGGCGGCATCGGGGAGGGCATCCGGTCCTGTCAGGCGGAAACTGAGCGCTGTGACTGCATTCGCGGCCAACATCGCGGCGGTTGGTGCATCGACCGCGCCTTCGGGGTCGCAGCCTGCGAGCCGGGCGAAGCGCAACGTCTGAATATGCTGGTAACGATCCTTGCCTCTTTCGCTCCGGGCCCGGGCGCAGGCATCGCGCAGCGTCGCGTCTTCCGCGGCGGGAACCACGCTGCTCCAGCTATAGGCGAGATAGCGCGCCTGCAACTCGAGCGCCGGGAGATAGGGGCCAATCTGCGCCCAGAGACCCATGAATGCGAGCCCGGGAGCATCCGGGTGAAAGGTATGGTTGGCAAGAGTGATCGACTTATCCGTGAGTTCAAGCGTCTCGCATAGCGCCTGCGACAGGAAAGGCAGGTTCATCCGGTAGCCGGTGCCAAAAATTATGCCGTCAAACTCGTCCTCACTGCCATCGGTAAAGCGCACGGTCCTGTCCTCAATCGAGGCGATCCAGGGGTGGCAGCGAATACGGTCCTCGGCCACGAGGTTGAGGAAATTTTGGCTGCCGGTCGTCCCAGCACGTCGCACATCGGGATCGGCCGCAGGCGCGCCGTACCACACGGGGTCGCCTCCATATTGCAGCACAAAGGCCTTGGTCTGCTCGGCCCACTCCTCCGAGCTTGCGGTTTCCTGGAACAATGCGGCGGCACGGGTGAAGACGTAGCTCTCCACAGGCGTGCCGGCGATCAGCTTGGGCATGACATAGCGCTGCCGCCGCATCGCCGTCGCCACATGCGCGGCCCCGAGCATGGCAAGATCTGAAGCGATCTCAAGCGATGAGATGTTGCCCCCCGCGATCAGCACCCGCTTGCCGCGATAGGCGTCCGGCGTGTCGTAGTCGAAGGCGTGGATCGCGCCCAGATCGCCGCTGAACCCGTCCAGACCCGGCTCATTCGGGATGCCGGGGCGATTGTAGGCACCGGTGGCGATGACCACGCGGGGGAAGGTCTCCTCGCGCGTCTCCCCGCCGCTCTCGATCGTCAGCCGCCAGCCGCCCCGCATCTGTTCCAGCGCCTTGAGGCGGGTGCCGGTCCGGATCTTCGCGTTCAGGCCGAAAAGCTCGGCATAGCTGTCAAGATGGTCGCCGACATCCTGATTGCGCGGAAACATCGCCACCCCGGCTGGGTAATCGAGGTCGGAAAATCGCGTCACCATCCGCGCGGTATTGGTCCGCATCATAGGCCAGACGCCGGACGCAGGGTTGTCGTGGCACCACTGCCCGCCTGGGCGGTCATGGGCCTCGAAGAGCACCGGATCGAAGCCCTGCGACTGCAGGAAGCGTGCGGCAACGATGCCGCCGGGGCCGGCTCCAACGATTGCGACCTTTTCCATGGTATCTTCCCTTTTGAGTTCGTGTCAGTGGAAGTAGATGCCGCCGTCCACGTTCAGCGCCTGGCCGGTGACGAAGGCAGACAGGTCGGAGGCGAAGAAGACCGTCGGCCCGGTGACGTCGCCCGGTGCCCCGAGGCGACGCAGCGCCGCCACATTGGTCCAGTGGTCGATGTTCTCCTGGCTGCCGAGATTGTTGCGCCCCATCTCCGTGAGAATGATGCCGGGGCAGATGGCATTGACGGTTATGCCGTCCGGACCGAGCTCCTGTGCGTAGACCCGGGTGAGGGTGATCGCCGTGGCCTTGGTGGCGGCGTAGTGCCCCTGGGTGGGCACCCCCTGGCGACCGGCGATCGAAGCGATGTTGATGATCCGCCCCGCGCCGCGCGCCCGCATCTGCGGGATCACCGCGTTTGTCATCAGCAGCACGCCCTTGGCATTGACGTCCATGTGAGCGTCCCAGTCGGCTTCGGAAAGGTCTTCGAGCCGCGAGGGTTTCAGGATCCCGGCGTTGTTCACGAGGATGTCGATGCCCCCGGTCGCCTCGGTGATCGCGGCGACGGCCTCGGCGAGGGCGGCGCTGTCGGTGACGTTCAGCGCCCGGGTATCGGCCGTGCCGCCAGCAGCGACGATGCGCGCGGCGACAGCGTCCATGTCGGCGGCCTGCGCGGGCAGGTCGCATATCACCACGCGGGCGCCGGCAGCCGCGAGCCCCTCGGCGAGCGCGGCACCGATGCCTCGGCTGGCGCCGGTGACGAGCGCGGTCTTGCCGATCAGCACCTGCGGCATTGTGGCGGTCATCTGGTTGGTCGCGGTATCAGGCATCGGTCAGTTCCTTCAGGGGCAGGGTTTCCATGGCGTGCAGCGTGTCTTCGAACGAGCCGAGCTTGCCGTCCGAGCCGAGGCCCATCGCCACCTGTGCGGCGACCGCAGACGCGAAGCGTGCGCAGCGGCGCAGGTCCCAGCCCTTACTGAGGCCGATGATGATCCCGGCGGTGAAGCTGTCGCCGCAGCCGGTGGTGTCGACAACCTCGATGTCATGCGCCGGCAGGGTGAAGGGCACGCCGTCCTCGGGGTCGGCGTAGACGCCGTCGCCGCCAAGGGTCAGGATCGCGTTGCGCACGCCGCGCTCGCGGAACCAGCGGGCGGTGGCCTCGGGACCGGAGGTGCCGGCCATTTCCTCCGCCTCCTCGATGGAGGGGATGAAGTAGTCGATGTAGGGCAGCAGCGGCAGCACCTTCTCGACGGTTTCGGGATTTGCCTGGATCAGGTCGAAGGTGGTCGTGCGCCCGGCCGCCTTGGCCGCCTTCAGAAAGTTGACGGACGGCTGTCCGTCGAACGCCCACAGCAGCCCGGTGCCGCCGAGATGCACGATCTTGGCGTCGAGCGCATCGGCGTATTGCTCGGGCACCAAGGTAAAGGTAGTGGCCGAGCCGCGGACATGCAGCGCGGGGCGTTCGCCGTTGGGCCGCACAGGCAGGATCGTCGACGAAGTCTGGTTGCCGGGGTCACGCGACATCATGGCGGTGTCCATGCCGTAACTCTGCATCTTGGAGATCAGAAAATCACCTATGTCGTCGTTGCCGACGGAACTGACCATGCGGGTCCGGAGTCCGAGGATGGCGCAGTCCATTGCCGTGGCGGCGGCGGTGCCGGCGACGGTCATGCGGATCTCCTCGATGAAATCCGCGCGGCCGCCCTCGGGGATAGCCGTCACCGGCCGACCGAGGATGTCGAGGACAGTGAAGCCCACGCAGGAAACGTCGAAAGTGGTCATGGAATTCTCCCTTATTCGGAACGCTTGCGCAGGCCGAAGCTGAGGCCCAGCACGAGAAAGACGAGGATGCCGATACCGACCTGCTGCCAGAAAAAGTTGAAGCCCATCAGCAGCAGCCCGTTGCGCATCACCGCAAGCAGCGCCACGCCCAGCAGCGTGCCGATGACCGAGGGGCGACGCTCGGCCGACAGCGCGGTGCCGATGAAGGTCGCGCCGATGGCGTCGAGCAGGAAAGCGTCGCCGGCAAGCGGCACGTAGCTGCGCACAGTCGAGCTCAGCAGGATACCGGTCACCCCCGACAGGAGCGAGCAAGACACGAAGACCGCGGTCAGCACGAGCGGCACCCGGATACCCGAATACCAGGCCACCTCAGGGGTCGCCCCCAGTGCCGAGACGTATCGGCCAAAGACCGAGCGGTGCAGCGCCAGCCAGACCACCACGATCGCCACCAGCAACACGATCACCGGGGTCGGCACGCCTAACAGCGCGCTGCGGGCGATGGCATCGAAAGGGGCGGCGAATTCGGCCCGTGTGAGGTAGATTGGCACCCCGCCCTGGGTTGAGAGTTGCTGCACCGACTTTCCGATGAAGAGCACGCCGAGCGTGGCGAGGAACGGGTTGATCTTCAGCTTGTTAATCAGCAGCGCGTTCAGCAGGCCGACACCGAAGGCGGCAGCAAGCCCGCCGGCGATGCCGATGAATCCGGTGTAACCCGCAGCGATCAGCATGATGAAGCACATCGAACTGAGGTCGATGGCCACGCCAACCGAGAGGTCGATGCCGCCTGCCCCGATGACGATGGTCATGCCAAGTGCGACGATGGCCAGCAGAACGATCTTGTTGGACACCAGGTTGAACAGGTTCTCACCAGTCATGAAGGTGTCGGTGGCCAGCGTGAAAAAGATCACGACGGCGGCGAAGGCAAGCAGCACGGCGACGTTGGAGAAGGCCTCCAGCGTCATTCGGGGCATGCGCGAGGGGGTGGTGGTCTCTGCACTCATGTCGGCCTCCTCAGGACTTCTTGGCAAAGGACGTGACGGCGACCACCAGCAGGATCAGCGCCCCCTGCACACCGCTCACCCAGTAGGAAGAGATGCCTAGAAGCTGGAACCCGTTGGCTAGGAAGCCGATGAACAGCGCGGCCAGAAGCGTGCCGCCGATGGTCGGGATGAAGCGGCGCGAGAACACGGTCCCCAGCAGCGCAGCCGCGAGGATCGGTAGCAGCATCAGGCCGGTGCCCGGCGTCGAGGACGACAGCCGCGCTACGATCAGGATCGAGGTCGCCCCGGCCATCAGCCCCGAGAAGATGTAGGCACCGAAGACGTAGAGCCCGGTGCGCAAGCCGGCGGCGCGCGCCGCCTCGTGATGGCCACCCACCGCGTAGAGCCGCAGGCCGGTGCGCGAATAGTGGATCGCCCAGACCAGCAGCACCGAGACCACGATGAAGCACCAGGCCAGCGCCGAGATACCCAGGAACCGGCCGAAGGCGAGCGTCCCGAGCAGCGGCGAATTGACCGAAACGACGGTGTTCTGCGTCAGCGTCAGCTCCAGCCCCGCCGCGATGTTCATCACGGCCAGCGTTCCGAGCAGCGGCATGATCTTGAGCCAGACGACGGCGATCCCATTGAGGAAGCCCACCGCCATTCCTGTGGCCACCGCCGCCGGGATCGCCACCGCATTGCCGTAGCCGGATTTCAGCAGCACCGCGTAGACCGCCGCGCACAGCCCGGCGTTGGCCGCGATCGACAGGTCGATCCCGCCCTTCTGGACGTCCGTGCCGGTGCCGATGAAGACCACCGTCATGCCGAAGGCCAGAAGCCCCAACACGGTGGACTGCTCGACCACGTTGGTTAGGTTGTAGGGCGAGGTGAACCCGCGCGCGGTCAGCGCGAAGTATATCATGATCCCGGCAAAGGCCCCGAAGGCGCCGAGCCGGATGGCGAGCTTCGACCAGTCGGCGCGCTGGCGCGCCGGCCGGGTCGTGCCCGCCTCGGGCATGTCTGCGGCCACACTCATGCGTTGGCCCTCCTTTCGATGGTCTGGGGCTTCGGCGCGGCGACGGCGCTGCCGGACGCGGCGGCCAGAAGTCGGTCGGCGTCGATCTCGCCGTGGCGGTGTTCGCTGGTGATCTCGCCGCGGTAGATGACGAGGATGCGGTCACACATCTCGGCGATCTCCTCGAGGTCGGAGCTGAGGAAGATCAGCGCTTTGCCCTCGGCCGCAAGCCGATTCATCAGCGAGAAGATCTCGATCTTTGCGCCCACGTCGACGGCCACGGTCGGCTCGTCGAGCAGGTAAACCGAGCTGTCGCGGCTCAGCCACTTGGCTACGACCACCTTTTGCTGGTTGCCACCCGACAGGTTCTTGACCAGCTGATGACGGTCCGGCGTCTTAATCCCGAGATCGGCGATCAGGCTGTCGACCCGCGCGACTTCCTCGCGGTTGCGCACGAAGCCGCGCACCGACATCTGGTCGAGCGAGGCGAGCGAGACGTTCTCGCCCACCGACAGACCGGTCGCGACACCATGCGCTCGTCGGTCCTCAGGGATCTTAGCAAAGCCGCGGCTCACCGCCTGCACCGGGGAACGGAACGAGATCGACTCGCCGTGCAGGAGGATCTCGCCGCTGTCGAGCGGAAGTTGGCCGAACAGCGCCTTAAGCACCTCCTTGTCGCCCGAGCCCAACAGCCCGGTGAGCCCGAGGACCTCGCCGGCGCGCAGGGCGAAGCTCACGTTGCGGAAATGCGGCTCGGCCGTAATGCCGCGCGCCTCGAGGACCGGCGCGCCGATCTCGGCGTCGCGGCGCGGATACATCTCTGAGGTGTCGCGGTCGGTCATCATCTCGACGATCTTGGGGATGCCCGCTTCGCGTGGGTCAACCACGCCCACGTCGGAGCCGTTGCGCAGAACCGTGACGACGTCGCAGATCTCCTCAATCTCGGACATATAGTGTGAGATGAACACAATCGCGAGCCCGTCGTGCCGCAGACGGCGCAGCACCGCGAAGAGGTTGTCAACTTCCTTCTGGATCAGCGCTGCGGTGGGTTCGTCAAGCACCAGCACCCGCGCGTGATTGGCCAGCGCCCGGGTGATCTGTACGATCTTCTGCTGCGCGGTGCTCAGCTCGTTCACCAGCATCCGCGGGTCGAGATCGAGATCAAAATAGCGCTTGAGAAGCGCCGCAGCCTCGCGGTTCATCCGGCGCAGGTTGAGGAACGGGCCGAAGTGCGGCTCGTTACGCAAGAAGATCGCCTCAGCGACCGTGGCCGTCGGCACCAAGAGCCGGTCCTGGTGGATGAAGTGGACGCCGCGCGCTTCGACGGCGGCGGGGGTCACCGGGCTGATCTCTTCGCCGAACACCCGGACGCTGCCGCCGCTGAGCGAGTAAATCCCGGCCAAGACCTTAATTATCGTTGATTTCCCGGCGCCGTTCTGGCCGATCAACCCGTGGATGGTGCCGGGATGCACGACAAGGTCGGCATTCTGCAGGGCCTTGACCGGTCCGAAGGTCTTGTCGATCCCGGCCATTTCGATGGCTGCGTCGGTCATGTCACTCTCCGTTTGAATGGGCAGGCCGGCGGTGGTCGCGCCGGCCCGCTTGCGCCGTCAGCTTACTGGCTCTGCGCCCCGGGGAGGAACGGAGCGGCCGTTTCGTCGGCGTTGTCCTTGCTGATCAGCACGGCATCGACGAAGGAAAAGGGAGGAATCTCCTCGCCGGCGAGATGGCGCGCCACGTTCATCGCCGCTTCGCGACCGATCTCATAGGGCTGCTGAGCTACGACCGCGCCGGCGGCGCTGTCGGGGTTGGCGACCATCTCGACATACTCGGGGCTGCCGTCGACGCCGTAGGTCTTCACGTCGGTGCGGCCCGCGGCCTCGATCGCCTGCGCGGCGCCGATCATCGGAACGTCCCAGCATGCCCAGATCGACTTGAGCTCCGAGCCTTCAGGATTCTGCGTCAGAATGTCGGTGGTGTCGGAATAGGCCTGCTGCACTGTGTTGGGGATGACGTCGCGCAGCTCGGGCTCGAGGATCTCGACCTTGGGGAAGCTTTCCAGCACATACTTGAGCTGATCGTATCGGATCTTGCAGACCGGCACCGAATAGAAGCCATTGAACACTGCAATCTTGCCCTCGCCGCCCATGTCCTGGACGATCTGCAGCGCCAGCTGCGCGCCGATCGAATAATTGTCCGAGGTGGTGTTGTTGATGGCATGCGGCGTCGAGGTGTCGACGGTGAAGAGCGGAATGCCTGCCTGGTTGATACGCTGAAGCCACGGATCGAGCACGTCGATGTTGCCGAGCTGCTCGATGATCGCGTCGGGCTGCTGGGCGATCAGGGTCTGGATCTGGCTGATCTGGGTCTGGTCATTGCGGCCCGCGTCAAGCGCGATAACTTCCGCGCCCAGTTCCTCGAGCATGTCGACCTGTCCGCGATAGGCCATCAGGTCCCAGTGGTGGTCGGTGCCGATCACGGTCACACCCACCGTCTTGCCCTCGAGGCTCAGCCCCTCGGTGCCGTCCTGCGCGAGCGCGGCGGTGGCGATGGCGATACCGGCGACGCCGGTGGCGAGAATGGTCTTGAAATGCATGGTTTCTCCTCCTGTCTGCATCTGATCTTTTCAAGGCCGAGCCCGTCCTCCCGGCGCGGCTGAGTAAGCTCTGGGGGCGTATCCCTCAGTCCGAGTGGCCATAGCCGGCCATCCGGTCGAGCACATTGCGGATTTCCAGTTCCGACAGCAGCGGCGGCTCACCGACGGTCAGGCAGCCGAGATACTGCTTGGCGAGTGTTTCGAGTTCGACCGCGCGCCACATCGCCTGGACCAGCGAGCTGCCGGTTACGATCATGCCGTGATGCGCCAGCAGGCAGGCCGACCGGTCCTCGAGCGCGGCAAGCGCATGGTCCGACAGCTCCTTGGTACCGAAGGTCGCATAGGGGGCGCAGCGCACGTTGTGGCCGCCGCAGATCGCAACCATGTAGTGCAGCGGCGGGATGTCCTTCTCCATGATCGACAGCGTCGTGCAGGCGGTCGGATGGGCATGCACGATGGCCTCGACCTCGGGCCGGGCGGCCATAATGTCCCGGTGGAACTGCCACTCCGACGAGGGCCGGCGGCGGCCTTCGATGCGACCATCGAAGCCGATCCAGACGATGTCCTCGGGGGTCATGTCGTTATATGGCAGCGAGGTCGGGGTTACGAGGATCCCCTCGCCCGATCGCATCGAGATGTTGCCCGACGTGCCCTGATTGATCCCCGAACGGTTCATTTCGCGGCATGCTGTGATGATCTCGTGGCGGGCGCTGGTGTCGTAGGTTTGCGCGGTATCCGACATCGTTTGGTCCCTCATAGGCTGGTGTAGCCGCCATCCACCGCAAGGATGGATCCGGTCATGTAGCTCGACGCCGGCGACGCCAGGAAAACGATAACGGCGGCGACTTCCTCGGGGGTGCCGCAGCGGCCCATCGGGGTCATCTCGAGCCACTTGTCAAAGAGCTCGGGGCGGGCGCGCATCTCGAGGGTCATCTCGGTGCCGATGTAGCCGGGGGCCAGCGCGTTGACGCGCACGCCGGTCTTCGCCCATTCCACCGCCAGCGCACGGGTGAGCTGGTGGACGCCGCCCTTCGAAACCATGTAGCTCGAGGCGAATTGAGGCGCGTTGACGATGTTGCCCGACATCGACCCCATGTTGATGACCGAGCCGCGTCCGGCGGCGACCATGGCCCGGCCGAATTCGCGGCAGCACCAGAAGCTGCCATTCAGGTTGACCTCGATGACCTGCCGCCATTCCGCGTCCGCGACATCGGTGGCGCTGTGCAGCCGGGCGATCCCGGCCGAGTTCAGCAGGATTTCGACGGAGCCGCCGTTGCGCCCACAGATCGAGGCCGCGGCCTCTGCGACCGCCGCGGGGTCGGTGACGTCGAGCACGGTGGTCTCGACCGTGGCGCCCTGGTCACGTAGCGACATGGTAGCCTTGCCAAGCGCCTTTGCGTCGAAATCTATCAGCTCGAGTGTCGCGCCGCAGGCGGCCAGCGCGCGGGCCGCCTCGAGCCCGATGCCGCTGGCGCCGCCGGTCACGGCCGCGACCTGTCCGCCCAGATTGTTGAGGTTGCTGTAGTCCAAGACCCATCTCCCTGCGAAAGGCGCCCTTCCGCGCCCGTCGCACCATGTTTCGTATTTCGCGATGTTGAGAGACCTGGTCCCCCCTCCTGAATGCAGAATGACCGATCGGTACAGTGGTTGTCAATCTGGATATTACCAGAAGTAAGGGAAGATAATTATTATATAATTTTCAGCTAGTTGTTGAATGTTCCGGTAGAGACGTGAATGCGCGCCACCGAGGAATTGTAGAACGCGCGATAATATTCGAGCGGCGCGTCGTTAGTGTCGTAGGCAATCGATTCGATGGCGATCAACGGCTGGGTCTCACGCACCTCGAGACGGCGCGCGACATTGGCCGACGGCAGCTCGGCGGTGAACCAACGTTCGGCCCGTTTCGAAATCAGGCCATAGCGGTCCTTGAGGATTTGGAAGATCGACTGGCCCTCGATGTCGAAGCTCTCCATCTCCGGCACCTTGTGGCCCGGCAGCGAGATCAGAGTATGGGTGATCGGCTTGCCGTCCGAGCGGTAGATGCGGCCCACGCGGATCACGCTGCCATCGGGCGGCAGCGAGAAGACCCTGCGCTCGTCCTCGTCCGGAGGAAAGCGGCCGAAGGTGAAGGCGCGCGCGGTCACCACGTGGCCCCGCGCCTCCAGGTCCGAATGGACCGAGACGTTTGAGGTCAGGAAGTCGGTCTCGGTGCGCGGCTGCGCGACGAAGATTCCGCGCCGCGGCACCTTTTCGAGCAGCCCCTCGCTGGCGAGCCCGGCAAGCGCGGCCCTCACCACCGGGCGGGAGACGTCGAAGATCTCGGCGATGCTCTGCTCCGAGGGCAGGCGGGCGTCGGGTTCGAGCCCCTTTCCGATCTCTTCGGCCAGGGCGTTCTTGAGTTGGATCCAGAGCGGCACGTCGCTGCTGCGCAGGAACCGACCGCTGGTGGCCAGCCGTTGCAGCACATCGGCCGCGACCCCGTCCGCGTTGCGCGGCCGGCCGCGCCTATGAGATTTTTCGTGGTTTGCGCCCGCCATGTCCGACCTCCCATGATCGAATGTTTCTAGGGATATACAGAATGCCGCAGGACGCGCGCAAGGGCGACGCGTTTCAGCGTGCGCCGTGGGCGAGGCGCCCGGCCTCGGGCCGGGCGCGCAGCGCCAGCATGGCCCAAGTGCCGATGGCGGGCCCCGGCAGCAGAAAGAGGAAGGCCCACTGCCAGCCGCCGATCCAGTCGGCGAAGAGGGGCAGCCCCCAGATGGCGATCACCGTCAGGCCGAAGCCCAGCCCCATCTGCAGCGTCAACGCAGTGCCCACGAAGGCGCTATCGGCAAGCTCGGTCACCGCCGCTGAGAACTGCGCGCTGTCGCCGATCACGGTGACGCCCCAGAGCAGTGCCAGAAGCGCCAGCAGCAGCGGCGGCCCGTCGAAGAAGGCGCCGATCAGCGCCGCGCAGCCGCCCGAGACGAGCATCATGCCGGCACAGGTCAGGCAGCGCCCGATCCGGTCCGACAGCCAACCGCCGGCAAGACAGCCGATCACCCCCGAGGCGACGACGACGAAGCTGAGCATCGACGCCGAACCGAAGGGGAACGGCTGCATCCCGGCTTCGGCCGCGGCGGCGAAGGCGAGGATCCAGGCCCACATGGCGTAGAGCTCCCACATGTGGCCGAAATATCCAATGTTCGCGAGCAGGAGCGGCCGGTTGGTGAACACTCCGAGCGACTGGCGCGGATCGAAGGTCGCCTTACCGAACGGGTTTGGGCCCTCGCGGGCCGCCAGCCCGAAGAGCAGCGTTGCCGCCAGTGCAGAGCCCGAGGTCGCCCAGACCACCGCGCGCCAGTCGACGTCTTCGGTCACGGCCCGCACAAGGTGCGGCATCGACGAGCCCAGCGTCAGCGCGCCGATGAGGAAGCCGAGCGCTAGTCCGCGGCCGCGCACGAACCATGTCGCCATGAGCTTGAGCGCCGGCGGGTAGACCCCGGCCAGCGCTACGCCGGTCACGAAACGCACCACGATGGCGCCTTGCGAACCCGTCACCAGTAGCGCGGCGTTAGCGAGTGCCGCGAGCAGCGCCGCCGCGGTCATCAGCCGATGCATCGCGACGATGTCGGGCAGGTTGACCAGCGAGGCCCCCACGGCCCCGGCGACGAACCCGAGCTGAACGGCGTTGGTCAGCCAGGTCGCCTGCCCCGGTGTCAGCCCCCACTCGCGGATCAGTTCCGGCATGATGGCGGTGGCGGAAAACCATGTCGCCAGCACCCCGACGACACCGAGGCAGATGATCGCCAGCATCCGCCAGCGGCCCTCGGCGCGGGGTATCGACGGGGCGTCGGTCATTCAGAGGCCCTCGAGCGGCATCGTGTAGGTGGTCGCCTCGCCCTCGACACAGACCGCGCCCTCGGAATCGGTGACCGAAACCTTCAGCGTGCAGAGTGGCTTGTCCTCGCGCACCTTGATGATCTCGACCCGGCCAGTGATAGTCTCGCCGACGCCGACCGCCTTTTTAAAGTTTAGGTTGGTGTTCAGGAACACCGTCCCCGGCCCCGGCAGGTCCTCGGCCACGCAGGCGTTGAGGATGCCGGTGGTGACGCCCCCCTGTACGATGAGCTTGCCGAAGGCAGTCTTCTTCGCCAGTTCCTCGTCATAATGCACTGGGTTACGATCACCGGTCATGTCGGTGAAGGAATGGATGTCATCCATCCGCGTGGTGCGGCTGCGCTCGGCAACCTGCCCCAGTTCCGGCATCCCGTTGATGGTGCCGATCCAGCCGTTGGTATCTTTCATGGTATCCTCCTCTTGGATGTGATCACACAGGGCGGAAACAGGGCAGAACCCGCCCGCCGATGCTCGTAGGCGCAAGCTGCAGCGCCATGCCGACCTCGAACGCCTCGCTCAGGAGGTGGCTGAGCAGCGTCGGCCCCTCGGCCAGTTCGACCAGCCCCACGCTGTAGGGGGCCACCGCAAACCAGCCGGGATGGCCGGGCTTGTGGATGGTGCTGAAGCTCTTCAGCCGGCCCACGCCGCGTGCCTCTTCCCAACGCAGCGCGTCAGACCAGCAATACGGGCAAAGCTCTCGCGGGTAGAACGCCGCACCGCCGCAGCCGCCGCAGCGCTGGATCAGCAGCCGTCCCTCGGCGGCGGCCTCCCAGAACGGCGCGGTTAGCGGGATGATCGTCGGGCCGGGAACCTTCAGTGTTGCAAGATCGCTCATGCCTCTGCTCCCAGCACCAGTGCCACGGCCTCGGACATGGTCGCGCCGTTGCCGGTGACCAGCGCGAACTCCGGGTCGGCGATCTGCCGGCCCGTGGCGGTGCCGCGCAGCTGCCGCACTGCTTCGGTGACATGAGTCATGCCCCCCGCGAGATCGGGCTGGCCGTAGCCGAGCTGTCCGCCGTGGGTGTTCATCGGCATGTCTCCCTCCGAGCTGAAATCGTGGTCGCGCATGAAGGTCCCGAAGCCGCCCGGCGCGCAGAGCCCGGCGTCCTCCAGCGTCGTTGCCACCATGATCGTGTAGCAATCGTAGAGCGACAACAGCGACATTCGGGCCGCATCCACCCCCGCCTGCGCAAACGCCCGCGCCATCGACGGCTTGAGCGGCCCCGAGGTCAGATCCGGCGCTTGGCTGACGGCCCGGTGGGTGATCTTCTCGCCCGCGCCCAACAGCCAGGCAGCGCTGCGCCCCTTGGCGCGCTCGGCCGACGTTACGATCACGGCCTCGGCGCCAGCCACCGGCATGACGATCTCGAACAGCCGCAGCGGGCTCGCGATCATCGGCGAGGCCAGCACATCGTCCAAGCTGGCGGGCTGGCCGTGGAAGATGGCGTCGGGATGGCGCTGCGCGTTGGCGCGCGCCCAATGGGCGATCAGCGCGAAATCCTCATCGGTGGTGCCGAACCGCGCCATATGCGCTTGCTTGAGCAGCGCGTAGGACACGTTCGCCCCGGATGCGCCGAAGGGCACGTCGAACTCGCGGATCGGGTTGCGGTTGGGGCTGCGCGGCACCTCAGGGTTCCGGTGGTTGCCGATGACGCAGAGCACGGTTTCACACATGCCCGCCTGAATCGCTGCCGCCGCGCGCCAGACCATGCCCGGCCCCGAGGCGCCGCCAAGATCGACCACGTTCGACATCACCGGTTGCAGGCCAAGGTATTCTGACACCGTGGCCGGCACGTGCTGGGGCGTCTCGCCCACCTGCGGCCCGACCAGCAGCCCATCGATCTCGTCCTTCTCGAACCCGGCGTCGTCGAGGGCGGCCTTGGCCGCCCGAGCGAGCATCCCGAGCGTCGAGGCGCCCTCGGTCCGGCGTTGCGGCGGCAGCGATCCTGCGCCGACTATGGCGGCATGAGGTCTCATAGCGGAACCCTTTTCGTCAGGCTGGCATATTCGGCAAGACAGTCGGCGTTGGCCAGCGATCCGAGGTTGGCGACCGCCCGCCCCGAGACCACCGATCGTGCGGCGTTCTCGACCCGCTTTCCGTTCACCGTCATCGGGATGTCGGAGACGCAGTAGATCGCGCTCGGCACGTGGCGCGGCGAACATTCGACGCGCAGCCTGCGGCGGATGGCCTGCGCCAGGTCCGGTCCCGCGGCCTGCTGCCCGGCTATCTTGACGCAGAGCACGATCTCTTCGTCGCCCTCAACTGGACGGCCGAAGACGATGCAGTCCTCAAGCTCGGGGAATTGCGCACAGACATTGTAGATGTCGGCAGTACCGATCCGCACGCCGCCGGGGTTTAGCGTGCAGTCCGAGCGGCCGTGAATCTCGGCGCTGCCGTCCGGATAGAGAGTCGCATGGTCGCCGTGGGTCCAAATCTCGGGACGTTCGGCGAAGTAGCTCTTGCGGTAGCGGGCGTCGCCGTCCGGCCCCCAGAAAGTCGCCGGCATCGAGGGGAACGGTTCGGTGCAGACCAGCTCTCCAGGCCGGCCGCGCACCGGGGCGCCGCGTTCGTCGAAGACGTTTACCGCCATGCCCAGCCCCTTTACCGTCAGTCGTCCGCGGCGCACCGGGTGCAGCGGCGATCCGAGCAAGAAGCAGCCCATGATCTCGGTCCCGCCCGAGATCGAAGCGAACCCCATGTCGGCCTTTACAGCGTCATACATCCAGTCGTATTGCTGCGGCGAGACGGGGCTGCCGGCCGACATCAGCCAGCGCAGCGATCCCAGGTCCTGCGCGTCGCCCGGACGGTAGCCCTGCTCCATTAGTGTCGAGAGATACTTGGGCGAGATCCCGAGATGCGTGAGCCGCTCGCGCTCGACCGCGCGCCAGAGCTGGCCGCAGTCTAACCCGCCTGCCTCCTTCAGCACCGGGGCACCGTCGTAGAGCACCAGCGTGGCACCGCAGCCCATACTTGCCACGACCCAGTGATACATCATCCAGGCGGTGTTGGTGTACCATAGGAAGCGATCGCCGGGCCTCACGTCACCATGCAGCATGTGCTCCTTGAGCTTCTGCAGCAGCACGCCGCCGGAGCGATGCACGATGGCCTTGGGCGCGCCGGTGGTGCCCGAGGTGTAGAGAATGTAGCAGGGATCGTCGAAGCGCCGGGGCTCGAACTCCAGCGGTCCGGGGCTGCCAAAACTCTCCCACGTGGTCACCGGCACCGGGCTCTCGGGCGTGCCCTCGCCGACGGTCACGAGCGTTTCGAGCCCCTTGATCTGCGCGGCGACATCGCCGAGCCGCGCGGTCAGGTCGATCTCCTTGCCGCCGTAGCGCACGCGGGGCTGCACGAACAGCACCCGGGGCTGGACCTGCCCGATCCGGTCGAGAATTCCCGTCGTCCCGAAATCCGGCGAGCACGAGGTCCAGACCGCGCCGATGGCGAGGCTCGCGAGATGCGTGACAAGGCATTCCAACCGGTTGGGAAGCACGGCCCCCACGCGGTCGCCCGGCCCGACGCCGGCGGCGCGCAGGCCGCGCGCGATCCGCGCCACCTCGGCGCGCAGCGCCGCCGCGGAGTGCTCGGCGCGGGCGCCGGTCTCGTCGCATTCGATCACAGCACAGGCGGGGTCGGCACCCGCCAGCAGGGTCTCGGCGACATTCAGCCGGGCCTCGGGAAAGAACTGCGCGCCGGTCATCGGCGCGGCGGGATCGCGGTGCAGCGCCACTGAGCCCTTGTCGCCCTTCACCCCGGCAAAATCCCACAGCCGCGACCAGAAGGCGCCCGGATCTGCGATGCTCCAAGTGTGCAGTGCCTCGTAGTCTGCGGGATCAAAGCCGCAGTTTCGGGCGAAGCGCGCAAGCCCACTATCGCGCAGCGCACCGGCCTCGGGGCTCCAGAGTACCGATCTGTCCATTATTACCTCCTCCGTTACCGGTATCTTATCCTTGCCCGGCCCTCATGGACTATTCGGTCCAGAGGTGAAGACGCAAGCAATTTTTCTCGTACTGACTGCATTGGCAATGCGGCGAGGACGAGGCGATGCAATCGCAATATGGGTAATTTACATTATTATCAATTATTTGGTTAACATCTTTCGCTGAGCCTTACGTGATTACAACACGTTTCAAGCTCATAAAATGTAGCGGATCAGCCTGTGTCAGGGGCCGAAGCGGACAGAACCGAACGGTCAGTTCTGCTTGACTCGGGCTTAATGCAACTCTTAGCTTCTTCTCAGACCGAATGGTCCAACTCCTTTGGATCCGGTCACAGGGAGGAGACATCATGCTTTACCGACTGGGCGTCGCGTGCTCGTCATTCACGCGCGCATACATACCCAATCCGTTCATTTTTGCCATCGTGCTGACCGGTCTGACTGCCGTGCTCGCCATGGTCATGACGCCAACCGGGCCCGCACAGGTGGTGGGCTTGTGGTACGACGGCTTCTGGAACCTGCTGACCTTCGCGATGCAGATGACCGTGATTCTGCTGTTCGGCTACGTGCTCGCATCCTCGCCGCCGGTCGAACGCGGCATCGAACGCATCGCGCGCCTGCCGAAGAGCTCGACGCAGGCGGTGGTGATGATCACCGCGCTGGCCGTCGTGTTCGGCGCATTAAGCTGGGGGCTGGGTCTGATCATCGGCGCGATCTCAGCGCGCAAGATCTCGCAGTCCTGCCTCGAGCGGGGTATCCGCGTGCATTACCCGCTGGCCGCCGCGGCGGGCTTCTCGGGGCTCATAGTGTTCAACTGTGGACTGTCGGCTTCGGCGCCGTTGCTGCTCAACACACCGGGCCACTTTCTTGCGGACGAAATCGGGCTGATTCCGCTGACAGACACGATCCTTTCGGGCTACAACCTGCTGACGCTGCTGGCCTACTTGGTCATCATCCCCTTCGTCTACGCCGCAATGCAGCCGCCCGAGCATGAGCGCCAGACCGTCGCACCGAAGCCGGCGCCCGGCGCGCGCTCGCTCAGCGCCGCCGCCGTCGGTGACATCGGCGCTGGTGGCGAGGCCAGCCTCACCGACCCGTCCGACCGGACCTTCGCCGCCCGCATGGAGCGCGCCCGCCCGCTAACCTGGTCGGTGGTCGCCGCAGGGATGGGCTACGTGGTCTGGCATTTCGCGACCAAAGGCTTCGATCTCAACCTCAACCTCGTGAACTTCATTCTGCTGCTGTTCGGCATGGCGGCGCATGGCACGCCGATCGCCTATGTCCGCGCCGTGGACCAGGCCATCGGCGCATGCGGGCAGGTGGTGCTCCAGTTTCCCTTCTACGCCGGGATCATGGGGATCATGTCGGGCTCCGGCCTGATCACGATCTTCGCAAGCGGGCTGGTGTCGATCTCTAACGAGGTGACCTTTCCGTTCTTCGCCATGGTCAGTGCGGCAGTGGTCAACCTGTTCGTGCCCTCCGCCGGCGGCCAGTGGGCGGTACAGGGACCGGTGCTCATCGAGGCCGCGCGCAACATCGGCGCCGACATCGGCCAGACCGCGATTGCCTTTGGCTATGGCGACCAGCTCACCAACGGGTTGCAGCCGATGTGGATGCTGCCGCTTCTCGGTGTGACGCAACTGCGCGCAGGTGACATCCTCGGCTACACGGCGGTGATGATGCTGTTCACGCTGGTCATCTTCGGTGCCGGTGTGACGCTGTTGCCGCTCATCCTGTAGGCAGTTCGGAGACGACGGCTCCGGCGCACGCGCTACGGCGCCGGAACACACTGGTCCGACCGGTCATTCGGTGTTATTAGCTCGAATAGACAGAAGATAGAGGCCATCGAATGACCGCCCAAGCTCAGCCCCGACCGATCAGCGAAAGCAAGCGCTCAATCATGAAGACCGCCGCACAGCTGTTTGCCGAAAAGGGCTATGGCAGCGTCGGCACGGCCGAGCTGGGGGCCGCCACTGGCCATGGCAAGGGGGCGCTCTACCACCACATCCGATCAAAAGAGGACCTGCTCCTCGACATCATGACCCTCTACCTGCACGACCTGCTGGCCGAGGCCGGGACAATCCTCTCCAGCGACGAGGATGCCGAGTCCCGAATCAGGGCGCTATCACTCAGCCTTATGCAGGCCGTGGTGCAGGACAACGCCGAGATGACCGTCTGCTTCCGCGAGGTTCACGCTTTGTCGCCCGAGCGGCGGCGCGACGTGCTGCGGTTGCACGGCGACTACTTCCGGCTGTGGGAGTTGGTGATGAACGAGGCACGCGATGCCGGCCGCCTGCGCCCCGTCGACCCGGACGAACTGAAGGCGATGCTGGGCATGTATTTCTACGCATTCCTTTGGGTCGGCCCGCAGCGGGCCGGCGACATCGAGGCGCTGGCAGCGAAGTTTTCCGGCATCGTGCTGCGTGCCTGCCGCAAGGACTGACCCGCTTCCGTGAGGACTGGACCACAGAAAATTAATCCCGTACCGTTCGGTCCATAAAACAAGAGGAGAGCCACCATGTCCGAAGGAGTCTTCATCGTCGCCGCGCGCCGCGCGCCCATCGGCAAGCTGTGCGGCGCCTACGCGGGGCTGTCCGCCGCGCGGCTCGGCGCGCAGGTCATGCGCCGGGTCGTAGAAGACGCCGGCATCGACCCCGGCAGCATTGACGAAGTGATCGTCGGGCAGGTGCTTCAGGGCGGCGCCGGGCAGAACCCCGCGCGGCAGGCCGCGATCTGGGCCGGCATTCCCGACTACGTCCCCGCCATGACGATTAACAAGGTCTGCGGCGCGGGTCAGAAATCCATCCACCTGGCCGCCCAGGCCATTCGCGCCGGCGACGCCGACATCGTGCTCGCGACCGGGCAAGACAGCATGACCGAGGCGCCGCACCTTCTGCCCGGCGCGCGGTCCGGCCACAGGTCCGGCGACGTCGAACTGCGCGACATGATGATCGTCGACGGCCTGTGGGACGTCTTCAACGACATCCACATGGGCAACACCGTCGAGCATCTCGCCCGGCGTTACCAGATCACCCGCGAAGAGCAGGACCGCTTCGCCCTCGCCTCGCAGGAGCGCGCGCTCGCCGCGCAGGAGGCGGGGTTGTTCGATGCCGAGATCGTGCAGATCTCGGTCCCCGGCCGGAAGGAGACCCGGACCGTGACGCAGGACGAGCAGCCGCGCCGCACCAGCCTCGATCGGCTGGGCGGCATGGCCCCCGCCTTCGAGCGCGAAGGCACGATCACCGCCGGTAACGCCTCGGGGCTGAACGACGGTGCCTCGGCGGTTCTGGTGGTCTCCGAGCGCCGGCTGCGCGCGCTGAACCTGCCGCCGCTGGCCCGGATCGCTGGCTACGCGGCGGCAGCACTCGACCCGATGGACATGGGGCTTGGGCCCGTCGAAGCCTCGCGCGTGGCGCTTGCGCGGACCGACTGGGCGGCGCGCGATCTCGACCGGCTCGAGATCAACGAGGCCTTCGCGGCGCAGTCGCTTGCGGTCAACCGCGAGATGGACTGGGACCCCGAGCGGATCAACGTGAACGGTGGCGCACTAGCCCTCGGCCATCCACTGGCCGCGAGCGGAAACCGGATCGTTACAACGCTGGTGCACGAAATGCGCCGGTCGGGGTCTGCGAAAGGGCTCGCCTCGCTCTGCATCGGCGGCGGCATGGGCGTTGCGATCTGCCTCGAGGGAGCATGAACTCATTCGCCACCCCTCTAAGGAGCACCAATTGCCCTCGATAGCTTTTTTGAAATCGCATCACTCACGGCCGAGCCGCTGACAACCTATTGACCTCATTCTTTAGACGCAGAATTTCTTCATGCTGCTCGCCGATGGTCCCATGAAGGTGCTCAATCTCTTCCTGGGCATGATGTTCGAGCAAATCGGCTTCAAGCGCTATTTCTCTGCGCAGTTCCGCAAACTCGCCCTCCATCGCAGACCAAAGCTGCATGACTAAGTCACTACCCATAGTCCATACATGATCAGGCATGACCAGCGAGGCTGAGGCAAGCTCTCGGGCGCGTCGCCGATGCCATTCCCGTAGAGCAGCCGCGATATCCCGGCGGGACCCCCGGCCCCGCGCTTTGAGGATAGTATCGTAACTTAGCTTGATACCCGACGAGTGAAGCTCGGCACACAACGCCAATAGTTCATCTTGCACCGCCATGATTGGTACTCCGGTATGGTCATAGTACCTCTATAACCGCCGTGAGCGAGGGTACTTGGGTTTAAAATTCGTACCACTTTTTTGAGCGGCAGAAATGGTACTGCTGCCTCACATTAAGTACCATTTCTCAAAGCCGATGACAGTACCATTTATGGGTACTTTCAAGGAGGGTTGTCATCGAGGTTTTTGAGGATCCCTTGGAGCAATTCCACCATTCGCTTCCGATCGGTATCCGCCACGTCTTTTGTCAATTTAGACAGCTCTGATTGCGTAATCTTCTCCGCCTGCTCTCCGAGCTCTCGGGCGCGTGGCGTCAGGTGCAATAGCATCGCTCTTTTGTCTTTAGGCGATGGCTCTCTCACGAGTAGCCCGTCTCGTTCCAGACGGACAGCAAGAGCACTTAAGGTGGCTGTTTCTACACGCAATACTTTAGCCACGTCTGACAAGGTCATGTCATCACTCTCGCCCACCGCACGTATAAAACCGGCAGCGCCTGCTGAAAGCCCGACGGCTCCGAGCTTCGCTTGACTTTTCTTCGCCATTGATCGGGAAATCGCAGAGCAAAGTTCGTAGATGCGGCGGCCATGAGCCGCTGTATCCAGTGTTACATGAAGTTCTGTTTGATCCACCATTCAACAAGTACCTTCCCAGTACCATTTATGATCGCATCTCTCTGAGGCACAGACCTGGATAAAGCTTCCCGCCAAAAACTTTGGTTGCTTCCTATAATTTTTCCGCTTGAACATCAACTCCGCGCCGGGTCGAACACGTAAATAACCTCATATTTTACCGATGACCGCCCGCAAGGGCGCGAAAAAATTCTTGTATTGCGAATTTGGCCCCATAATTAGTTAGGTAGCAACCTACCTATTCGGAGCCAACATATGCATACCCTTGTCGCCTACACGCCTCCTCTCGACCCAATCGAACTCCGCTTTCCCGTCGTCATGACGAACGCGGAAATGGCTGCTTGGTGTCAGGTCGGGAAAAATACCGTGCCGCACATCGTTCGCTACTTCGGCCTCAACGAACTGTCTGGCGCTGCGAAAAACCATCGATTCGGCTTGCATGAGGTCATGGGGAAAATCATCAATGTGACACCTCCCGACGACGCGGAAATCAAGGTTCTCCTCTATCCGCTCCAGAAAGTCACATGGGTATCTGAGCGCACGGGTTTGAGCGTCTCTTCTATCAATGCAGCCGTTTGCGAAAACCGCTTGTTGCTGCCGGCGCCGATTGAGGTGACTCCCACACAACCTGGCCGCACAGCAGCGCGCGGGAGGCGTTGGGTCCCCGCTCAGATCGAAGCCTATATCCGCAACGATCCCATCCCGTTCCAAGTAGCACCGGAGCCTCGCCCAGTTCCAAAATCCCGGTCAAAACCCACGTTCCGTAACGCATTCGAGGCAATTTGCTCCGATAACGCCGAGGTTTCCTCTTAACGCCAACTGTAACGAACAGTCCCAAATTTCCGGGGTCGCAAAGTGTATGACATAGTAATGCAGTCGCCCTGTGCGTTCTTTCCGAGAATGCGCAGACAGAAAATCTGCGCATTCGCTACTCCCCAACCATAGAAGAGCAACCAAAGTTATGAGACCGCTAGATTATTAGTCACTATTGTCCATAGCCCCTTCTCGCAGGGTGACGCTCAGGCGTTCAGCAGCTTGTCGGATGTGATGGCGCATAGCATCTCGCGCGCCGGAACGGTTTTGGGATTCAATTTGGCTAAGAATACTACGATGCTCATCAAGCGTACGCATAGCAAGGTCATCGGGTAATCCCCCCTAAAAATAGTGGTGTTCAAAAGTAGAATTTTCTCGGCAAGATATCTGAGGAGATTTATGATGAAGAACGGACGATTTAGCGACGCACAGATCATGGCCGTGTTGAAGCAGGCAG
>NZ_JAGDED010000021.1:0-19150 GCF_040148765.1 Sulfitobacter sp. NFXS29
TGACCCCCGCAAGGCTTTTCAGCCCTCCGATATTTAGGTCTCCGGGCTGCTAAGCCTTGCTCACGCCAGCACCTGTGGTGACACTTCTGCTTTGCGCAACCGGTGACATTTCTGAATGGTGTTTACAAGATATTACGGTATTGGCCCCGTTGTTGCGATCTTCTCGCCACAGTAGCACCTCAATGCCACCTGACGCTGGACAGCGCCAGTTTCGCTCCGCTAACACTATCTAGATGTTTTAAAGCGAGTGATTATGGCCTCTGTACTTATTTTGAACGGCCCGAACCTGAACCTGTTGGGCACGCGGCAGCCTGAGGTCTATGGCAAGACGACCTTGGCGGATGTCAAAGCTCTCTGCGCGGCGGAAACCGCGCGGCTGGGATTGGAGATGCAGTTTGCGCAGTCCAACCACGAAGGCGCGTTAATCGACTTGATACATGAGGCACGTGGCCAACATGCGGGCATCATTCTGAATGCTGGCGCCTATACGCATACGTCGATCGCGCTGATGGATGCCATTGCCTCTGTCGAGCTGCCTGTGGTCGAAGTGCATTTGAGCAATATCCATGCCCGTGAGAGCTTTCGCCATAGGTCCTACATCGCTCCTGTGGCCATCGGACAAATCTGCGGCTTCGGTGTACACGGCTATGTTCTGGCTATCCAAGCCCTTCAACGTTGTGTTGTAAGCTAATGAATTTGCGCGATTACCTTCATCAAATCGCGCATAGCCCGACAATCGAAGAACTCTGGGATGCCCATACACGACAGATGGCTGACTATGGGTTTGACCGGCTGATCTATGGGTTTACGCGCTACCGAACGCCGACATCGCTGGGGGATCCGGCTGATTTTGTCATTCTGAGCAATCAAAGCCCGGAGTATCTTAACGGCTATCTTCACAGCGGGCTGTACTTCAACGCGCCTATGCTGCGGTGGGCGCTGAACAACGAAGGTGCTTGTAGCTGGGGCGCCCTGCCCGAGATCACGCATGGCGATTACCTGACGGTGTCCGAGAAACGGGTGGTTGAGTTCAACGCGCGAATGGAAGTGACCGCGGGCTACACGATCAGTTTCCGCTCAATCTCGGCGCGGTCCAAAGGCGCGATCGCCTTGACCGCACGGCGTGGCCTGACCCAAGACGATGTCGATGCGATCTGGGACGAGCATGGCGCCGACATTCAGTTGATGAATGAAATCGCACACCTAAAGATCCTCTCCCTGCCCTATAGCAGCCCCAACCGCAGCCTCACGCGGCGCCAGTTGGAGGTGCTGCAATGGGTCGGAGATGGCAAGACAACGCAGGACATCGCCTTGTTGATGGGTCTGACAGCCCCCACCGTCGAAAAGCATCTGCGCCTTGCCCGTGAGGCTTTATCGGTTGAGACGACAGCTCAGGCGGTGCTGAAGGCCGCTTTTGCGAACCAGATGTTTGTGATGGACCCGTAATATATTAGGGTATGGAATACCTTACTGGCACCTCAGGTAGTAGATGGCCATGGTCCGCCAGTATCGCGGGTGTTCGCACCAGCAGTACGACGGGCTTTAAATCCTTGTAATACCAAGGCGCTTTCTGGCCCGCCGGTCTCAGTCAGGTTTATTTTTCACCTGGCTGACCGGATCCCTACCCCTTCCCAGATACTCTCTGTTCACGGCCCCTGAGCGCGCTCATTGGCAGCAACGCCGCGCGTATTCTCGCAACGAAAAAAGGGCGGCGCACCGGAATGCACCGCCCCTTATTCAATATGACGAAAAGGCTTAGCCTTTCGCGGCTTTTGCCACTTCTGCTGCGAAGTCTTCTTTGACGACTTCAATGCCTTCGCCGACTTCCAGACGCACGAAACCGGTGATGGTCGCGCCCGCTTCTTCGGCAGCTTTGCCGACGGTCAGATCAGGGTTCACAACGAAGGACTGGTTCACCAGCGTCACTTCGGACATGTACTTCTGCATCCGGCCAGTGATCATTTTTTCGATCACGGCTTCGGGCTTGCCGCTTTCACGGGCGATGTCCATCTGAACTTGCTTTTCTTTCTCGACCACGGCTGGGTCCAGATCAGCTTCGGACAGCGACGCAGGGTTCACAGCAGCGATGTGCATCGCGATCTGCTTGCCCAGTTCCTCGTTGCCACCGTTCATGGCGACCAGAACACCGATCTTGCCCATGCCAGGCGCGGCTGCGTTGTGCACGTAAGAGACAACGGTCTCGCCTTCGATGCTCTGCATGCGGCGCAGCGACATGTTCTCACCGATTTTGGCGATGGCGTCGGTCAGCGTGGTTTCAACGGATTTACCATTGATCTCAGCCGCTTTCAGCGCGTCAACATCGTCCACTTTCAGCGCTGCATCGGCGATGTTGCTGACCATGGATTGGAATTCGGCGTTCTTGCCAACGAAGTCGGTTTCGGAGTTCACCTCAACCGCGACACCGCGGCTGCCTTCGACCTTAACAGCCACAAGACCTTCGGCTGCGGTACGGCCGGATTTCTTCGCCGCTTTGGCCAGACCTTTGGTGCGCAGCCAGTCAACAGCGGCTTCCATGTCGCCGTTGCTTTCTGTCAGTGCCTTTTTGGCGTCCATCATGCCTGCGCCGGTGCTGTCGCGCAGTTCCTTGACCATGGATGCTGTGATTGCCATCTCTTGGTTCTCCTTTGGAAATCGGGTGCAGGCCCAAGGCCCGCTACTGGTGGAAATCGGGGCAGGTTACCCTGCCCCGTGTTTCAGGTCCGTGACGCTTAGCCTTCGGCTTTTGCGACGGTCTCTTTCTTGGATTCGATGTCCAGCGGCGCGTCTTTGCCCATGGCATCGTCATGCAGGGTCTCTTCGGAAGCGTTGCCGATTTCGACGCCGGTGCTTTCTTCGCTTACGGCTTCTTCTTCGGGGGCTTCTTCCATGGCGCCCAGATCAACGCCTGCCGCACCCAACTGAGCGGACATGCCGTCCAGAGCGGCGCGCGATGCCAGATCGCAGTAAAGCGAGATGGCGCGTGCCGCGTCGTCGTTGCCGGGGATGATGTAGTCAACGCCGTCGGGCGAGCAGTTGGTGTCAACCACGGCCACAACTGGGATGCCCAGCTTGTTGGCTTCGGCAATGGCCAGTGCTTCTTTTTTCACGTCGATGACGAAAAGCAGGTCAGGACGACCGCCCATTTCGCGGATGCCGCCCAGCGATGCTTCCAGTTTGTACTGGTCACGCTCCATACCAAGACGCTCTTTCTTGGTCAGGCCTTCAAAGCCGCGCTCGGACTGCTCATCGATGTTTTTCAGACGGTTGATCGACTGCGAAACGGTCTGCCAGTTGGTCAGCGTGCCGCCGAGCCAACGGTGGTTCATGTAATACTGTGCGCATTTCTCTGCGGCTTCGGCAATCGGCTGAGCAGCCTGACGCTTGGTGCCAACGAAGAGAACGCTGCCGCCTTTGGCGACGGTGTCACGGATCACTTTCAGCGCATCGTCCAGCATAGGAACGGTTTGCGTGAGGTCCATGATGTGGATGCCGTTGCGTGCGCCGTAGATGTACGGGCCCATGCGGGGGTTCCAGCGCTGTGTCTGGTGACCAAAGTGCACGCCTGCTTCAAGCAGCTGGCGCATGGAGAACTCAGGAAGAGCCATGTCTTTATACCTTTCCGGTTTAGCCTCATCGGGGGTATGACAGCGTCATGCTGCCAACCGGCGGACGTTTTGGGATTTCTCCCCAAAAGGCCCAACCCCGACTGCGGGTTCAAGTGGGGCGCATATATGCCAGCGCGCGCCGCAGCGCAAGGGGCTTATTGCAGGCCCGACCGGGGATCAGCATGCCCTGCCCGCACGATCGCCTCGCAATGTTGCGCCAGTGCCTTGCGCCCGGCGAAATCGGCCACCGGGAGCGGCGGGTGATAGACCACCTCGACCGCACCTTGTTTTCGCGCGGCGAGTGTCGTCAGCAGGTGCGCCCCAAAGGACATATCCCCCCACCATCCGTAAAACCGCGGGTCTTCGCCCTGAGGCGCATGGTAGACCACACTCACCGGCTGAACCGCGATCTCGTCACGCAAGGCCGGGTCGAAAAAAGCTTCGAAAAGCGTTGTTTTGAAGGGCAGCACTTGCAAGCCGTCGGTGCTGGTGCCTTCGGGGAAGAACAGCAGCTTATGCCCCGCCAACAGCCGTGTCCGAAAAACCTCTGTCTGGCTGCGCGCCTCGGCCCGGTCGCGGCGGATAAAGACCGTCCCCGTGGCCCGTGCCAACCAACCGATGCCGGGCCAGCCCGCGACTTCGGACTTAGAGACGAAATAGATCCGTTTGGCCGCGTTCAGCGCAAGAATATCCAGCCACGACGTATGGTTGGCCACCACCGCGCCGCGCCGCTCCATCGGGGTGCCCCGTCTGACGAAACGCATGCCAAGCACCCAGAATGCGGCTCGGCATACCATTTGCGTGATATGGGGCGTGATGGGCCGGTGCAGGCCGAAAATTGGCCGTTCAATCAGCCGCAACAGCAGCAAGACCACCAGCCCGCCAAAGACCAAAAGCGCCAAGAGCACACCGCGCAGCGCCACGCGCAACATCCCCCCGAGGGTCAGGTGCCGCTTGGGCGGTGGCTGGTCGCTGTCCCAGGTCGTGGTCATCCAGCGCCCCCGCCATAGAACCGCGCCTGACGCGCGCTCATCTGCTTCGTATCTAAGATCAGGCAGACATCCGTGGTGTTGAAGGCACGGTCGATATAGGCCCCCTCGCCCACGGTGCCGCCCAGCCGGAGATAGGCTTTGATCAGGCTCGGCACGGCCAGCATGGCCTTGCGCCGGTCAAGCTCGGCCTCAGCGATCAGGTCCATGGGGGTGAATTCACGGGCGCGCACGCGCAGGTCTGCGGGCGCTAAGTGCCGGTGATGCAACAGTGAAAGCGGTTCGGCCAAGGCGGCCGTAGCCGTGCCGTGAAAGCTTGCCACGCCGAACAGAACCTCAATCTCATGCTCAGCCACATAGCACCCGAGCGCGGCCCAAAGGTGGTGCATCGCCATGCCGCCCCGATAGGCAGGATCAAGGCAAGACCGCCCTAATTCCAATAGCTTGCGCCCCGATTGCTTTAGTGGCGTCAGATCGTATTCCGTCTCTGAATAGAACCCGCCTGCCCGCGCGGCCATATCCCCGCGCATGACGCGGTAAACGCCTGCAAGCTTGCCATTGCGCAGATCAGTCAAAAGCAGATGATCGAAGTAAGGGTCGAACCGGTCTTGCTCCAACTCGGCGGTGTGATCGACCATCGGCCCGCCGCCTCCCAGCTCTCGCACGAAGACATCATAGCGGAGCCGCTGCGCGGCCCGCACCTCGGCGTCTGTCTGCGCCAATCTGACCTGAAAATCTGCTGCAACGCCCCGCGGCATCAGCCAATCCTATGCCCGAAGTGAAAGTCTTCGCCTGATAGGCAATCGGCTGGCAAGGCGCAACAGTTGCACGAAAAGCGATAACCGGTTACTCTCCTTATGGTTGCTAAAATGAAAATTTCTTCCACCCTTAAGGATTTGGAAAGGGTCATCCCTCATCAAAGACCGGCATTAATTCCAAACGAAAGCTGTCTATGACCACCTTACCCTGGTCACGAAAGTTGACCGTCACTTTGCCGCCGATGTTGCTTTGCACCTGGCCTGTGCCCCATTCGGGATGCTGCGGGTGCATGACCAGCATGCCCGGCGTCAGCAGCGCGTTTAGATCATCCATGCCGTTTCCAATCATCCTAAGGGGCCATCATGGACCAATTTAACATCGACCTGCCCGCGCTGATCGGCAGCCGTATCTGCCACGACTTGATATCGCCAATCGGTGCCATCAACAACGGGCTTGAACTGCTTGAAATGGCGGGCACCGGGGCCGCGCCGGGGCCAGAGCTTGCCCTGATCGGCCAAAGTGTCGAAAGCGCCTCGGCCCGTATCCGGTTTTTCCGCATCGCTTTTGGGGCCGCTGGCGATCAGACCATGGGCCAGAATGAGGTGACATCGATCCTGCGCGATCTCTATACCGCTTCACGGGTTGAGATCGACTGGCAGATCACAAGCCCCCAATCGCGCAACTGCGTGCGAATGGCATTCCTCTCGCTGCTTTGTATGGAAACGGCTTTGCACCATGGCGGGCTGATCACCATTACCGAAGAGGCTGGCCAATGGCGCCTTCACGCCGAAGCCGACAAGATCGCGATAGAACCCGCGCTTTGGGCGCTATTGTCCCACCCTGATCCAGACCAGTCGCTACAACCTGCGCAGGTTCAATTCGCGCTCTTGCCTATTTTGGCCCAAGCGCAGGGAAAAGAAATCACAGTCGACAGCGCTGACACGGTCCTCACCCTGTCTTTCTAAGGGTCAGCCGCGCACCGTTCCCGCGCCCCGAACAAGGTACTTAAAGCTCGTCAACTGCGCTGCACCGACGGGGCCGCGGGCGTGCAGTTTGCCCGTGGCAATGCCGATCTCCGCACCCATGCCAAACTCCCCCCCATCCGCGAATTGAGTGGAGGCGTTATGCATCAGGATCGCCGAGTCCAACCCGTTAAAGAAGTCCGCCGCGGTCTCAGTGTTCTCGGTCAGGATGCAATCCGTATGGCCCGAGCCGTACTGGCGAATATGGGCCATGGCGGTCTGAACATCCGGCACGACGCGCGCCGCAACGATCATGTCGAGGTATTCCTGACCCCAATCCGTCTCGCTGGCCGGAACCGTGCCGGGGATATCCTGCAGCGCCGCATCGGCGCGCACCTCGACACCGGCATCAATCAAGGCCCGGATCACGCCTTGGCCAATGGTCTTGGCGATACCCTCATGGATCAACAAACACTCCGCCGCGCCGCATATGCCCGTGCGCCGTGTCTTGGCGTTCAGCACCACTTTAAGCGCTTTTTCCGGGTCGGCCTCGGCGTCGATATAGATGTGCACGATCCCTTCGAGATGAGCAAAGACCGGCACGCGCGCCTCACGCTGCACCAGCCCAACAAGCCCCTTGCCGCCCCGCGGCACGATCACGTCGATGGTATCGGTCATGGTCAGCATTTCCCGCACCGCCGCACGGTCGCGTGTCGGCACCAGTTGCACCGCATCTTCGGGCATGCCCGCATCCCTCAACCCCTGCTGCAGGCAGGCGTGGATAGCGCGCGAAGAATGAAAGCTTTCAGACCCGCCGCGCAGGATCACCGCGTTTCCGGCCTTGAGGCAAAGCGCCCCCGCGTCTGCCGTTACATTTGGACGCGATTCATAAATCACGCCGATCACGCCAAGCGGGGTGCGCACGCGCTGGATGTTTAGCCCCGAAGGCTGGTCCCATTCGGCGATGATCTCTCCCACCGGGTCTGACTGTTCCGCGACCGAACGCAGCCCGTCGACCATGCCGCGAATGCGGTCCTCGTCCAGCATCAGCCGGTCCATCATCGCATCCGACAGCCCTTTATCGCGAGCAAAGTCGAGGTCATGCGCATTGGCGGCGATGATCTCGGCCCGGTTCTTCCAAACGGCATCGGCGGCGCTGATCAATGCGGCATGTTTACGCTCTGCCGTGGCGCTTGCCAGACGCGCTGCCGCGGCGCGGGCGCGGGCCCCGATATCGGCCATCAATTCAGAGATATTTTCGATGTCGCTCATAGCCTTATGCCCCTGTCCTAATCTTCCGCGCGCCTAGAGCGCCATGTCGTCCCGATGGATCAAGGCCGCCCGCCCGGGATAGCCCAGCAGGGCCTCGATCTCTGCGCTTTTGTGGCCCTTGATCTGCCCGATCTCTTCGGCGGAATAGCGACTGAGACCATGGCCCACGGCATGCCCCGCCGGGTCGTACATGGCGATGCTGTCACCGCGCTCAAAACGGCCTTCGACGGCTGTCACCCCCGCGGGCAACAACGATGTGCCCCGCGCCAAGGCCGCGACCGCGCCGGCGTCCACAGTGACCGACCCGCGCGGTTTCATCGCAGCGATCCAACGTTTGCGTGCGGCCTGTGGATCGCTCTGCGCCCTGAACCATGTGGCATTCGCCCCACCTTCAAGCGCAGTGAGCGGCCGCATGACGAAACCATCGGTGATCGCCATTGCGCAGCCTGCCGTGGTCGCCGTGCGCGCGGCCATCAGTTTGGTCTTCATGCCACCTTTGGACAGACCCGACCCGGCATCGCCCGCCATCGCCTCAATCTCGGGCGTGATGCTGTCGACCACATCATAGCGTTGCGCAGTGGGATCCTGCGAAGGATTGGCGCTGTAGAACCCATCCACATCGGAGAGCAAGATCAACTGGTCCGCCCCAACCGTCACCGCGATCTGCGCCGCGAGACGATCGTTATCGCCAAAGCGGATTTCATCGGTCGCGACCGTGTCATTCTCATTCACGATCGGCACGACGCCGAGTGAAAGCAACTGCTCAAGCGTGGCGCGGCTGTTGAGGTATCGGCGACGGTTGGCACTATCTTCCAGCGTGACCAAGACCTGCGCTGTCGTGATGCCATGGGGGTCGAGGACCTCTTCGTAAGCCCGCGCTAGGCGGATTTGCCCGACAGCCGCCGCTGCCTGTGCCTGCTCCAGCGCCAAGACAGTCGGCGGGAGGCCCAAGACACCCCGCCCAAGTGCGATGGAGCCTGACGAAACCAGCACAACGTCGCAGCCTAACCCTTTGAGCCACAACACATCTTGCGCCAACCCGGCCAGCCAATCCCGGCGCAAATTGCCGCTGTCGCGGTCCACCAAAAGGGCAGAGCCGATCTTGATTACGACACGGCGGGCGGTGCTTAGGGTTGCCAAGGCGTGTCTTCCTCGGTGGTACGGAAGCGCAGGCGGTCGTCATCGATGTTTTGGCGCAGGGTCCGCAACACTTCGGTCACACCTTCACCGGCGACGCTGGACATCATCATCACCTCGCCGCCGCAGGCTTTTTCCAATTCATTCAAACGACTTGCACGCTCTTCTTCATCCAACGCATCAACTTTATTCAACACCGTGACGCGCGGCTTTTCCGCCAGATCGCCGCCATAGGCTTCTAGCTCGCCGATGATGGTGTGATAATCTTCCGCCACAGTCTCGGACGTGCCGTCGATCAGGTGCAACAACACCGCGCAACGCTCGACATGCCCTAGGAAAAGATCGCCCAGCCCGCGCCCTTCGGAGGCGCCTTCGATAAGGCCGGGAATATCGGCTACGACGAATTCTGTGTTATCCACACCAACCACCCCAAGGTTCGGGTGCAGCGTGGTGAAAGGGTAATCCGCGATCTTTGGCCGCGCGTTCGATGTCGTCGCCAGGAAGGTCGACTTACCCGCGTTCGGCAGCCCCAGCAGGCCCACGTCGGCGATCAGCTTGAGCCGCAGCCAGAGCGTACGGTCCACGCCCTCTTGGCCCGGGTTCGAACGGCGCGGCGCTTGGTTGGTGGCGGATTTAAAGTGTAGGTTGCCCCAGCCGCCATTGCCACCACGCGCAAGCTGCACGCGCTGGCCCAACTCGGTCAGGTCGGCGATGACCGTTTCCTGATCCTCGTCGAGGATCTCCGTGCCGACGGGCACACGCAGGATGATATCGTCGCCATCCTTGCCGGTGCGCTGTTTGCCCATGCCGGGCTGGCCGTTCTTAGCAAAAAAGTGCTGCTGATAGCGAAAGTCAATCAGCGTGTTCAGCCCATCCACCGCCTCGGCCCAGACTGAGCCACCGGTGCCGCCATCGCCGCCATCCGGACCGCCATATTCGATGTATTTCTCGCGCCGGAACGACACACAGCCGCCGCCCCCGGCACCGGATCGGATATAGACTTTGCACAGGTCGAGAAACTTCATGGTCTTGCCTTTCAGGCGCGGGAAACGGAGCTACAGCTTGCAGCTATAGGTCCATGTGGGTACGGCAGCATCGCGGGCCAAGCAATAGGTTTCCGCGTCGCCGAGATAGACAAACCCTGCGTTGGTCAGCACCTTGGCCGAGGCCGGGTTGTCATGGAAGACAGAGGCAAAAAGCGCGTCATTGCCCAAGGGGTTGGCATCCACCAAAGCCTGCACCGCGTCGGAAGCCAGATGGGTGTTCCAGAACGCCGGGGCGACCCAATAGCCGATTTCCGATTGGTTGCGGTCAAGCCGGGTGAGAGAGATCACCCCCATGACCTCGGAACTCTCCGCGCGGCTGCCATCCATGACCCAGACGTCTTCCTCGCGGTCATCCGACATTGCGCGGGTCACATAGGCTTCGACACTGCCCGGCGGCAGCGGATGCGGGATAGAGGATGTAGCATTGGCGACCCGCGGGTCACTGGCATACATCTCAATCATGCCCATATCCGACCGGCGCACCGGACGCAGGTCAAAACGCTCTGTCTCAATAACTGGTTGGTTCACAATCGCTTCCAACTGCATCGTCATGTTCCTCCTCCGAACAGACTGGATTGGGGGCTTTGGTCCAAGCTGGCCGCCCCTGCCCCGATGAGGCGCAAACACCGCTTCGGGGCGTTGATACATCCGACATATTCCTCCCTGCCGAATGTAACGACTTTATCAAAATTCGACCCTGTCCCGCCAAGAACGGAAAAACGATCTGACAGGCCTTCGAGCCTTGAACTGAAAAACAAACGCATGGGACTTGTCCCGGAAAAAGAAAAGGGACCGGCGGTATCGCCGATCCCTGATTTTTTCAAACCCTTTGGGGTACGGCTTATTCAGCGGCCTCCGCGCGTGGCAGAACCGAAATAAACGTGCGGTTTTTCAGACCCTTGTGGAAGGTCACAGCGCCGTCGACGGTTGCAAAGATCGTGTGATCTTTGCCCATGCCAACGCCGTTTGCTGGCCAAAACTTGGTGCCGCGCTGACGCACGATGATGTTGCCAGGGATAACGGCTTCGCCGCCATATTTCTTAACGCCAAGGCGACGACCAGCTGAGTCGCGCCCGTTACGGGATGAACCGCCTGCTTTTTTATGTGCCATCTCGGTCTCTCCTTAGCCTTTGGTCTTTTCTTTGGCCTGTTCGACCCAGCCTTCACGCTGGATACGGCCTTTGAAAGACAGTTTCTCGTCAACTTCAGCGATATCCGCTTCGGTCCATGCTGCGATTTGAGCGAAGGAGGTGATACCTGCTTCGTGCAGCTTCTTCTCAAGTGCGGGGCCGACGCCGCTCAGCGCCTTCAGGTCGTCCGCGCCGGCTTCCGACATCTTGTCGGCTTTTTCGGCTTTCGGAGCGGCCTTGGTGGCTTTCGCTTTCTTAGCCTTCTTGATCTGGGTCGCGTCGTCGGTCTTGCCAGTGATCGCGGCCACAGCAGAGGCGCTCACGGAACCGGTGCCAACAGCAGCCGATACACCCGACTTATCCGCGCCCGAAGACAGGATGTCGGTAATCTTGATCAAGGTCAGCTTCTGACGGTGACCCTTGGTGCGCTTGGAAGAGTGCTTCCGGCGACGCTTGACGAAGTTGATAACCTTTTCGCCTTTGATTTGGTCAACGACTTCGGCCTGAACGCCTGCGTCTTTAACCATGGGCGCGCCGAGCACGGGGCTGTCGCCGCCGAGCATCAGAACTTCGTTGAACTGGACTGTTTCGCCAGCATTGGCCGCAATACGTTCAACCCGCAGCATATCGCCGGATTGGACCTTGTATTGCTTGCCGCCTGTCTTGATGACCGCAAACATGCGTCTTCCTTTTCTGTCATCCGCGTTCTGTGGCCCCCGCTTGGGAGTTTGTGGATGGCTTTCCGGCCGATCCGCCTCGAACAGCGCGCCCATGGGGCGTCATTAAAAAACAATCCCTAAGACGGATTACCCGCCGGGATGCGGGCTTATCTTCGGAATGGCGGGACAAGTCAAGTAGGTTTTCGCGCTCAAATCTCTGCGCCCGTCAGAGGCTTTCGGCCACCATATTCAGGGCCAGAGCACGCCCAAGCCCGTAAGAGATATCCTCATAGGCCCGGCCAAACCCGTCGAAAAGCGCCCGGTTAAGGGCACGCCCGGCACCTGTCTCTGCAAATTGAGCATATTGCGCGATCTCGGCGTCGCGCAGGGGGTGATAGGCCAGCAGCAGATAGGCGTGCATCCAGACAGAGGTGTCTTCGGTAACCGCCTCCAGCTCGGCGCCGACCTCGGCCAAGAGGTCTTCGTCGCTGTCTTCCAGGGCGCCGCCGTCGCGCATTCCGCGCAGGAATTGGAAATTGCTGTTGAGCGCCGTGCTGACATTGCGGTCAACCATATCGGCGGCGTCGATCAAGCGGCGGATCAGAGCGACCCGCGGGTCATGATCCCCGGCCAATACGCCATAGTGCGCCCGCGCGATCTGCTCCACTTCCGGCTCGGCGATGGCGGCACGGCCCGCGTTCTCCAGCCCGACGATCCGTCCGCCCAATTCCGTTGAATAAAAGTCGATCGCCTGTTCGATTTCGGCAGAGGTCATCGTCTCTTCCAATGCCCGGCGCACCATTTCGACCATGCGCCCGGCGTCATGGATGCTTTCGACCTGCATCTGCCAGCCCGGACCCCCCTGCCCGCCCAGCATGTCTTGGTTCAGCATCTCGGCATGGGCCTGCCCCTCGTCACTGAGGATCACCGCCGCTTGCCGAAGCTCCAACAAATCGACAAGCACGGTCATGCGCGCGTCGGCCCAAGCGGGCAAAGCCAGAAGCCACATGAGTGACGCAAATACCCAAGCCCGCATCAGAGGTCCTGACTGGGCTGCATCGCCGCCAGCCGGGTGGCCACGGCCTCGAACCGATTGGCCATAACCTCATATTGGACCGCGTTCATCAGCGTATAAACCTGCTGCATCTCGGGATGCTCCAGCGCCTCGGCATAGGCGAGCAGATCGTCATCCGAGAAGGATTGATAGGTGTAGGCCGCGTTGGCCAAGGCATTCGCGGCAATCTGAGCGCCCAGTTCATCGGCCTGCGCGCGCATCGCTTCGCGCAGGTCAGGCTCTTCCATCTGCAATTCGATCACCCCGGCGCCCGCGGCGGCCAAAAGGAAGCGGATCTGCACCTCTTGAATGGCCCGGACCGAGATCTCTTCGACATCGCTGGCGACATTCAAACGCCGCAGTGTTTCCAATCGCGGCGAGTCAATGCGCTCAAGCCCCGCCACGATCGCGGCACCGCTTTCCGCCTTCAGCCCGTCATCCTCGGCCATATGCGCCTTGTTCTCTACGGCCACCAAACGCTGGCCCAGATCGCTCGCATAGAAATCGGCGGCATGATCCAGCAGATCGTCGCTCAGCGTTTCAGACAGGATATCCATCGCCATGCCGTGCATCAACTCGGTGTCAAAGACATCCCGCACCAGCCGCGACCATTCCGAGCCGAAATCCTCGCTTTGCAGCCCCAGCATCTCTGGCGCGGAATCGGCGGAGAGGCGAATGCTCTCCAACGCCACGTCAAAGCCGGTCACTTCCAAGAACCGCTCCAACGCGCCGCGCTCCGCCGCCCGCAGCGGCAAAGCAAGCGCGACAAGCAGCATCATCGCCATGACGAAGGGGGCTGCGATCAATCTATTTTGGCGAAACATGGGCTGTCCTTTCGCGGAATTCTGCCTTTAAACTTAGGCTTTACCAGCCCCGGCGCAATGAAAATCCCCAAACTTTCCCTTAATGCGCAAAACCCCTCTTGCCACTGCCTGAAAAGGCGACTAAACGGACCCCCCAGACCCCCGCGGAGAGGTGCCGGAGTGGTCGAACGGGGCGGTCTCGAAAACCGTTGAGCCTTCACGGGTTCCCAGGGTTCGAATCCCTGTCTCTCCGCCACTATCCCCCTGATATCGTGTGATTTAATACCGCACCGAACTGACGGGCGGGTTATATTTGTAATACCCATTCTCGGCATAGTTTGACGACTTTTTGCCCACCCGACTGCGCCAACTATGCCACGTTGACAAAAATCTCTATGTCGACATGCGCGTAATGAGGCAGTTTTAAAACGACAAAGCCCCGCCTGTTTGGGCGGGGCTTGGAGCCGGGGATGGTCATCAGGACTAAAGACCGGTGTTACCATCGGCACTGGCAATTGCCTGTTGCTCTTGTGTAAGCTGGCGAAAGTAGTAGCGCTCAGTTGTTTTCACCGAACCGTGCCCAATGTAGCGTTGCACCCTATAGACCGACCAACCCTCCTTAAGTCGATCAATTGCAAACTTATGCCGGAGGTCATGCATCCGTGCTCCAAAATCCACCTCTTGGGCGTAGTCCCAGAACAGGTTGGCAGCAGATTTGTAGTAGCCATCATCGGTTTTGTTCCAGAATACATATGGAGACCAGTTCGATGGTGTAATTTTCAACAGTATGTCTATGGCCTGCTGACGCAGAGTAATCGTGCGAACCTTTCCGCCTTTTGTGTTTACCAAGGTTAATGTGACGTTCCCCTCAACCGGCTGCTCTATACCACATAGATCGCTCCACTTTACCATCGCCATTTCGGTGATCCGCCCGCCTGTCTCATGTAGAAAGTCTGGGAGAAAGGTTAGCGTGCCAGGCGCACGCTCTGAAATGCGCGCTATCGCCGCCGCAGTCGGCAAGACGATTGGCGGAAGCTTTTCACGCATGCCCTGCTTCTCGAATAGCTGCACCGGGTTAATTTCTATCCAGCCCTTGTTCTTGATATGCGACATCAAATGTTTGAATGCTGTCAGATCGCGATTGATGGTTGCTACCGATACACCTGCATCTTTGCGAAGCGCGACGAATTCTGTAATTTCAGCTAAGCCGATCTCCCAAGCGCCTGCTTCCTCAATGTCTTTAGACCGCTCTGCGAAAATATCTTCCAACGTCCGGCCTATCTGTATCAGGCTGGTGCGATATCGTTTGCAGGTAGAGTCAGTCCAACCATGTTCTCCGGCATTGAACGTACTATCATAAAAGCTCATGAAGCCCGCGAGAAACAGCCAGTCCGTCTCGCCACGCTTGGCCTTCCCCTTCAGCTCATCGATGCGTTGCCGGGCTTTTTTGCTGGCGACCCGCTGAGAAGTTGTGCGAAGCGACTCGCGGTATTCTTTTCCGTCGATCGTGACACGGAGGTGATATTTTTTGCTGCCTTTCGGCTTGTACACGTTGTTAGGCATTGGTTTCCCTTTGTAAGCCAAGAGGCGATTGCATTTTGATCGAAAGTCCAGATACCGCCCATCTTCGCGGCCCCCGGTATTTGTCCTTTCGATGCAAGATCGGTGATAGTTCGGGGCTTTAGCCCAGAAAGGTCCGCAACAAGCCCAACTCGCACTCTGGGTTTCATTTCCCCCAATGCGATCTCTGCATGCTCGAGAGATTGATTTGATGTTTGAGTCATTCAGTAGCCATTATTCTTGAGCCGCAGAGGCGCTGAAGGCGACCAGGGGCTGATTAAAAGTCGTCACCAATATTCGGTGACAAGCAGAACATTGGGCTCAGAGGCTTCGTACGAGTCGTCGAAACTCAAAGAAAATTATCTGTCGATGCCAAGCCTTCACGTAAGGTTATGATAATGCGTGAAATATTTTTTACTGAACAAGCCACGCCATAGCATTGAATTGGCTAAAGAACCGTGCGGGGGACAAGATATTTTAGGTGTGCCGCATCGTTCTGAACATCAGATGGACCCCAGCGGTGCCAAATTGGGGCAACGCCGGGGTTTATGCACTGAAGTGCATACTCCGGTCAGGATTGTAGTTCTTCGGCCACCCGACCGGCCCTAACAGCATCCAGTGTTCTGGCAATTGCGCTTGTTAAGGCATCTACTTCTCTACGTGCGGAGGCCAGGTCTAAGGCGTCATCTTCAACAAAGGTAACTTCATAGCCGCCGCGCACATGATGTTCGTCAGCTTGCCAGCCAAAGTGAGTGCCCTTGGCTATCATACTGTCAATTAGGGCTGCGAGCACCTCAAGGTCCTGAATAAGCGTCTCGTTGAAGATATGCCCGACCTCGATCCGGCGAATTAACCGATCTGGAAATGTGCGCTTTACAGGCGGTAGCGTTGGGATAACGATCTGGCGAAGTACATGTGCCGTCTCCCTGGACTGGGTGAACGCTATCGCAATGATGGTAGGAAGAGACGCCAGGCTAAGGTTTTCCTCACTCATTGAAACTCTCCATTTGCACAGCACTGCCCACTCTTTTGCTGAATGGTAAAACGGTTCGTACGAGCTACAGAGCCCAGGCCCATCAACGTTCTCGAAGGGCAAGCTTTCTGTATTCTACCAAGCTTAAGTTTCATATTTAGTTTCCTCAGTTGATGACGCCGGACAGCCCAATGCGTCCGGAAGGTTCGTCATCGTCAAGTACGGCCCAAGTGAGGAGGTTCGGGCTGTATTATTTGTTAGGCTAATACGCAGCAATGCATAATTATCCGCTATTGGCGTGCCATCATCAGAAGTCGAGCAACACAATGGTCTATTAAGTACTTCATTTTCTTAAGTTGTATCCGGAAGGATTAAAAGTTTTTATGTTGAGGTGAATTCGTCTTCGTAAAGTTCTCAGATCAGTATTGTACAAATTAGCCGTTTCTTACATCCAGTTCATCTTTTCTATCGGCTCTCATCAAGGAGCCGATAGAAAAGATGAACCCGGGCAAATCTCTTGAAAGAGTTACATCAATAGGCGTCCCTTTGATCGAACCGTGGACATACAGGCAAGTAATGCAATTGGCCCTGGCATAGGCATGGTATATAGACATCGATAGATTTGAGCCGCCATATATAGGCGGCAAAATTAAACATTTTTGCAAAATTTTTGTCGTAACTCGATCAGACCCATATTCCGGTTTCTAATAACAAAAGGAAATCAGAATGATCTTAAGGCCACTGCAAAGCCCTCAACGTTTAATCGAAGCCGCAAGCATTGCAGCATATGATCTACACGAGTTCGTTCGCAAGAAGACGATAGCGGAACTTGAGGAATTCGCCAACTCCGATGCCTACCTCTCTTTAGGTGTCGTATGTCATGTCCAGACGGATAAGGCGGGAACGTTCACTGGCACAAGTTTTCACTTCTCATCCGCGCCTGCGGAGAACCTCCGTGACACTTTCCACTGTATTGTTCCAATCCTTCAAGGATATACGAAAGCCGAGGACGCCTTGACGAAAGCCGCTGAAGACTTTTGGTTTGTCAGTGCGTCGAAACAGAGAATGCGAGTGTTTGGCAGAGAACTCGCTCACCTAAGCAATTTAGACCTTGAACTAATAAGCAGAAATCGGAATTCCCTATATGGAGGATATCAATCGAAATCGTTGAATGATGCTCTTCTGGTTGAGGTCGCAAATAAGGAAAGAGAACTGAGAGATAGCGATTCAAACCATTTGAGGTTGCTGGCGATTTCTGAACTTGAGTCGACGAAAATCTATCTTATGAAGGAGCGGCAAGAAGCTCTGTCATGGTTCGCAAGGTTGTCGGAACATGACCGTATCTTTCTTCCGGCTTTTGATTGTCGCGATTCAGGCGATGACGCACGGGCGATCTATACATATCGAGATCATAAAGAAAAAGTAGGTCGGCGGCGAGCTCGCATTGCCGTCAATCGCTATTTTGAGGATCAAAATACACCAGACTCTCGTCTGATCGGCGAGAAATAGCTAAGTGTAACTTTAGGCACGGCCAGTATCCACGCTGAGCACTACCTTCGGTTGGTGGTAAAGATGTAGACCTGCTGCTCGACGAGCGGCAGGTCTTCTATCCGTAATCCCGATGAAATCCTATCCATTACCTATCGATACTGTGGGCACACCATTTGTGGATGTCATGTCGCGAGGGAAGTTCAAGCGGAAGTGCCGGTCAAATGTTAGCTCCCCCTGACCCGACCCCGGGTATGATCTTTTCTGACAATTCTCATAGGTGCGCGGAGAGCAGGTACCGTATCGGGGTTATCGTATGTTTCTGGATCAATCCGTCTATCGAACTCATCCATCTCAGAACCATACAAATAACTATTGGTTGGGCGAATATTTCTATCGTTTAGGGATACGGAGTTATCGGATTTGGCTGGCGCGTCTTTACTGTTTTCGTATCCTGAATCAGCTGTGGATTGGGCCCAGGCAATTGCTGCTTCGTAGCCGTGGAACGGATCTGCTGGGGTTTCGGCTTCCGGATATATATTGCATACACCAGGTGCGACCTCCTTAGGTCGAGACTTTAATACGCTGCATTTCTTATCCTTAGCTGTAGCCTTTCGAGCAGACTCCCGGTCTGCTGCAATCTTCTCGGATAAGCCAGAGAGCCGTGCTTTTTCCCTTTCCAACGCACGAAGCATCATCCAATTATGCCAACGTTCATCGTTGCGGGCCCTAATTAAACCCCTATTGAGCGATGCAAGTGGTAGCCTTTCTGTAACGTCCTCCCCCGCCATTCTGGTCTTCTGCGTTGTCCGTGGTCCGAGATGCCTTTGAGGTTCGAGGCCTTTAGGTGCGTCACCAGCTTCCGCCATCGCGGTGTATGATCTTAGATCGATCCGAGCATCCGATCCATTGCGTGTAAGGGCTTGGTTCGTACGACGTTCCCATTCTGCTCTTATTTTAAGGAGCATCTTTGGCCCGACAACCTTGTCGTCCAAGTCTCTGGTCTTGATGCCGAACGTGCCGCATTCACTGTCGACCTCTCGTGTAGTAAACCGAATGTGGGCGTGAAAATTACGATTTGTCATGTTAGGATCGAATAATGCAACTTCGAGTTCCTTGCGACCTTCAGCTGAATGGCAGTCACGCCAAAGGCGTCGCCCTTCACTCGCATTCACGAAGGTAGGAGCATGAACGATATGGTGGACGGCAACACCAAATTCGTCCCGCAGCCAGCAAGAAAATCCTTTTACAAGCCTGTACTGTTCGTTGAGCGGCAGCTCTGCGGGCAGCGCTGGACGAAGCTCCCTTGCGACACGAGCATTGCCTCGAACCTCAGCCCCCTCTGCGGCATTCCAAAGCTCCTCCGCGGTGCCACGCCAGCCGATCAAACCAGTATTCAATAGCCCTGTTACCGAGCGGTAACTATAGCTGAGCCCTGTCCTATTGTCAGTCATGCTTGTTCGCGCAGCATATGCCGCGGCAGCGACAGAGGAGCGCCCATCAGCGCGTGAAATGACAAGAAGTGGACAATGGCTCGCGGGATGAAGGTTCATTTGTTTCATATTCGGTAGATTGTGCCCGTGGAATGTTGATTGTCACTGAGAACTGACCCGGTATTTTCACCGAGATTTGACCCACCCTCAGTTATGCGTCGTGGTTTATGACGCGGTCAATGTTTTGGCCTCCTTTCGTGTTTTCTTTGCAGCCTCAGCG
>NZ_JAGDED010000022.1:0-10676 GCF_040148765.1 Sulfitobacter sp. NFXS29
TCAAAAATCCCATGTCGATCACTCCAAATCCCCCCAACCAAAACCGTCGGGGAAGTGTGTTCACATGGGTCAATTCTCAGTGACAATTTATGGGGCTACCGGGTCAGTTCTCAGTGACAATCAACACCCCCAGCACGCCAACCCGAAGTACGCCGCGCTCCATAACTGAGGTTAGTGTTTCCGCACTGTTGTCCTGAGCGAAAGCGGGGGCCGTCGCAAAGCTGCTGACGAATGCTGCGGTGGCGATCAAAGCCTTCATGATTGTCATTCTATTTCCCTATTGCTTTGTTTCTCTGGGGCCTTGGACATAAGCAGGCATGCCAGTTGTGACCCGAGTAGCCGAACAAATGGCCCTGCCGGGCACCTTACGAACAATCTGATACATAGTCGTAACGGATCAAAGTGATTAATACAGTAATTGTATTGCACTTTATGCATACCGAAAACCTCGCGAACACGATGGATTGGAATGCTTATCGACAAGCTTGGGACGCGCCTAATAAGGCTCAACGCCGAGGCGAGACATGGGCGATCTCGACGCGGCTCTCGATGAACAGAGGGCCCAGGGCCAGGATTTCAGTCTTTGTTTGACTGAGCGCCGCCAAGACATCTTCAGCTCTTGCGTGGACCACGTCATTGTAGATCGGACGCGCTGCTCCAGTCTCCGCGAGATGCACTTGTACATGCTCCGGCAGCTCATCCAGGGGAATGTCATCGCGGCGACGTAGCGCATCCCAGATCACGCTGTGAAGATATCGCCATCTATCGTCTTGGGCAGTCATATTGCGTCCCGTCGTCAATCGCGTTCAAGGGTGACCATGACACAACTTGGAGCGGAATCCCGGCATGTCAAAATCGCTTAACATAAAACCCGTTCTCGAATTTTGGACGCCTCTGGGTTGAATTGAGATGGCCCGCTACGTATCAGTGATGTCCTTCAACAGATGTAGCGGAGCGGTCTCGACGAAGCGCTTCACAAGCTCCTCATCCGGTCCAGTTGCCTTGTAGGAATCCTTGTGGGCGCGCCATGAGACGTAAAACGCGCCCACGCTACCTACTATGATAGAGATGACGACAAGAGCCTCCAAAGTCATGGCTCAAGTGGTCGCTGCTGTTTTTGGGATTGATGATGTTTTCGGTGCTGTTGGCCTTTGTATCGCGTCACCCGATACCGGCGCGTGCCCTCGCCCTTCTACAACTTCCGTTCTTCCTCATGATCTGCGCTGCACTGGCGCAGATGCCGGGTCTCGTGCGCCCGGTTCTGGCAATGACCGTCGCTGTGTTCGCTCTGTTCAAGATCTATCAAGCGTTTTTCGATACACGCAGCGACACGGAGTCCGGATGCACCCCGCACTGACGTGCCAACATCAAGGGATTAGCCAAGTTTGAGCAGTAGGCGTTCGAACGGTAACGCAGTGCAATCCCATGGGAGGTGCCGCCTACGCCTTCATCTCCTCCGCAACCACGCTGCGGTGCGGGACGAGATGCTGACTATCAACCACCCCGGCCTCGCCCTGCCCGAGTTGCCCTTCGGCGGTATCGCCGATTCCGGCTACGGTACCGAGTGTGGGTCAGAAGCGGTCGAGGCGTACCTCGACATTCGCTTAGTCAGCCAGCTGCACTGAACGAGGCCCAAGGGTGGCCGCTTGTTTCACGACGTCCCTTCGCCTGTTACCAATTTGGAAGTAGCACACATCCCTCTGCCGCTGGTCGGCGTGGCAAGTCTTCGCCACTCTTGGCGCGAAGTTAATTGCCAGCCCCTACACGCACACCAAACGAGTCTATCATACAGAGGTTTAAACTCACCGCGTGTACTTGTTTCGGCTCGCGCAGGCAGCGCAGTCTGCAGAAAAAGTGGCGACGACCCACCTGGGGTAAAAAGGGAAGGGGTCGCCGCAGTTATTCGGTGCTACAGGGAGGATGCACCGGCGTGAATGAACCACAATTGTCATTCACAAAATGCATATACGTGCGCTTCAGAAAAAAGCAAATATTGTGGCAGGTTTCGACCTATATGTCTTCAGAGAAAAGCGTTGGGTATGCGAAGAAAAGCGACGACCCCAAGAGCCAGGGAATGGACTGAAGGCCGCCGCAGTTTTACCGCGGCCCATGGAAGTTCAAGCCGAAGTGGAATGGAGTCTCGATCGACACCCTGAGATTGTTTTAACCAAACAACTTCACAAAGCAAATGGTTTCTGAAAAGCGTTTATATGTCAGCCTTGTAGCTCTCTGCAGTGAAGCCCGCGTCTTCCAACTGTTCCTTGTCTGGCAGATCGCGCAAAGTCTCCAGATTAAATGCGACGAGGAACTGATCCGTGGTCACGAAGGTATAAGGCGCACCACGTTGCGGAGACCTTGGTCCCGTTCCAATCAGATTGCGCGCGTGAAGCCGACCAATCAAATCGCGGCTGATCTCTTTCCCGAAAATATCTTTCAGCCCGTCACGGGTGATCGGCTGGTGATAGGCGATGGCAGCCAGCACTGCGACGTCGAATTCATTCAGATCTAACAGTTGTTCTTCGATATCTGCTGCAGTGCGGATCGCTGGGGCATAAGCATTTTTTGTACGCATCATCCAGCCACCCGCCACCTTAACGACTTCGAACGCGCGTTCGTTGAGATCCGTGGCCAGGTCCTCGATGAGGAGATCGACTGCCGCTCCCTGCCCTACCACCCGCGCCAGATCCGCGCACAGCACAGGTGAGGCGGAGGCAAAAAGCACCGCTTCGATCCTGCGCATCCATTCCCGCCAGCGCAGCTCTGGTGGAAGGTCGGCCAGTTCGCGGTCCAGCTCTGGTTCAGAGCGCTGTTTGGCCATATTATACCCCGTAGAGCCGGAACGTGCCGCGGCCGGTGAGTTCGCGCACGGCCCTCAAATCAACAAGCCGATCGCAAAGCCGCCGAGCCGCGCGCGATGGCAAAGGCAGTGCAGCTGCTGCCACGGCGTCGCGGGCCAAAAACATCTCCATGGCTTTCGCTGCCCCTTTGGCGCGGAGCTTCGGCGCAACCGCTTTGACATGCTCTGCCCGCCGCGCGAGATCGGCAGCAAGGCGTATCGTCTCGACCGCCGAAGCAATCAAGGCGCGGTGACAGGCGAGGCGAAGGTCATCACCTTGTTTGCGCAGGTCCGCACGTTTTAGGCCCGGGGCCAGCAATGGTATAAGATGTTTCCATCCGAGCGACTTAGCGAGGGACGCCTCCGCCAAGATCAGGGCCAGCGCTTCTGCCCGCGGTGCCTCCATAAGAACCGTCTGCAGCACCATCGCCGCGCGAGAGATCGGCGCCCCCTGCCCCGCATTGAGCCATGTGTCAATCTGGCTCTGCTCCAGGGTCGGCACAGCGCGGCACAGAACGCTGACCGACACCGGCCGCCTCACCACCCTCCGCCAAGTCATAAAGGTTTCCCCAGCCGGCCCGGGCAAGTCTCCAGGGCGCAGAAGGTATACGGCGTCGCGCAGCTCCCCTGCCCGCTCCGGGCGGCCGGAAAACGCGACACAAGCCTCCGCCGCACGCAGCGCCAGCCGGTCCCGCAACAAGGGATGCGGCAGGTCATCCCGCGTAACCACGATATGCAGATGCCCAAGCGCAGCACCCGACAAAAACGCAACATCCTCAATGGTTTCAGCACGGGCCGAGGTGACCCAAGACGGCATCCGGGGTATCGTCTCGGCGTCGTCCAATGGGTCGGGTCGGGCAGATGTCATGCCCAAAGCCTAAACCAGGGCGGCGTTTTCTACCACTAAATAGAGCATTAACCGCCCCACCTTGTCGCTCCACATCATGTCCAATAAGTTTAAATTATCGGACCTCCGATGATACGCCACGGAACGGCCGCATGTCGTTTTCGTTTCACGGGTGGATTCGGCCGAAATCGCCTCTCTCGTCTAGGAACTTTGCATTTAACCGGTGGACGAGCCTCTTGCTCAATTTGAGAAATCGTTCCGCCCCTACATCAATACCACGCTTTCCTTTGCCGACCCGCGTGCCTCGCCCCTCTCTCAGCCACGGCAATCGGCGGACACGCCGGAACAGGCCCGCGCCAGGCACCAGATCTGTTCCAAAGAGATCATGCTAGATCACCAGCGTTAGTGCCCACCAGCGCACTGATAGGTGCTGAAGAGGCGCAGGCCGACCGACGGCCACACGAGCCTCTTAAGGACAATTCCACCCTCGTTCATCGTACCAGAGCGCCAGGATAGGCTGGGCTGCGCCGTCGCCATCAGCGAAGCCCAAAAAGTGCGAATTGCCTGCTCGATTCGATCGAGACGGCTTGTTTCCCCACTGACCATTTCGCTGATTTTGCGCCGGAGTTCGAGAACGCGCACAGGGCAATCCGCCTCCACAGCGTCTTCTGTTTCCCTCCCCGCCGATGAGACCGGCAGCGCACTTGCAACAGAAGGAAGCCTAGCAGACCATTCAGCATGCGAAAGGTAGGCTACAAGGCGCCGCGCCACCCGTCTCTCAGCGATCCACAAGCATGGTCCGCTGAGACGGAAGAAAACCTGCTTCGCCATTCACCAATTCGCCCGCAGATAGGCTTCGCGATCGGCAGTGACATCCCCATAGAAACAGCCAAAACAGACCAGCACAGTCTCGGTCAGCAACCAGTCCTGCGGCCGTTCAGGAAACCGGGAAGCCAGTGACCTGCACCGAAGCCGTTCCCGATCGATCCGGCAGGCCTTTGCCCGAAGCGGGAGGAGCCACAAAACCGGCGCCACATCGTTAAATTGCCGCGCGCCTGCATCGCTCCCCCCTGCCCCGCCAGATACACCACCAGCTCGAGGGACACCGACCCGTAGTTTGCGGCAACCCTCGCCATCTAGGGCGAAGGCAGTTCTTCTTTATACGCCCGCGGTGCGACGGGCAGTTGAGCAGGCACCTTCATGCCCCGACACGTTGTTGCAAAATCTTGTCCCGCCACCGAGCACTGTGGATCATCGCAACTAGCGGCGGCACCAGATTGTCGCCGAAACTATGCGCGTCTAGGCGCTGCATGCGCGACCGGACCGCATCTTCCGCCGCCGTCGCAATTAGGCGTAAAATTCGCGCTGTCACACCTGAGGTCAGCTTATGACACCGAACTCTTACAGAAATCTTCGATCACCCCGAATCTCCGCATCGAACTCGCTGGGCAGCGGGCGATGGCACGTCGGTACGCCAACGTAAGCCGCTAGCAGGGAACCGGCGCCCGGGAGCACACATGTCGTTACAGCCCAGGACCACATCGCGACTGATAGGGTCAGCCACCGCCTACTCGGGGAACTTACACTTAACCTTCATCGTCAAGCGCGGCTAGGAAAGCCTCAATGCTTTGCTGAAGCCGCGCCCTTGGAATCGCGGAGAAGTCCCGCTCCAACCGCAACTCAAGTTTTCCGTCTGTTGCCGTCACACGAGCTTGGCCTTCAGGTCGGCCCATTCTCAGCGAGGTCTTGGAAACTGATTTAGCCTCCCGCACCTCTGATTTTTTCCGCCCGGTCAGCGCATCGCGCAGCACTCCCATCTCAGCATCTTTGTCCCGATCAGGTACGGCAATTAGCTTCGCTGCGATTTCACCTGCCCTGCCGGGTTGCCCATCGATCAACTTATAAAGGTCAAGCCCCAACGCTCGGGGGATCGCTTCAGGATAGTGCACTGTGCCGTCCAAAGCTTCTAAGACGCGGGCAAACTGTCGAATGTAGGTCCGCTTTTGTTTGATCGCGGAAGCATAGAGCGTCGAGACTGCCTCCGCCACATCAATCCTCTCGTCCCGTGCATAGGACAAAGCTAATTGCGCCATTTCGCCAAAGGAGAGCTCCTTTCGGATTAGGTTCTCGTCCACCATTTTGCGATAGAGTCCAACCAATGGTTCCCCGCGGGGAACCATGGCTGCGGGAATACGGGTGTATCGCGGATCGCCTGTCTCTTCTGCCAACTGACGAAAAGCAGAAAGCCGCCGGAAACCTTGGATAAGTTCAAAGCCATTGTCGGTCTTCTCCACACGGATCGGATTCGAAAGCCCAACGGCCATGATGGAATCTTTTAACTCACCAATTTCCGGGTCCACATTGGCGGAACGATCACGGGTCAGCTTAGATGTCATAACCTCGGAGATCTGGATCAAGTCAGTGATCAAACCTAACTTCTTGAGCCGCACGTGCTCATGGGCAAGGGCGTCATTCTCTGCGCGGATTGCCGCTTCGGCGTTGGCTCTTTCATGGGTAGCCTCGGCAGTTTCGGCAATCGCGCTGGCCATTGGACCACGCCGAGGTGAGGCTGGTTCGTGGTTCTGCAGCGGATGGCCTTCAACCTTAAAGGCTTCGATCTCCGTCGCGGTGGAGTTCCCCGCGGGGAACTCCACTGCCTCCTCTTCAGCGTCAAGTTCAAAGTTGATGTCGAAAACAGAGCGTTTCTTGGGCATTCATCAATCCTCCAGCTTTTCCCACGCATTAACGAGCGTGAATTGGAATTCGTTGTAAGCGCGATCAAAGGACATCCGCGCCCGCCGCCATGTTTCCCGCGTCATCTGTCGATAATCCATCTCATAGATTGACGACAGGAAGCGCCCCGATTGTTCAACCGCACGGGTCATCTCGATCGGGTGCTCTGCTACATGTGACTTGAAAACCTGATGAAAAGCAGACTGCATCGCACGGTGCAAATCGTTGTTCGGCTCAAAACGTGTTAGCAAGAAACGCACATCCGCGAAGACCTTGTCCGGATTGGTGCCAGACGGAAGTCGTCCGCGGAACCGACCCAAGTCCTCTAACGCCTCCGAAAGCTGACCAATGAAACTCGTAGTGCTGTCGTATTCCCAATAGCCGGGACCGGAAGGGACATAGAGCACATCTGCCGCAAACACCGCGTTCATTGATTGGTAGCCAATTGCAGGCGGGCAGTCGAAAACGATCAGGTCGTAAGCATCGTCTGGCAACTGGTCGAGATAGCGGGACACAGCTGCAAAGAAGGACCATTCGGGGTTCAGATGCCTATACTGGGCGCTGGCGAATTCTACAAAAGCGGCATTGGCGCAGCTAGGAATAATGTCAATGGTGGGCCAGCTTGTCGGCTTGATGAAATCAGTGGCGCGCAGATCGTTCAACCCCATTCCCGTTACCGAAGGCGGCAGCTTGCGTTGGGGCAGGGCGGCCCCGCTCTCCGCCCCACCAGAAGTTGCGTTCATGCGCTCAGTCTCGCGGATCAGATCGCGTGCCATAATCCCCCACACTGTCACCTCTTCGGAAACGTCAGAAAGCCCCATTGAATGGCTGAGCGTTGCTTGTGGATCAAAGTCCACCGCGAGCACGCGATAGCCCTCCAGGGCCGCGGCATGGGCAAAGTGTAGCGCGACGGTACTCTTGCCCGCGCCTCCTTTAAAGTTCGCAATCGCAGCGCGGATCGCGCGTTTACCAGCGGGGCGTGCTGGCATGAGGGATCGGCCTTTTATCTTTAGCTTCCGTCGCAGCTCATTGATCTCTTCCAACGTGTACCACCGCTGGCGTCCTTCTTCCTCAACTAGCCCCTCAGGGAGAGAAGGGTCCGCCGCAAGACGGCCGCGAAAGGTTGAAGGGTTGATCTTAAGAATCAGCTCGGCAACCTCCCAACTCGAGAAGCGACGCAGGGTCTTCTCCATTTCGGGGGAATAAGTCTGCTGCCGGATGAACCCTTGCATCTTTAGTGACTGGGCCTGCAATTTCGCCAGATCAGCGTGGGTATACATGATTGTCCCTCATTTCTGCGACCGTTTTCCGCCATTGGTTCCCCGCGGGGAACCAATGGCGGAAAACACGGAACGCTAATTCCTGCTTATTGGTGATTTACGCCGAAGTTGGCACCGTTGGAAAGCCCTATAATGAGAAAGTAGGCCATTTCATATGCCACTGGCAAATAGGGCTAGATCTGATTCCTTTTATACAACTGCCAAGCCATCTATATAGTGGCCGCGCCAGATATAGGGGGACATTAGAGGAGCCCCTGCTAGATAATGGGGGACAAACTCTAGCTAATAGGTGACGCCCTAGATGACCCCCCATACCTATATACCCAGAAATTTTATACTGTAAGGCTAAGATATGCCGTTCTGACAAATCGGCCTCTTGACAGAATCGGAGGTTTGGACGCAAATCAGGGAAGAGGTCGGAAAGGCGTTGTGTCTTTCATCGCAACCCAGGGTCCGGCAAGAGATCCAATCCTAGGCACAGAGCAACTGCGCACTGCGCAGCAAGAGGGCATCCATGCAATTGGTCAAACAGGCAAGTCAACGCGACGCTGCCCGCAAATATGATATCATCACGGCGTTAGGCGCTTATGCACTGGCGCGCAATAAGCATGACCAACGTTTGGTTCTTCGGCTAATCACTTTGATGACGGCGCGTTATAATTGGGCGCGCGATGAATTGGCCGTGGGGCAACGCGAGATTGCTAGGTTATGGGCGGTGGACGAGCGCACCGTCAAACGCGAGATGGCCAAGCTGCGGGCGCTTGGATGGCTAGTGATCAAGCGACAGGGCGCACGAGGGAGAGTGACAGAATATGGGCTCGACCTCGATCGCATGTTTGCCATGACTGAAACGGAATGGCCCAATGTGGGCCCCGATTTTGATTTGCGAATGAGCGTTAAGCCTGAGAAAAACCCTGTTGTCTCCCTGCCAGTAAAAGGCCAAATACCCCCGCCGGATGTAAGCGATGGTACGGAATGGGCGTTGGCCCAAGCAATTCTATTCAGCGAAGCCCCGGATGTCTATGGAAGTTGGCTCCGTAATCTTGTGCGGATCAATAGGGCGGGGGGGCGTCTTACCCTCAGTGCGCCAAGTCGCTTTCATGGTAATTATGTGCAGACACATCTGAACCGAAAGGTGCTCGCGGCCTGTCAGTCGGTGGATGCCGATGTGACCGAGATTGTGATCGTCGCTTAAGATACGCCCAAACAATCGCATTCCTGCCCAAAAATTAAGTTTTTTAGGTTCGCATTGGGCCCCCGCCAGGTGGACCGGCCCCTGTTTCACCGGACACCTAAGCGGTTTCGGTTTCGGCCTTGATGAACTCGCGAGGCGAGCGCCATCTTAGGCCGCTGTGTGGGTGGTTGTAGTGATAGTCTTCGATCCATTCTCCTATCAAATTCAAAACGGTTTCGGCATTGGGTAGTGGATTGACGCGCACGTAATCGCGTTTGAGCGTCTTTACGAAGGCTTCGGACATGCCGTTGGATTGCGGGCTGGCGACTGGGGTAAAGCATGACTTCAGGCCGAGCTGGCGAGCGAAGATGCGGGTTTCCTTTGCTGTGTAAGCGCTTCCATTATCGGATAAGACCTCGACCACCTCTGGCGCACGATAGCTGCCAAAGCGTTTCTCGACCGCCTCCAGAAGCATGTCACGCACGTCCGAGCCGCTAATCCCGGCATTGGCGACGGCCTGCCAGGCAATGATCTCACGATCATGAGCATCGAGCAGAAACGCCGCGCGGATAATGTCGCCATTCCAACAGGTGAACTCCAGCCCGTCAGAGCACCAGCGCAAGTTCGACCGCATCATGATGACCTTGCCGTCATGGGCGCGTTCGGGCCGGTCGATGCCGGATCGCTCCAGCAGCAAGTGATTGGCCTTCATAATGCGATAGACGCGTTTATGATTTGCCGGGGCAAGGCCTTCTGCCTTGAGTTCCCGGTTCAGCACTGCGCAGATCCGGCGGTAGCCATAGGTTGGGCGCTCCGCCACCATACGCTCGATACGTGGCAAGAGCGCCGCGTCCTGAGCTTTATAATAGCTCCGACGCGGCTCCGTGTTTCCCCTCTGCCGTTCATGTAGGTTCGAGCGGGATACGCCTAACATCTGTGCCACCGCCTTCATCGGGAACCACCCGGTTTGAGCGACTGCGCAAGCAAGGTCGGTTTTTTTGAGCGGGACTTGTCGAGCGCTTCCTTCAAGATCTCCACTTCCAGCGTTTTGCGTCCCAGCTGGCGCTCAAGCTCCCGAATGCGGGCTTCCATCTCTCGAACAGCCTTATTGCTGGTCACGCTGTCATCCCCTGTCACCGCGACACTCCCTCCCTCAAGCATCAATCTACGCCAACGATACAACAGATTGGGCGCCACGCCATTACGACGAGCAACGGCGGAAACGCTATCCCCGTCGTAGAGGGTCTCTTCAACGATCCGCAGCTTTTCAGCCGCAGACCAGCGTCGACGGCGACCACCATCGGTAATGATTTCTATCTCAGACATAAGCACGTGCTTAAGGCTATCCTTAAGCCTCCCTGGTTAGCCCAAGGTGTCCGGTCGAAATGGGGGCCAGTTCACCAGGCTACGTAGGTTGTTCCGGGCGCTACTCTGCATTTGAGCTTACCGATGGCATCGCAAAGTTGCTTTAAAGCATCCCGGCTTTAACTTACGACATATCCGGCAGCCTTAAAGTAGTTCCAGCATTCGTCTGGTGAGTATTGGTCGCAGATCTCGGCGATTGCGTTGAATAGGTCGGTGAAGGTGTGGGCGCCAATGCGGCGTAGATGCGCTTTGAGCTTGGAGAACGCCATTTCGATGGGGTTGAGGTCGGGACTATAGGACGGCAAGAACGCATCGGTATTGAAATCATTCAATATGTTTGTAACAGAGGGTGTAAAATGCCCATTTTGGCGTTTTCCGACCTGAAGAAATCATTTATTTACAATGAGTTGGTCTGTTACAGCGGGGCGTTACGCCCTGTGT
>NZ_JAGDED010000023.1:0-9113 GCF_040148765.1 Sulfitobacter sp. NFXS29
GCTGAGGCTGCAAAGAAAACACGAAAGGAGGCCAAAACATTGACCGCGTCATAAACCACGACGCATAACTGAGGGTGGGTCAAATCTCGGTGAAAATACCGGGTCAGTTCTCAGTGACAATCAACATCGAGAGCCTCAATTGCCGCCTCGATGTGCATCCGGCCCACGGCGGCCTGTGCGGTTTTTGAAAATCCGATGGTGGTGCCCATCTCGCGGGTCATCAGTTCAGCAATTTCGTCATAGGCTTCGTTGTAGAGGTGCAGAAGACGACGCAGCAAAGCAGCGCGTTCATGCACTGTGGTTTGCGACCAAGACGGAAAGACTGCCTTGGCCGCTGCGACAGCTGCATTTACATCGCGCGCGTCGCCCATCGGGACATCGGCGATATTGTCCTCGTTCGCAGGGTTTATCAGCGGTGTGGTCGCGCTGGAAAATGGCGCGACCCAGGCCCCGCCGATGTAGAATTTACCAAGGTTTTGCATCGGAACTCCTTTCGGCTGGCCCGGCAACTTCGCTCCTTACCGGGCGAATAAATACGAGGCGACCTGTTATTCATCAGGCCGCCCCGCTCAGAGTAGTGTTGGGTCCGTTCAGAGCCGTCCTAGACGCTTGTAAAGCTTGATCTCTTCCTGCCAGAATGGCTGGGCCTTCAGATCGGCTTCGGTCTGTGCGAACTCTTTCATTTGATCCTTCTGCACTTCATCCCATTTGTCCGCGAAGGTACCGTCCTTGATCTTATCGATCACGCCACGCAGGTGGTCTTTGGACGCCTTTTCCGCCGCTTCGTTTGGTCTGACCCAGGCGAGTTGGCCAAAGGCTGAGGTGCGGGAATGCAGCTTGAGCTGCTCGAACAGCCCGTGGTCGACAAAGTACTGGCCGATCTCGCGCATTTCGCCCGAGGCATACAGCTCGAGGATTGCCGCTTCGTAGCTGACGCCCTTTTCAACCAGAACCTCGACCCCCTGCCGTACGGCGTGCAGAAATCCGAAATGTTCGTTGAACAAGTCTGCGATAGTCTCTTCTTCAAAACTAGACTCGATCACGCCCATTTTGGTGGAGCCGATGGCCTTGGCTAGCGCGATCAAAGTGTTCTGCGCGTTGCCGCTGGCATCTTGGTGAACCGCGACAAGGCTGGGAAAGCCAACGCCGGCGACGACCGTGTCACGCACGCCCTGGCCGACCATGCGCGGAGCTAACATGATGACGTCCACGTCCGTTTGAGGGACGATCTTCTTGAAGTGGACGTTGTAGCCTGAGGCAAAGTTGACCACATTGCCTGGTTGCAAGTTGGGGGCGATATGCTCGGCGTAGACCGCGGGCATAACCTCATCCGGAACCAACATGAAGATGATATCCGCCTTCTCGGCCGCGTCCGACAAGGGCAGGGTTTCGAACCCGTCTTCCTTGGATTTGTCGGCCGAGGCATCGCTGCGCGAACCAACGATCACATTGACCCCCGCGTCGCGCATGTTCAGCGCTTGGCTGCGACCCTGGTTGCCGTAGCCAAAGATTCCCACTGTCTTGCCATCGAGAGCCGACAGATCGCCGTCTTCGTCAAAGTACCATTGCGCCATTTGCAGTCTCCATTGTAATCTGATATTTCAGATATCAATTACCAAACAATTAGCTCTTGTCAACACCACGGGAAGACATCAGTCGCATATCTAGAACTTCAGACTTAAGTTGAGTACTATTCAGAGATGATTAGGAAGATTGATATCCCCTCGATAAGGGACAGCGTGCATGACCAAATGCGCGAGATGATCCTGGACGGTCAGTGGCCGCCGGGGGCGCGAATCGACCTTAGTTCGCTGGCTGAAGAGTTCGGCGTCAGCAAGACGCCTCTCAACGAAGCCATCCACATGCTGATTCGTGAAGGGCTGCTAACTGTCAAGCCTCGGAGCGGGACCTTTGTCAGCTCGCTCGACCTAGACGAGATCCTAGAAACCTTCGATTTCCGGCTCGTCCTTGAGAAGGGGGCGGCGGAAACGATTCTCTCCAACATCTCCGCTCCGATCTTGCGTGGGCTTGATAACCTGAACGACCGCATGGCAGACATTGCCCACGGCGAGCCTCAGGATGAGGACTACCGTCGGTTGCTGCGGCTGGATGACGAGTTTCATCAAAAGATCATGATGCTGAGTGGGAACTCCCAACTGATCGAAACCTACGAACAGATATCTGCGCGCCTGATGCTAATGCGGATGGTAGGTGCTTTCGAGCGCAAGGACTATGAGGCGACCATTGACGACCATCGGACGATCACCGCGGCGTTAAGGGTCGGTGACCTTCAAAGCTTTGCTGCCGCTAGCGCCACACATGTCCATAATGCCAAAGATAAGATCCGCCGTGGTCTGAAGTCTAGGTAAACGGGGAAAGGCACCGGACCCACCGGCCTGGCGCCTTTCTTGCATGACCGAGTGATTACTCTAGAAGGCCAATAGATTTCATAAATTTGCGGTGCGTTTTCAGTGCCTTGTCAGCTAAGTCCGATTCGGCAGCAGTGGCTTCCCACGCTCCAACTGCAATCTCGCGCAGGCGGTCGCGTTCTTCCTGCGGCCAGTCGATTACGGTGACAGTGCCGGCCGCCTCCTCTTCCGCCTTGGCTCGTTCATCCTCGATGAACGAAGCCCGGGCCATGGACGTCATCATTGCAGTGTACCAGGTTTCCAAGGCAACCTGATCGGGTTCTGACATCCGATTCCACTGGGACTTTCCCACGACCAGTTGCAGAACGGCCATCGAATGGATGCCCGGATATAGCGGATAGGTGGCGACTTCGTGCACGCCCGTGCTTGCGTTATCGGCATAGGAGGAGGCGTCGGCGGCGTCAATCACGCCCTGTTCTAAAGATCCGAATACCTCTGAGTAGGGCAGGGGAACCGGCGATGCTCCGGCTGCTTCGAAGACCGCGGTTGCTAGCCCTTCGGGTGCTCGAATGTTCAATCCCTTGAGATCGTCCACGCCATTTATTTCGACTGCAGAAACAAGAGCCTCACGGGTAAAGGCTGCGCATCCGACGACGTGCAGCTGGTCAGGCATGATGGAGTCGTAGGCCTCTTGAAGGATCTCTTTGCCGCCGCCGTATTGACAAAACATAGATACTTGGTCGGGCGTATCATAGCCGGCGATCAGGTCGCCGATGACAGAAAAAGCCTGATCGCGGCCGGCAAAGTAGCTAACCGCTTGCATGTCGCCGGCAAGGATGCCCGCGGTGATTGCATCTAGAGTTTCACGGTAGGGGACTACGGCCTGAAACGGCAGCACTTCAACCTTGGCACCGTCTTCACCGGTCATGGTATTATAGCGCTCGACCCAGTCTTGGTAGAAGAGGTGCACGAAAGACCCCGAATTTCCGCTCGACTGGATTTGCAGCGTCTGCGCCCCGGCGGTGCTAGTAGCTGCAGCCAAAGCCGCACCGGCAAGCAGTATGTTGATCTTCATCTCATTTTCCCTCTCTGATTTCGTTTCTTCCCACGTGGATGTTTGACAAGCTACCCGCCGATAGGTCTGGCTAGGGCAAAAACCATCCACAGCAACAGCCCGGACAGTGCGAACCCCAGCACCCAGCCCCAAGGGCCCATTGCCGATGCCTCGTACCGAAACTCTTGGTTTTCGTCGTCCATGCTTTTCCTCCCTTCGCGTCCCGGCCATAATCCAAGTAGGTCTCTACTTGACGCATGCAGAACGCTCAGACATAAGATATCTGAAATTTCAGTTGTGTCAACTTGAGCCCATTAAGGCCCCGGTTGAGGGAGGAGCACAAGATGAACAGCATCGCAGAGCGCAGCGCGACCGATCAACATTTACCGAAGCAGCTTCCAATCAGCCGGGCAATCGGCGCCATCAGCCAGATCATTGGGCTGGCCGTGTCGCAGTTCTATCTCATTGTCGTCGCGGTCACGGTCTGGGAAGTCTTCGCCCGCTACGTCTTGGGATCTCCCACCCGCTGGGCGTTTGAGATCGTCATTGTTTTTTGTTCATCGGCCTGGATGTTGTCTGCGGGCTATGTGACGCTGTTCCGTAGGCACATTAGTATCACGGTCATTCAAGACCTGGCCCGGCCCCGCATTCGAGGGAGGCTAGACAAGTTTGGGATGGGAGTTAGCATCCTCGCCTTATTCCTTTTTGTCGATGATAACATGATGCGCGCACTGAGTGCACTTTCAGCCGGTGAACGGTCCGGCGCAGGGTTCAACTCCATGCTGCCAACCTTCCTCAAGTGCGCGCTGACGCTTGGGTCAGGGCTCTATCTCGCGCAGCTTCTGGTGAACCTCCACGACAGCACCCGCGCCCGGATGGGCCGCCTGCTAATTGCTATAATCGGGGCTCTGATTGCGCTTCGGCTGACCGCAAACGTGTTGGAGCATTTCGGCTTGCTCGACTCGCTAGTCGTGCCGCTGCAATCCTTAATCGCCACATTGACCAGCCCAATGAATCCGCAGCAGTATATCGACGCCCGATCCTATGATCTTGGCGTTGTGACGCTCGTGATGGTGGGCAGCTTACTAGTATTGATGATGACGGGCATTCCCTTGGGCATTGTCACGCTGGTGGTATCGATCGTCGCGGCACTGTTCTTCTTTGGGCCGAACGGAGTCTACATCGTGTCGTCCAATGCCTACGGGCTAGGCGAACAATACGCGATGATCGCGATCCCTCTGTTCGTGCTGATGGCCACGATTCTGGAAAGGTCCGGTGTCGCGCGTGACCTTTTTGACGCCATGGCCATCTTCGCTGGCAACCTGCGCGGCGGTGTCGCGCTCCAGACCACCATTGTGGCTGTTGTCTTGGCGGCAATGTCCGGGGTCATGGGGGGCGAGATCGTGATGCTAGGCCTTGTCGCCCTCCCACAGATGTTACGCTTGGGCTATGATAACCGCATCGCCACCGGCATCATCTGCGCGGCCGGGTCGCTGGCCACGCTGATCCCCCCGTCCATTGTGATGATCATCTACGGGCTTTCGGCAAACGTTGGCATCGGCGATTTATTTCTAGCCTCTTTCGTGCCTGGCCTGATGCTGGCACTGATGTATGCGGCCTATGTGCTAATCCGGTGTCGACTCAACCCCGCGCTGGCACCCACAGTGGCAGAATTGTCGGAGCAGACCGGTAGCCGGATCACCCTGACCGGCTCTCAGAAGGCGGCGGTGTTCCTGTGCATCTTACTGGTCATCGGCGTGATGGGGTCCATATATGGCGGTGTTGCAACCGTGACTGAGGCCGCGGGCGTCGGCGTACTCGGGGCCCTTGTCATTTCGGCGGTCCGAATGCAGCTGAATTGGACCATGCTGCAAAGCGCATTGGTCGGCACTATGTCCAATGTTGGCAGGATCTTTTGGCTGGTGATCGGGGCGGTAGCCTTTGTCGGGATTTACAACCTGATCGGCGGCACCCGCTATATGCAGGAAATGTTTGATGCCCTCGACATGCCTCCGGTCGCGCTGATCCTGATGATGATGCTGGTGCTGGCAGTGCTGGGCACCTTCATGGAGTGGATTTCGATCACCTTCCTGACAATTCCTGTCTTCGTGCCAGTTATCCGGGACCTGGCGCCAGAACTGGGTTTGTCGTCCAGCGACGCGGCGCTCTGGTTCGGGGTGCTGTTCGCGATGAACGTGCAAGTCTCATTTCTGTCACCGCCTTTTGGTCCGGCCTGCTTCTGGCTGAAATCAGTGGCCCCCAAGGAGGTGACGCTGCAGCAGATCTTTCTCGGAGTGCTGCCCTTCATCGGGCTGCAACTTGTGGCGATCGCTCTGGTAGTCTTGTTTCCCGCGATCCCGCTGTTCCTGACCTGGCTCTAGAGCGTCTCGGCGCAACCGTTTCGACCTCGGTGCTGGTGGTGATTAGGTCCTCGGCACCGACTTGACCTGCATTCCGGCTGACCCGGATCGCCAAAGAGGCATTTTCATGGACGAACTCAAACCAGGCCCCAGACAACTCCTTCAGGAGCTGTTCCAAACCGCTGTCGATGCGGCGCACCCTGAGCTGACTCTGCCGGCCGCCTTGCCGCAGCCGCCCAAGGGGCGGACCGTGGTGATCGGCGCAGGCAAGGGTGCGGCCCAATTGGCCCAGACCTTTGAGCACCACTGGAGCGGCCCGTTCGAAGGGTTTGTGGTTACCCGCTATGGCTTTGGTGTGCCCTGTGACAGGTTCGAGGTGGTCGAGGCTGCTCATCCCATTCCGGACGTAGCCGGCCAGAAAGCCGCGGAGCGGATGCTATCAATGGTACAGGGATTGCGCGAGTACGACCTCGTCATCGCGCTGGTCTGTGGCGGTGGCTCTGCCCTGCTGCCGATGCCGCCAGATGGTTTCACGCTCGAGGACGAGCAGCTTCTGTGCCGAGCTTTGCTACACAGCGGTATGCCGATCCGTGGAATGAACGCGGTTCGCAAGCATTTCTCCGGCATCAAAGGGGGCAGACTGGCACAAGCCGCGGCCCCGGCACGGGTGGTATCCCTTGTGGTATCGGACGTGCCCGGAGATGACCCTTCCGAAGTGGCCTCTGGGCCCACTGTTCCCGGCTCCGCGACCCGAGCCGAGGCCTTGGACTGGATGGCACGCTACGACCTAAATTTGCCAGAGCAGCTGGAACAGGCCATTGCCACCGCGCCCGAAGCGCCCCGCCCCGATGACCCGGTCTTTGCCCGCAACACCGTATCGCTGCTGGCCTCTGCCAATCGGTCTCTTGAAGCCGCTGCCGATCTCGCACGCAGCCGCGGCCTTCCTGCCGTGATCCTCTCTGACAGCATGGAAGGCGAAGCGCGAGAACTGGGCAGGGTGAGCGCAACCATTGCTCGTGAAGTGGCCACAAAGAACCGGCCGTTCAAAAGCCCAATCGTTCTACTGTCTGGCGGGGAGGCCACGGTGACCCTCCGTCAGAACGGGCGGGGTGGACCGAATGGAGAGTTTATACTCGCTCTGGCGTTGAGTCTGAAGGGTGTGTCCGGCATCACCGCCCTTGCCGCCGATACCGACGGAATTGACGGATCAGAAGACAACGCCGGCGCCTTCGCTGACGCCGGGACCATCTCCCGCATCAGAGAGGCTGGTCAGGACCCTCAAGCACTGCTGGACCGGAACGACAGTTGGACGGCGTTTCAGGCCGCGGATGATCTGTTCACGCCCGGGCCGACTGGCACCAATGTCAACGATTTCCGCGCTATTCTAATCGACACCTGCAAGGTTTAGATCAAGACTCCGCGTCGTCCCGTCACATTGCATTGAGGCGTGCAGATAGCCTTAAAGGACCTGAACTGTTTTATCATCTGCGAGCTGTAATCGATACGCGAACTGCGGCCCTTATTGGACCCAAGGTGGGGCGCGCCTTCAATGATAGTCAGTTGATCGTAAACGGCTCCCATACCGATTCCTCCCGTTAGATAAACTACTGTTTTCTAACAAGAGTCGCACTTGAAGGTAGCGCGCGCCCCCGCTACAAATTGTTGCAACCAAGTAGAAATGTCACCGGATTTGCAAAGCAGGAATGTCACCAAAAGCGCTGAGATGAGCAAAGTCTGACAGGGTGGAGACCTCAATTATCGCAGCCCTGGCTGGCTTTGCGGGCCGCGTTTCGCTTGCGGTCTGCGAGGGTGTTCCAGCCTTTGTTGCGTCGTCCGCTCTTCCGGTATCCGTTTCTGGCACTTTCCGGGCGCACCTCGGCGCTGACGGCGGCCTTGTCCTGTTCGGCCTTGATATGAGCCAGCACTGCGCTGAGGTGTTTGTTGTCGGTGATTGCCGCGTGCGTGACGCGCTGCTGATGCGGATCGAAGATGGTGCAGGGCAGGGCGATGCCATTGTGTCGAACCTGGATGCGCCCGTTAGGGAACTCGTAGGTGTCGGCGTATTTGCCGACCAGACCGCGCGTCAGATCGTTGACCTCCAGCCGGATGCGCTTGTGGTCGTACTTCAGGGTCAGATCCTTGCTGACATAGCGTTTGTTGCGCAGACAGAAGATCTCGGGCCAGCCGATCCGGTGCGGCGTTCAACGCACGGTGCAAATTGTCCGGACGGGCAGCGGGCTTGGCAAACCTGTCATTATAGCGTTCCATGAAGCCAGGGAGGAAGGCATTTGCAGCCTTCATGTCCGAGATGCCCGCGATGCGCAGCTCTTTGACCAAGCGGTCCTGTAACGTCCGGTTCGCACGTTCCACGCGGCCCTTGGCCTGACTGGTATTGGCGCACAATATCTCGATCTGCAGCTCTGCCAAAGCGCGCCCGAACTGGGTCATGCCCGTCATGTGCTCGCTGGGTTTTGGTACGCGAAAGACCGTGTGTTTGTCGCTGTAGAACGCGACGGGGCGGCCGTGCGTCGTCAGATAGCGCTCCAATGCTTCGAAGTAGCTGAAGGTGCTCTCTGACTTGACGAAGCGCAGTTCCATCAACGTGCTAGTGGCGTCGTCAATGAACACCAGCAGGGTGCAGGGCGCGGCGCGGTCTTCAAACCAACGGTGATCCGAGCCATCAATCTGGATGAGTTCGCCAAAGCATTCTCTACGCAATCTGGGTTGATGAAATGTCCGGCGCTGTTTGCGCGAGAGCCAAAGACCGCCTTCCTGCATCCACTTGCGAACCGTCTCGCGCGACACCTTGAACCCGTGATGCTCGGCCAGCATCTCCGCTGCTAGGGTTGGCCCAAAGTCGGGATAGTACTCTCTGATCAGCGATAGAGCGTAATCCCGTTTGGCTTTATGGATGCAATTGTTCGGGGGCTTGCCGCGCGCCTTGTGCCGGATCGCCGACGCGCCATCCTGACGATAAAGCTTCAACAGTCGGAATACTTGCCGACGCGTCAGCACCAACATGTTCGCCGCGTTGTCTACGGTAAGCCGACCATCATCGACCTGCGCCAAAACCTCCACGCGGTTCAACTCGCGCTCGCTCATAACCACCCATCCCATGTCCGCTCATCCTCCCACCGTTATGCGAGGAGAGTGACATTCCTGAATTGCTCATGGGTGACATTATCGCTTTGCGGCTACAGCAATTGTAAACACCATTCAGAAATGTCACCGGTTGCGCAAAGCAGAAGTGTCACCACAGGTGCTGGCGTGAGCAAGGCTTAGCAGCCCGGAGACCTAAATATCGGAGGGCTGAAAAGCCTTGCGGGGGTC
>NZ_JAGDED010000024.1:0-5751 GCF_040148765.1 Sulfitobacter sp. NFXS29
AGCTGCGGCGGTTTTGTTATTCTGTTCATCGTCGAGAGATACTTAATATCAGGAACTTATTAGGTTTGGCGATGACCTACTCTCCCACGTCTTAAGACGCAGTACCATCGGCGCTACGGCACTTAACGGCTGGGTTCGGGATGGGACCAGGTGTTTTGCTCGCGCTATGATCACCAAACCAAATAAATTCCTGATACAGGGCTCTGCTCTGCAGAGTGACGGCGTCACTACTGAAGTGCGGAGCGCTGTTAATTCCAAGTCATGTACAACTGATTGTATGTGTATGCTTTTGCCCAGTTAAGCAGTCTTGCTTCTACTGGATCAAATCAAGCCTATCGAGCAATTAGTACCAGTCAACTGAACGTGTTACCACGCTTACATCTCTGGCCTATCGACGAGGTGGTCTACCTCGGCTCTCAGGGATACCTTGTTTTGAGGGGGGCTTCCCGCTTAGATGCCTTCAGCGGTTATCCTGTCCGATCATAGCTACCCAGCACTGCTATTGGCATAACAACTGGTCCACCAGTGGATCGTTCACCCCGGTCCTCTCGTACTAGGGGCAACTCCTCTCAAGTATCCTACACCCACGGAAGATAGGGACCGAACTGTCTCACGACGTTCTAAACCCAGCTCACGTACCTCTTTAAACGGCGAACAGCCGTACCCTTGGGACCTGCTCCAGCCCCAGGATGAGATGAGCCGACATCGAGGTGCCAAACACTGCCGTCGATATGGACTCTTGGGCAGTATCAGCCTGTTATCCCCGGCGTACCTTTTATCCGTTGAGCGATGGCCCTCCCACTTGGGACCACCGGATCACTATGGCCGTCTTTCGACTCTGCTCGACTTGTCAGTCTCGCAGTCAGGCTGGCTTCTGCCATTGCACTCAACGAGCGATTTCCGACCGCTCTGAGCCAACCTTCGCGCGCCTCCGTTACGATTTAGGAGGCGACCGCCCCAGTCAAACTACCCGCCACACAGGGTCCCGGAACCGGATAACGGTCCGCGGTTAGACATCAAGCAGAACAAGGGTGGTATCTCAAGGGAGGCTCCACCGAGACTGGCGTCTCGGTTTCAAAGCCCACCACCTATCCTGCACATGTTCGGCCTAATGCCAGTGTGAAGCTGTAGTAAAGGTGCACGGGGTCTTTCCGTCTAACCGCGGGTAACCGGCATCTTGACCGGTAATTCAATTTCGCTGAGTCTATGTTGGAGACAGCGGGGAAGTCGTTACGCCATTCGTGCAGGTCGGAACTTACCCGACAAGGAATTTCGCTACCTTAGGACCGTTATAGTTACGGCCGCCGTTTACCTGGGCTTCAATTCAGAGCTCTCACCCCTCCTTTTAACCTTCAGGCACCGGGCAGGCGTCAGACCCTATACGTCGTCTTGCGACTTCGCAGAGCCCTGTGTTTTTAATAAACAGTCGCCACCCCCTGGTTTGTGCCCCCAGCCTCTAGTTGCCTAGAAACCGGGCCTCCTTCTCGCGAACTTACGGAGGTATTTTGCCGAGTTCCTTCAACATAGTTCTCTCAAGCGCCTTGGTATTCTCTACCTGTCCACCTGTGTCGGTTTAGGGTACGATCTAGCGATGGAGCTATTTCCAGGGACCTCTAAGCAGCCCATTCAATCCGATAAGGATGAACTACCCTCGAGATCCGTCACTTCCATCTGGCCCAGGAATATTAACCTGGTTCCCATCGACTACGCCTTTCGGCCTCGCCTTAGGGGTCGGCTTACCCTGCTCAGATTAGCTTTAAGCAGGAACCCTTGGACTTTCGGCGAGAGTGTCTCTCACACTCTTTGTCGCTACTCATGTCATCATTCTCACTAGTGATCTCTCCACCGGATCGCTCACGCGCCAGCTTCACAGAAAGCTCCTTGTGTCCAATCCTACCTAAGTAGGTAAGGACACATGGAACTATGTCACACTACGCTCTGCTACCATGCAATAAATGCATCCTCAGCTTCGGCTCATGGCTTGAGCCCCGTTACATCTTCGCCGCAAGACAACTTATTTAGACCAGTGAGCTGTTACGCTATCTTTAAAGGATGGCTGCTTCTAAGCCAACCTCCTGGTTGTTTTGGTCGTCTCACCTGCTTTCCCACTTAGCCATGAATTAGGGGCCTTAGCTGGAGGTTAGGGTTGTTTCCCTCTTCACGACGGACGTTAGCATTCGCCGTGTGTCTGCCGACTAGTACTCCTCGGTATTCGGAGTTTGGTTAGGATCAGTAAGCCTGTGGGGCCCCATTACCCATCCAGTGCTCTACCCCCGAGGGTATTCGGTCGACGCTCTACCTAAATAGATTTCGCAGAGAACCAGCTATCTCCGAGTTTGATTGGCCTTTCACCCCTAGGCACAGCTCATCCCGATCTTTTTCAACAGATGTGGGTTCGGTCCTCCAATAAGTGTTACCTTATCTTCAACCTGGCCATGCCTAGATCACTCGGTTTCGGGTCTGATCCCACGAACTCAACGCCCTATTAAGACTCGCTTTCGCTACGCCTACACCTAACGGCTTAAGCTTGCTCGTGAGACCAAGTCGATGACCCATTATACAAAAGGTACGCTGTCAGGACGCAAGGTCCCTCCAACTGTTTGTAGGCGTTCGGTTTCAGGTACTGTTTCACTCCCCTCGTCGGGGTGCTTTTCACCTTTCCCTCACGGTACTGGTTCACTATCGGTCAGTAAGGAGTACTTAGCCTTCGAAGGTGGTCCTCCGATCTTCAGACAGAATTTCACGTGTTCCGCCCTACTTAATACGTCCAATCATGCTTCTTATACGGGACTATCACCCACTTTGGTTGCGCATTCCAACGCATTCTAACCACACTCATGGCTCGGCTGGTCCCCGTTCGCTCGCCGCTACTAGGGGAGTATCATATTGATTTCCTTTCCTCCGGGTACTTAGATGTTTCAGTTCCCCGGGTTTGCCTTTTTAAGCCTATATATTCAGCCTAAAAATACCTGGTTTACCAAGTTATTAGCTGCACCGAAGTGCAGTAATAACAAAGTATCAGGTGGGTTGCCCCATTCAGAAATCCATGGATCAAAGCTTATTCTCAGCTCCCCATGGCTTATCGCAGAGTATCACGTCTTTCATCGCCTCTTACTGCCAAGGCATTCACCAAACGCCCTTTTCGCGCTTGATTTGATCCAGAAAAAGCAAGACTTAGCGTCTCGCGCGAAGATCAGAAGCTGGTAAGAAACTGATCCTCTTATCCTGTATCAAAAGCATACTTTTACCCGCCCAGACTATCGTCTGGACAAATGAGCGATGCAGATAGCGAACCGTCCGTGCAGGAGGTCCGCGTCATCGCTCTGGTTAGTGTACTTGACTTGGACAACATATTCGTTTCGGTCGCGATATGTCTGAGAGGCCGAGGAAACAGCCAGTCAAACACCGGCCCCGAAGGGCAGCAACCGAGATCATCCCCTAACGCGGGGCGATCAAACATGTTGTTAGTATCTCTCTTTACGATGTCAATTCGTCTGCGGACAGACGATCAAACACATGATTATGTGCTTGATGATATGTCCGAATGTCACTCTGGTTAGGAGTGGTGGGTCGAGGAGGACTTGAACCTCCGACCTCACGCTTATCAGGCGTGCGCTCTAACCACCTGAGCTACCGACCCAGAGATTTTGCCGAAGGCAAAACTCGTCGTTCCGGCAGGGCATTCCGAAGGAATGGCCCGAGAGGAACCAGCCCTTAGTGGTTGAGATTTAAGGACCGTTACGCTGCCCTTCTCATCGTTGCTGCGCAACGACTGCCAGGGCGACGCCTTTTGCTTTGCAAAAGGCTTGGTGGAGCCTAGGAGGATCGAACTCCTGACCTCCTGAATGCAAATCAGGCGCTCTCCCAGCTGAGCTAAGGCCCCAAACTTTTGAGACCTACGCATGCAGCGCAGGACCTATTTTCTGAAGAGATATGAGGACGGCTCGGTTCTAATATTGGCCGGCTTTGTATGCCGACCTGCTAAGTGTTCCATGAGTTGAGCAAGCTCAACTGGCTAGGAACATCCTTAGAAAGGAGGTGATCCAGCCGCAGGTTCCCCTACGGCTACCTTGTTACGACTTCACCCCAGTCGCTGATCCTACCGTGGTCCGCTGCCTCCTCGAAAGGTTGGCGCACGGCCGTCGGGTAGAACCAACTCCCATGGTGTGACGGGCGGTGTGTACAAGGCCCGGGAACGTATTCACCGTGGCATGCTGTTCCACGATTACTAGCGATTCCGACTTCATGGGGTCGAGTTGCAGACCCCAATCCGAACTGAGACAGCTTTTGGGGATTAACCCATTGTCACTGCCATTGTAGCACGTGTGTAGCCCAACCCGTAAGGGCCATGAGGACTTGACGTCATCCACACCTTCCTCCCGCTTATCACGGGCAGTTTCCTTAGAGTGCCCAGCCGAACTGCTGGCAACTAAGGATGTGGGTTGCGCTCGTTGCCGGACTTAACCGAACATCTCACGACACGAGCTGACGACAGCCATGCAGCACCTGTCACTGCGCCACCGAAGTGGACGCCCGATCTCTCGGGTTAGCACAGGATGTCAAGGGTTGGTAAGGTTCTGCGCGTTGCTTCGAATTAAACCACATGCTCCACCGCTTGTGCGGGCCCCCGTCAATTCCTTTGAGTTTTAATCTTGCGACCGTACTCCCCAGGCGGAATGCTTAATCCGTTAGGTGTGTCACCGAACAGTATACTGCCCGACGACTGGCATTCATCGTTTACGGTGTGGACTACCAGGGTATCTAATCCTGTTTGCTCCCCACACTTTCGTACCTCAGCGTCAGTATCGAGCCAGTGAGCCGCCTTCGCCACTGGTGTTCCTCCAAATATCTACGAATTTCACCTCTACACTTGGAATTCCACTCACCTCTCTCGAACTCAAGACCAGGAGTTTAAGAGGCAGTTCCAGGGTTGAGCCCTGGGATTTCACCCCTTACTTTCTGATCCGCCTACGTACGCTTTACGCCCAGTAATTCCGAACAACGCTAACCCCCTCCGTATTACCGCGGCTGCTGGCACGGAGTTAGCCGGGGTTTCTTTACCAGGTACTGTCATTATCATCCCTGGCGAAAGTGCTTTACGATCCTAAGACCTTCATCACACACGCGGCATGGCTAGATCAGGCTTGCGCCCATTGTCTAAGATTCCCCACTGCTGCCTCCCGTAGGAGTCTGGGCCGTGTCTCAGTCCCAGTGTTGCTGATCATCCTCTAAAACCAGCTATAGATCGTAGACTTGGTAGGCCATTACCCCACCAACTATCTAATCTAACGCGGGCCGATCCTTCTCCGATAAATCTTTCCCCCGAAGGGCGTATGCGGTATTACTCACCGTTTCCAGTGGCTATTCCGCAGAGAAGGGCACGTTCCCACGCGTTACTAACCCGTCCGCCGCTAGACCCGAAGGTCTCGCTCGACTTGCATGTGTTAGGCCTGCCGCCAGCGTTCGTTCTGAGCCAGGATCAAACTCTCAAGTTGAAAAGCTATTGCTAGCTTATCCTTGACGTCGAACCTCTGCACATCGACCTGTATCCCTTACTGAAAGATACAAGCCATTCTCTGTTTGTTGTGCTTGAGACTACAAAGTAGTCGAAAGCCGTCCAAACAGTGAAGCTGACACTCTATCATCGACCGAAGCCTAAGAGCGCGATATACAGACGTTGATCCATCGAATGAACCAAACCGCCCACATATCTCTTCAGATATCAAATTTTCAAACAGCGTTGAGACAAAA
>NZ_JAGDED010000025.1:0-2496 GCF_040148765.1 Sulfitobacter sp. NFXS29
TGTTGATTGTCACTGAGAACTGACCCGGTATTTTCACCGAGATTTGACCCACCCTCAGTTATGCGTCGTGGTTTATGACGCGGTCAATGTTTTGGCCTCCTTTCGTGTTTTCTTTGCAGCCTCAGCGCTGGCCTTGTAGCGGTAGCTGTCGTTTCCGGTTTCGAGGATGTGGCAGCGGTGGGTCAGCCTATCGAGGAGCGCGGTTGTCATCTTTGCATCCCCGAAGACCTGCGCCCATTCTGAGAAGCTGAGGTTTGTGGTTATGATGACGCTGGTGCGCTCGTAGAGCTTGCTGAGCAGGTGGAAGAGCAGCGCCCCGCCAGATGAACTGAACGGCAGGTAGCCGAGTTCGTCCAAAATGACCAAGTCGACCTTCGTCAGCGTCTCAGCCAGTTTCCCTGCCTTACCAAGCGCCTTCTCCTGCTCCAGCGCGTTGACCAATTCCACGGTCGAGAAGAAGCGCACCTTACGTCGGTGATGTTCGATGGCCTGGACGCCGATTGCTGTGGCTGTGTGGCTCTTGCCCGTTCCGGGACCGCCGATCAAAACGACATTCTCGGCCGCTTCGATAAACTCGCATCGGTGTAGCTGCCGCACTGTCGCTTCGTTGATCTCACTCGATGCAAAGTCGAAGCCCGTCAGATCTTTGTATGCGGGGAAGCGGGCGATTTTCGTGTGGTAGGCGATGGACCGTACCTCGCGTTCGGCGATCTCGGCCTTGAGCAGCTGTGACAGCATTGGTGTGGCAGCTTCGAACGCTGGCGCGCCCTGGGCGACCAAGTCTTCAATCGCATTTGCCATGCCGTACAGCTTGAGACTGCGTAGCATGATCACGATAGAGGCTCCTGCTGGGTCATGACGCATGGCGCTTCTCCTCAGTCTGTCGCAACCCGTCATAGCGATCGACGTTGGCCTCTGGCGTTGTCTGCAATGCCAGTGCGTCCGGCGGATCGACCTCGGGGTGATCTGTCGGTCTGCGGTCGATCAATCGATGCAACAGGTTCAGGATGTGCGTCTTGGTGGGGACGCCCGCTTCAAGTGCCAGCTCCACTGCGCACAAAACGTCCTCTTCGTTGTGCTGAAGGACCAGAGACAGAATGTCGACCATCTCTCGGTCACCGCCTTCTTTACGCAGCATGTGATCCTGAAGTTGCCGGAAGGCATCCGGCATCTCCGTGAACGGCGCACCATTCCGAAGTGCGCCCGGTTTGCGTTGGATAACAGCGAGATAGTGGCGCCAGTCATAGATGACCTTGCCGGGCTTTCGATGAGACCGCTCGATGATCCGCGCATGCTTGCAAACCGTTTGCCCTTCAGCGACCACGACCAGCCGTTCGGGATAGACATGCAAACTGACACGTCGGTTCGCAAAGCTGGCGGGAACGCTGTAGCGATTGCGTTCGAACGTGATCAGGCATGTGGGTGACACACGCTTACTGTGTTCGATAAAGCCATCGAATGCCGGCGGCAGTGCCATCAACGTAGGCTTCTCGGCCTGCCACACGTCAGCGATGGTCCCCGGCAAAGCCTTGTGCGGCGTCTCTGTCCAAAGGGCGATACAGCGATCTTCAAGCCATTGGTTCAGCTCTGCCAGATCGGCGCAGACCGGCATGACCTGCCACATGCGGTTGCGCGCATCCTGCACGTTCTTCTCAACCTGGCCTTTCTCCCAACCTGCGGCTGGATTGCAGAACTCGGGCTCAAACACGTAGTGGCTGGCCATAGCCTTGAAGCGTGCATTGACGTCCCGCTGCTTGCCTTTGCCCACACGATCAACGGCGGTCTTCATATTGTCATAGATCCCGCGACCAGGCACGCCGCCGAAGACGCGGAATGCATGCCAGTGGGCGTCAAACAGCATCTCGTGCGTTTGCAGCGGGTAGGCCCGAACCAAGAAAGCGCGGCTGTGTGACAGTTTGATATGAGCGACCTGAAGTTTGACGCGCTCACCGCCGATGTTGGCCCAGTCCTCGCTCCAGTCGAATTGGAAGGCTTCGCCGGGCGCGAACACCAAAGGCACGTAGGTGCCGCGCCCCGTCGTCTGTTCCGCTCGATGCCGATCTTCACGCCATGCCCGGGCGAAAGCTGCTACGCGTTCATAGGAGCCATCATATCCCAGCTTCACCAGATCAGCATGCATGTGCTTCACTGTCCGCCGCTCTTTGCGTGCCTTCCGCGTCTGAATTAAAAGCCAGGCTGACAGCCGATCCGCATAGGGATCCAGCTTGCTTGGACGCTTAGGCGTCTTGAACTGCGGTTCCACCGCACCTTCACGCAGATACTTCTTTACCGTGTTCCGAGACAAACCCGTACGCCGGGCAATCTCCCTGATTGGCATTTTGTCACGCAATGCCCAGCGTCGAATGACACTCAAAAATCCCATGTCGATCACTCCAAATCCCCCCAACCAAAACCGTCGGGGAAGTGTGTTCACATGGGTCAATTCTCAGTGACAATTTATGGGGCTACCGGGTCAGTTCTCAGTGACAATCAACA
>NZ_JAGDED010000026.1:0-2277 GCF_040148765.1 Sulfitobacter sp. NFXS29
GCGGCCTCCTGTGCGGCTTTGATTCTGTCCGACACCTCTTGGCTGTTGATCATCTCGCTGTTTTTGGCTGTGGGCCGCAGCGCGCCGTCTGTGGCGCGATCCACCATGCCGACGATATTTTCACGCCATGTCTTGCGGCGCTCATTGAAGAACGCTTGTGTGTCCGCAGGATCACCACCCATGCCGCGAATGTTTCGGGCCGCAATTTCCTTACCTTGATCGGCTTGCTGCTCAATTCGTGCGCGCAGGTTCGGATTGCGGCGCATGGCCTCTTGCTCCAGCCCTAGCAGGTTTTGATCCCCGGTCTGCTGTGCTGGTGTTAGACCGATTTCGGTAGGGCCTACGCGCCGTGCCAACTCTGCTGCCCGGTCAGGACCGCCCGCAAGCTCCTGCATCCGTTGCCTTGCGACCTCCTGCCCGCCTGCTTTGGTGTAGGGCATCGCGGCAGTCTTCACCGCACTGGCAAGCTTGCGCGCGCCGATAGCGCTTGGTGTAGACCGGACCGCGCCGGGGATTGCCCCCATGCCTGCACCGCCTGCGATAGCCGCCGTCTGCTGCGCCCACTCAGGCGCGCCCGCGTCTTCTGCCAACCCCGCGCCAGCCTGTGCGCCGCCTCCGGCAAACATTTCTGAGACAACGCCGCGCGTCGTATTCATCGCTTGCGAAGCATCATCCGCGATGCTGCCGAGGATGCCACCCGCGCCTGACAATGCCTTTGCGACGGCCCCGCCAACCGGCGCAGCTCCAGCCGCTTCACCTGCGCCACGTGCGAAGTTTTCCATCAGCGTATCAGGCTCAGACGTGGCCCGGTTTACCCCGATGGCATCCATGCTCGCCTCAATGCCGGATTTGGCTGATCCGGTGCCTCCGCTGAAGGGGTTGAGGGTATGGGGCTTATCAAACGGGTTGATGAAGTCGATGATGCCGCCCGCACTGTTGGCGATACCTTGGTTTAGCTGTCCCATCAGACCGGAATCGTCCTTTGGCCCTAGAGATGCAGCTATCTCTTCAACCGTTGCCTCTTGCTGCTCCGGAGAGAGGTCGATGAACCCCGCATCAACCTTTACGCGCTGTCCTTCAATATTGAGGGTAATCTCGCTCACTGTTCGATCCTCCAGGTTACGCCACTGCTTGTCTTATTGCCGCCATTGTCAGCCCCGAACCGGCCTAACGCTCCTGTTACCTTCCCGATGGCTGCATTGAGTGCCGCCTCACGGTAGGTCAGGACCTGACGTTGTTGCGGAGAGATAGGCCCGCCAAGCTGCTGGCGGATCGTCGTGAGTTCTTGCTGGAAGCTGCGCTCAAGTGCGCCAAGTTTAGACTGAGCGTCCTCTGGGCCTGAGAACGCCCCAGTTTTTGGCGTGAGGTTTTGAATGTTCTGCATCAGCCAACTTGGCACCCGCTGCCCGTAGCCCTGCGTGATGTCATTAACCAAGTTCTCACGCAGTACTGCAAAGTCAGACTGCGTTTCCTTCACACCTTCGAACGGCACTCCCATTCCGACAAAGTCAGACACCGAGTTGATGCCTCCTTTGATCGTCCCTTCAAGGCCAAAGGCATCGCTCGCATCAGGACCAGACTGCGCCGGGGCGGGTTCGGTTGTCATTGGCGCTGTTGGCGCGGCTTCGTCGGTCTTATAAACGGGCTGCCCCGACGAGAGGTCGATGACTGTAACTTCACGTGTGACCGGGTCTACGGATGTCTTGTACACACCCTCCTTGATCCGGATAGCCACATCGCGCGGAATGCCAATGCTCTCAAGACGGTCAATCTCACGGTCTGCCTCGGTGCTGTCACCGCCCCCTGTCAGAGCCGCGTTGGCCTGCTCTTTGGTGATCAGCCCATTCCGCAGGTCCGACATGATCTTGGCTTGTTCGGAGTACGGCGTGGGCGTCTTGGCTTTGCCCATGCGGTTCTGCGCTACTTGAGATAGCAATGCCCGCATGTAGTCCGGGTTTGCTCTGGCCATTTGTAAGTCGTTCTCCGACACCCCAGCGTCGCGCAGGGCGTCAATCGTGACATTCCTTTGATTGTAGTCCTTCCGCTCAGACATCCAGTCTTTGCGGCGCTCTGAGCGTTCCTGCATCCGATCCCTAACGGCGGATTGCAGTGCAAGGTTTGGGTTCATTGAAAGGCCCGACAACGCTAGTGCGATGCGGTCTTGTCGATCCGCTGTCATGTTGGGGAACATGGCCCCCAAGATTCCAGACGCTTTTTCAGGTTGGTATTCGTTCATGATATGCCTCGAAAGGTTGTCGCGCTCAGCACCGCCCATGA
>NZ_JAGDED010000027.1:0-2005 GCF_040148765.1 Sulfitobacter sp. NFXS29
CTCCCCCTAAAGGGGGGGAGGGGGTGGTCACGCGCTCAGTTGGTTCACGCGAGGTGGTGACGCAAACCGACCTGTCTCAGCAGCAAAAACATTCTCAGAAAGGGCATGCGATATGAGCAAGAGCGGCGACCGTAACAACGGCGCGAAAACGGATGAGCGCAATCCGGACGGTACATTTGCCCCCGGCAATCCCGGCAGGCCACGAGGCGCGCGCCACAAGGTCACACAGGCTATTGAGGCGATGCTGGAGGGCCAGCAGGAGGCATTGACCCAAGCAGCCATCGATAAGGCGCTGGAAGGCGATGTGACGGCTCTACGCCTTTGCCTCGACCGCATTGCGCCTGCTCGCAAGGATGCCCCGGTTTCATTCGACCTGCCGAACATCGAAACGGCAGAGGATGCTGCCAAGGCCGGACGGGCCATCCTCAAGGCTATCGCCGATGGCGAGGTGACCCCGCTGGAGGCCGCGTCTGTCATGGCAGTGGTCGAGCAGTTCCGGCGCACTTTGGAAACCACAGAAATTGAACGCCGGATCACGGCATTGGAGACAAGCAAATGACATCTCAGAAGCAACAGAACCGCGTAGCCGAGCTAGAGCGCAAGGACAGCGCGCACGGCGAGAACGTCTACATTTGGCATAGTATCTATCAACCTGCTCGCGAGGGCGAGGGTGAGCCGCATATCGCCTCCGCATTTGGCCGAGGTTGGTCCGCCAGTCGGTTGGAAAACGAAACCGACGAGGAGTTCAAAATCAGGTGTGTCTTGGTTGCCGCAGAGGCGGGTGCCAGCATCGACTTTAGTGAGTAATATAGCCTTATTTTATTGGGGTTTGGTGGCGAATTATGGTAAGATTCAGCAAGCAGTTTTGATCCCCTTAGATGGGTGAGGCAAGGCAGAGAAATGGACGAAAAGAGGTAGGCGAATGGAACAGGCGAGATACAAAAACTTTACTGATATGATCAACGGCGGCGGCGTTGGTGCCGAAGGGCCGTCATTCACTGGAGGGGGCATTCTCAGCACCTTTGGTAACCACATGCGCGCCGAGAGTGATTACCGCCAGCAGTGGGCCGAACAGCAACGGGCGCAGCATATGCAGCAAGTATTGGCGCAACTGCGCGGCGACAGCCAGCCAACCAGCTTTGGACAGATGTTCGGGCAAGGCTTCAGGCCGAGGCATCATTCTCAGACCGGTCGTCCCCGTCTCAGGGACTATAACGGCCTTGGAGATATGTTTGATGGCGGAGGTGCGGGCCGGTCGGGGCAGGCCTTTGCAGGCGGAGGCTTGTTCTCCGTCTTAGGCAACATGGCCGGGGCCAAACCGAAGGGGCAGGCTTGATATGGAAGTTGATTGGCTGCGCTACCAGAACCAAGGCGCAATACGCAATAAGCCCCTATCTGGAGGGCTGCTTGAAGCGCTGGCATTCTTGCCCGACTTGGGCGTGACAATGGAGGTTTTCTCCGGTGGTCAGGCTCCTAAAGGGTCAGGCGGCTCACGCACCGGTTCAACGCGCCACGATCATGGCAACGCTGCCGATGCGTTCTTTTACAAAGACGGGCGCAAACTGGATTGGAGCAATCCGGACGACCAGCCGCTGTTCCAACAAATCGTGAGCCGAGCGAAGGCCAACGGCGTGACGGGGTTCGGCGCGGGCGACGGCTATATGCAGCCGGGTTCTATGCACATCGGCTTTGGCCCGGAAGCCGTATGGGGTGCAGGCGGCAAGGGCACAAACGCACCCGGCTGGCTGCGCGAAGCAGCCCACGGTCAACCGGGGCATATCCACAACCCAAATGAAGACAAAGCCATCGCGAATGACGCCATGGCAGCAATCGGCAAGACACCGAGCGCTTATCCCGCGAGCGGCGGCACCCCCGCTGTCATGGGCGGTGCTGAGCGCGACAACCTTTCGAGGCATATCATGAACGAATACCAACCTGAAAAAGCGTCTGGAATCTTGGGGGCCATGTTCCCCAACATGACAGCGGATCGACAAGACCGCATCGC
>NZ_JAGDED010000028.1:0-1647 GCF_040148765.1 Sulfitobacter sp. NFXS29
GCCGCTCTTGCTCATATCGCATGCCCTTTCTGAGAATGTTTTTGCTGCTGAGACAGGTCGGTTTGCGTCACCACCTCGCGTGAACCAACTGAGCGCGTGACCACCCCCTCCCCCCCTTTAGGGGGAGGGGTGGTGACGCAGTGGTTTTGGGGGGTGTTTGCGTCACCTTGCGTCACCTGCTTTTTGGGGGTGGTGACGCACATCATTCGGTAGCCCACTCGCCGACCTCAATCGTCGGAACTGGCTTTCTGATCGGGCCGATTTTGGTGCCTTTCATCAGCGCACCCGAATGTAGCCAAGCCTCGATCATCCTTTTGATCCGGCGCTTGTCCCTCGCAGCGTCCAGCCTCAGCACATCAGCGACGATCACCCCGGCCCAATCTTTGCCCGACTGATCTGAGTAGCGCGGGTGCTTGCCTTCTATGGCATGCTGAACGGCCAGAAGATCCTTGCTGGTGAACCCGTCGAAGGTATCAGGCCATTCCCAGACCTCAGCCACGCCGACGCTTTCGCCGTTCGCCAGCTCTACGGAGACCATACGCCGCCATGTGCGCTTGCCGACGGGAGCGAGGTTGGACTTGTCGCGGGTCACCGTGAAATAGGTGGTGAGGTCGTCGGGTTGAATGCCAGCCTGCTCCCGCTCGTCCGCCGTCATGCGGTTGAGGACACGCCCCGACCTTGCTGCCGCCAAGAGCGCAGAGCCGCCCCTGCTGTCTTCTGTGGTCGCCTCTACGCCGTTGGTCTTGCGGGTATGGTGAACTAACTCAATCGCACAGTTGCACCGGTCCGCCAGTCGCGCCCACTCTTTGGCGATGAGATCAATGGCGACGTTGTCGTTCTCGCCCGCCTGGTGGGAGGAGACGAACGGGTCAACAACCATCACGTCAATCTGGCGCTCGGCGATTTCTCGCGCCAGCGCTTCGATTTCAGGCTTCACGATGACGACGCCCTCGCGGGACTGCACCGCCGTGCAAAGCTCGCGTTCGCGCCCGGTATCAACGAACAGCCGCCCCTCGACCTCATCCGGCTGCACGTCATGGTGTTGCATGGCTGCTGTGATCCGTAGGTTCATCTCGTCGCGCGGGTCTTCGAGGTTGTAGAGCCAAACGTTCAAGCCTTTGGCTGTCCACTCCCCCAGCAACTCACGCTCAGAGACCATAGCCAGCCCCTCAACGATGGTCAGAGAGGACTTACCCACGCCACCGGGTGCGACGGTCACGGCGACCTGCTTGCGCAGAAGGTGCCGCCCATAGACCCAAGGGCGGCGAGGCAGGCTATTAGGGTCCTGCCAGATGAAAGGCGTCGGCAAGCGGTCGGCTCCGGTCGGGTGTTCCGCCCGGTGCTGATCCAGTTGCACTGCCATTGCTGTGAAATCGCGCATCAAGCTGCCAGCCTCCCCTGTACAAAGTCGAGGAACGCCGCTTGGCGCTCGTATGGCATCGCCTTGAAGCTAGCGAGGCAATAGGCCTCCCGCTCATCTGGTGCAGCCATATCGGCCCAGAATGCCGCCTCATCCATGTGGTTGAATAAGGGGCTGATGGGCTGACCCGCACCAGCGCTGATAGCTGTTTCCGCCGCAGACCGAGCATGGTGCGTCGGCAAGGCCCGCAGCGCGACATAAGCCAACGCCAACCGCTCGCGCGTGTT
>NZ_JAGDED010000029.1:0-1487 GCF_040148765.1 Sulfitobacter sp. NFXS29
CTCCCCCTAAAGGGGGGGAGGGGGTGGTCACGCGCTCAGTTGGTTCACGCGAGGTGGTGACGCAAACCGACCTGTCTCAGCAGCAAAAACATTCTCAGAAAGGGCATGCGATATGAGCAAGAGCGGCAACCGTAACAACGGCGCGAAAACGGATGAGCGCAATCCGGACGGTACATTTGCCCCCGGCAATCCCGGCAGACCACGAGGCGCACGCCACAAGGTCACACAGGCTATTGAGGCGATGCTGGAGGGCCAGCAGGAGGCATTGACCCAAGCAGCCATTGATAAGGCGCTAGACGGCGATGTGATGGCTCTACGCCTTTGCCTCGACCGGATCGCCCCGGCTCGCAAGGATGCCCCGGTCTCTTTCGACCTGCCGAACATCGAAACGGCAGAGGATGCTGCTAAGGCCGGACGGGCCATCCTCAAGGCTATCGCCGATGGCGAGGTAACTCCACTGGAGGCCGCGTCTGTCATGGCAGTGGTCGAGCAGTTCCGGCGCACTTTGGAAACTACAGAAATTGAACGCCGGATCACGGCATTGGAGACAAGTAAATGACCTTTCAGAAGCAACAAAACCGCGTGGCCGAATTGGAGCGCAAGGACGGCTCGTACCGTGAGAATGTCTACATCTGGCATAGCACCTACCGACCGGCTCCCGACGGCAAAGGTAAGCCTCAAATCGCGACCGCATTTGGGCGGGGTTGGTCCGCCAGTCGGTTGGAAAACGAAACCGACGAGGAGTTCAAATCCAGGTGTGTCTTGGTTGCCGCAGAGGCGGGTATCAGCATCGACTTTACTGAGTGATTTAGCCTTATTTCATTGGGGTTTGCGGTGAATTATGGTAAGATTCAGTAAGCAGTTTTGATCCCCTCAGATGGGTGATGCAAGGCAGAGAAATGGACGAAAAGAGGTAGGCGAATGGAACGGGCGAGATACAAAAACTTCACTGATATGATCAACGGGGGCGGCGTTGGTGCCGAAGGGCCGTCATTCACTGGAGGGGGCATTCTCAGCACCTTTGGTAACCACATGCGCGCCGAAAGCGATTACCGCCAGCAATGGGCCGAACAGCAACGGGCGCAGCATATGCAGCAAGTATTGGCGCGACTGCGCGGCGACAGCCAGCCAACCAGCTTTGGACAGATGTTCGGGCAAGGCTTTAGGCCGAGGCATCATTCTCAGACCGGTCGTCCCCGTCTCAGGGACTATAACGGCCTCGCAGATATGTTTGATGGCGGAGGTGCGGGCCGGTCGGGGCAGGCCTTTGCAGGCGGAGGCTTGTTTTCCGTCTTAGGCAACTTGGCCGGGGCCAAACCAAAGGGGCAGGCTTGATATGGAAGCTGATTGGCTGCGCTATCAGAACCAAGGCGCAATACGCAATAAGCCCCTATCTGGAGGGCTGCTTGAAGCGCTGGCATTCTTGCCCGACTTGGGCGTGACAATGGAGGTTTTCTCCGGTGGTCAGGCTCCTAAAGGGTCAGGCG